>CALMOM010000070.1:28737-37237 GCA_937873305.1 uncultured Terriglobus sp.
GCTTCCGTAAGAACGGCTGCAGCAGTTGGCCCAGCACAGACCTCGGGAGTGGTTCGTCAATCCCGTACCGCTGCGGGTGCCGGTCACCGGGCAGGTGCAACGTGCCGAACACACGATCCCATATCGGCATCATGGAGGCGTAGTTCTTATTAAAGAGTGACGGGTCGTCATTCGTATGGTGCCAATGGTGAAACGCGGGCGAGGCAATCAGGTGCTCCAGGAATCCCATGCGCAGCCGTACATTGCTGTGAATGAAAAATCCCCACACCGTTCCAATCAGCACCACCAGCACAGGCACCAGACCGGCGGCACCGCGGGTGGGCGCGGCAAGGCCAAGCATGTACATCGGTAGCAGGCCACAAATCCTGGTAAAGACGATGTCAATCGGATGTGCCCGCGTGTTTACCAGGAAGTCCATGTGCTCTGCACTGTGATGAATGGCATGGAACCCCCATAGCAGAGGCACCTCGTGGCTCCATCGATGACCCCAATAGAAGCCGATCTCGCCCACCACGAGCGAGAGCACCACCCGCACCGCCAACGGCAAACCATTGACCCAGTGCAGATACCCTGCGGGCAACAGGTGCAGCACAGCCCACGTGAGGAGTGACAGTGGAATGGCCAGCAGCACGGCAGGTAACAGGCTGCTCAAAAAGTAGTAGAGAAGGTCGGTGAGTACACCCTTGCGAAAGACCTTCGCGGGGTGCAGGGCAAAAAGCCTTTCCAGCGGTACAAACAATACCGTGAGCAACACGAGCCACACAAAGAGACGCAGCACCTGTATCAGGGCAGCAGCGACGGTCGGATCGAGTTGGTGCAGAAAGTCCGGCATCGAGGTGTTAGCCAATATATCGGTCGTTACCGTGATCTATCGGCAGGAGCATTACAAACACACTGTACGGCCAAAGATTGGTAAACGGCGCTGACTGACGTCGTAACTGCTCAGCCAGCGATACTCATTCGTTCGCAATCGGTTCAGCCATCAACACTCGCGCTCCGCTGCGCAGCACAGCCAGGCCGTCCTCCCGTCCCGCAAAGTACCGTTCGTTGAGGGTGTTGTGGCCCAGATCACAGCGCACCCGCCATCCGTGCTGGGCCAGCAGCTCGCGCGCCTCCTGCGGTTCCAGCCACGTCTGAAAGGGCTCCCCCGCGGCAGCTACGCGTGCAGCCAGCGAATCGAACTCCAACTGCTCTACCGGTGGCAGGGCGTGCCGGGGCAGGCAGTAGTCCATCAGCAACATGCTGTGCGCGGCGCAGTTCGCCAAGTCCTGCAGCGTCGCCTCCAAAGCAGATCGCTGCAGGTATGGCACCACGCCAAGCCACGCAAAGACGGCTCGCTGCGCCGCGTCAAAGCCCGCCCTCCGCAAACAGTCGCCTAATCGTTCCCGCCCGAAATCAGTTTGGACATGAATGGCATTGGAGGGTACCTCAAGACCAGCCCTCTTCAGCAGCACGTGCTTCCACTGCTGCGTAGCAGCACGATCCACCTCAAACACGGTCAGTTGCGGGTAAGGATTGCGATAGGCGAACGTGTCCAGCCCCGCGCCCAACACCACGTACTGGCGCACACCTGCGCGCACCGCAGCATGCAACGACTCCTCTGCAAAGCGGGAGCGCGCCACCAAAAAGGCTCGTAGACTTTTCGAGCCGGGGCGATCGGGCGCGCGCAGATCGCTGGCTGATCCGAGCTGCCGAGAACCATCCGCGGCCAGCCCCAGGATGCGCAACGCCAACGGATCGGCAAAGACCAGCGGATGATCCGCTACTTGATGGGCCGCCCGCCGCAGCGCCACGCGATAGGCCGTTTGGGATGGTGTGCCCGGCTGCACGGAGAGATTACTGCACCACCAGTGTGAACGTCGTGCTGGCTGTCACCGCGGTGTTGGCAGAGGACACCGCCGTCAGGCGCAGGCTATAGGTCCCGGTGGTCACGGCTGAGTTGGTGGTGGTCGTCGTGGTTCCGGTGCCGGTCGTGCCTGTGCCCGTTCCTGTCGTTCCCGTGCTTGTCATCGGGCTGCTACCGCCACTGCCGCAGCCTAAGAAGCCCAGGCTCAGAACGGACAGCGTCAGCAACGCCAGCAACGAGCCGGTACGGCCATGGCGACGGCCAGCCAACCCAAGCAGCCCTGCCGATAGCAGAAGAAGGCCGGCACGCAGCACGGTACTCTCATGGGTGGGCGCGAGTTGCTTGTTGACCTCCGCGCTTTGTGACTGGATGCCACTTACCGTCACATTGCCTGTCTTGCTGGAGCAGGTGGAAGCCGTGTTAACGGTGAGCGTCGCGGTCTGTGTCGCGTTCGCTGTGAGGCTTACGGAAGCAGGGTTGATGGAAAGGCAATATGGAAATGTACTGCTTGTGGAACTGAGCAGGGTTCCGCGGAACGTGAGTGCGCCCACGAAGCCGCTGGACACCAGCGTGACCGCTTCCGTGCCGCTGTTCCCTGCGGAAATGGTCAGGGTTGAAGGCGAGCTGGTCATGGCAATACTGCCGGAGCCTGCCGTCGCCGTCACGCCGAGCGTGGCCGATGCGGCGCCATAGCTGCCGCCGCCCGAATACGCAGCCACCACCGTGTGCGTGCCGGCCGTTGAAAAGCCGCTGCTCAAAACGTACTGCGCCACGCCCGAGGAAAGCGTGACAGGCGTTCCGGCACCACCATCGACCGTGAACGTGATTGTTCCAGCAGGCGTACCAGCGCTGCCTGTCACTGCAGCGGTAAAGGTGACCGAGCTGTTAAGCAGGGGCGTGGTGGTGGACGCGGTGAGAGAAACCGTAGCCGTATTGTTACTGGTGACGCTCACCGATTGCAAAGCAGTCCGCAGCGCCGGAATGGCGATGGAGCCGAGCCCCGTGACCAGGTCATAGCCCGTACCAGCGCTGTAGCCCAGCGTCCCGGTGGTGCAATCGACGGTGCCCGCGGTACACGCCACGCTGTTGTTGCCCGTCGTGATGTCGTGGAAGATCGTACTGGCGCTGCTGCCCGCTGCCAGCGCGTACAGGCTGGGGTTCAGGTTTCCCAGGGCCTTGCTGCCGTTGGCCTGCTCCGCAATCGCCAGCATGCCAGCAAAGGTGGGCGCTGCCGCAGAGGTGCCGCCCACGCCGCCGCCATCACCGTTCGTTCTGCTCAGCGTAAAGCTCTTCGTGCCACTGGTGCACGGACCGTCCGCGTCGCAGGTCAGGTACGCGTGTTCGGTCACATTGGCCGGAAAGGCGACGTCCGGCACATCCCGGTGGCCATCCGCTGGCACGCCGGTACCCGCCTGCCATGAGGGCTTGGCAAAGATCTTGCTCACGCCGCCACCACTGGCCGATAAGGCCCCACCATCAAAGCTCGCGGATGTGTCGTTCCAGGCCGTCTCCGGCATATAGCCCGTGGCGGAACCAAGGTAGGTGTTATCCGTGCTGCTGAAGTAACCGCCTTGGTCGTCCGAAGCAGGCAAGGTGGTGCCACCCACACCCGTCACATACGGCGACGACGCCGGATAGGACACGGCCAGGCCTGCGGTTGCGACATTGGCGGAGGGATTGCTCTCGCAGCCTGCAGCGCCAGAGTCGCCGGAGGACACCAAAATGGTCTGCCCTTGGGCATTGGCCTGCCGTAATACCGGCTCCAGCGTGCTGGTGGCATAGGTGGCATCCTCGGTCTCGCAGCCGCCGTAGCTGAGCGAGAGAATGGGGGCCAGATTGTTGGTAACGGCGTAGGTGATAGCGTCAAACACGCCGTTGTTGTTGCAGTTGACCGTTGCGGAGAGTGCACTGCTGCTGGAGCTGCTGGTGCAGCCCGTGTAAATGAACTGGATGGATGCACCGGGTGCGTTGCCGCTGGAATACTCCAGGTCCAGTTCCGACTCGCCCTCGTCGCCGCTGACCTTATTGCTCACACCGGTGCTGGGCACCAACACCATGGTGGGCAGATTCTGCGTCTGGCCGGTCTTCTGCTGGAAATACGTGAGCTGCGTCGTGTCCACGGCGGACTGGCCGATGATACCAATCTTGATACCGTTGCCGTTGTAGCCGGAGCCAATCAGCGTGTTGGTACCGTAGATGGTCCGCAGGTCATCCGGCACCAGGTAGTGCATTCCGGTTGACGTGGTGTAGTCCGGCGAAGCCGTCACCTGCGCCGTCCGCCGTGCCTGCGGGGCGGGTAGGCGAAAGCTGCTAAGCCCGGTTACGCCGCTGACCACGGCCGCCAACGATTGCGGCAGCTGCACGGCATCCCTGTTTTCAAAGAACTCCCGGCCATTCCGGCGGTAGCGCTGCAGAGGTGTGCTGAAAGCGCTCTCCACCATGGCCGCTGAACCGGAAAACACGATGCGGTTGCGGCTAGCAGACACTGCTTGTACGACAAACCCGTTATTTTGTAGCCAGCTCTCAATCAGCTTGATATCGGCCTGCGCCGCGCCGAACCGTTCGCCAAACTGCTCTGGCGTCAGCCAGTGCTGGTAGCTTGCCGAGGCTGGGTTCTGCTGGTCTGCCAGCAGCTGGGTCAGTGCGGCATCCTGGACATCCGTGGGCTTCAGTACGAGTGACAGGCTGGTGAGCGCCGTGTCGCTGGGAAGAGAACCCAACTGCTGAGCGCGCGCAGCGTGCGTGCCGCCTGTATCGCGCAGAGCAACGCGGGCTTCTCCCGCCATCGGCACACGGCTCAACCGCTGCACGGGCTGTTGGGCAGGGGCCAGTGACCCGAGCAGGGCACTAGCGGCGAGGCACAAAAAGCCTTTCAGACTACGACTACGAACCGACATTAAGCAAACCCTCTGCGGTGTGCGCTGCACAGCCTCTGGCGAGGGTAACGCCAAGTCAGGCACAAAGCACCCACCTACTGTGCGTCCTATGACGGATAAACTCCGTAACAGGAAACACAGACCGCCGTTCTGTCGCTTCCTGGCAAGTACTGGGGGCGGGTAAGTTTATGCCGTCAACGAAGTGCCGGGGTAACCATCAATTAGTCATCCAGGCAAAGGCGCGCTGCAGGTAGGGCTTTAACTCCCTCCGAGGCACGACTGCGTCCAGAAACCCGTGCTTCAGCAGGAACTCCGATCGCTGAAAGCCTTCCGGCAGCTTCTGCCGAATGGTCTGCTCAATCACACGCGGGCCAGCAAAGCCGATGAGCGCACCCGGTTCCGCGATGTTGAGATCGCCCAGCATGGCAAAGCTGGCCGTTACGCCACCCGTAGTGGGGTCGGTCATCAAGCTGATGTACGGCACCTTTGCGTCTGCCAATCGACCCAGCGCCGTGGAGATTTTTGCCAGCTGCATCAAGCTCACAATGCCTTCCATCATGCGCGCGCCGCCACTCGCGGAAATGATGAGCAGCGGATGCCGTGTTGCCACGCAGCGATCCACCGCGCGGGCAATCGTCTCACCCACTGCTGCTCCCATGCTGCCGCCGATAAAGCTGTACTCCATGGCGGAGATGACGATGTCCTGGTCGCCAAGCTTCCCGGTGGCATTCACAATAGCGTCGTTCAGGCCGGTCTTCGCCTGTGCCTCGGCCAGACGCTTCTTGTAAGGCTTCAGGTCACAGAAATTGAGCGGATCGGTCGAAACCAGCTCCATGTCCACCAACTGGTAGCCCGGTTCCAGCAGGTTGGCAATACGGGTGCGTGCATCCATCTTGAAGTGGTAGCTGCAGTGTGGGCACACCTGAAGATTGCTTTCCAGCTCTGCGCGGAAGATTGCCCGGCCACATTGCGGGCATTTGACCCAAAGCCCCTCCGTGCGCACCGTGCGCTCCGTTTCACTCTGGATGGCATTATCCTGCCGCTTAAACCAACTCATCGTTCAGTAGTGTACCCGGTGCTTCCTAAGCTCTACCTGGAGTCTCCGTTGCCTACCCTTGGTGTCGTACGGTAGGCAACCATGCGCACTTTCCGCCTGGCTGCTTTCTGCTGTGTCCCATCGTTTCGCTCGCAGGATTCCTTCCCAGTGTCAGGCGCAGCAGGCAGGATTTGCGGCGCAAATACAGCATTAACGGCAGGATCTGAACGCGGCCACTAGGACCAGGTCCGCTTGACGGGTCAGAACCAACTATAGTGCGTGAAACCGGTAGGTTCACCCATCCAGATCAAGTGCCCGTCGCCCTGAGCCTTCTCCGCTCTATCTAGAAGTTGCCATTCCACATGATGGCGCCGCAATGATTTCAACATATCGGCGTCAATGATCTCTATCCACTTACAATCTTGAAAAAGTAGGTTTTGATCCGCAAATCGAGGCGTCAGTGCGATGTTGTCGCCGAGAAACTCGGCAGCGACCGATGGATAAATGATGCCGTGAAACTCACTAGATGGTATCCTGCGTCCGTTTACGACATCTGACAAACCAAACTTAGTAAGAGCATTAGAAAGTGCATAGGTGTAATCACCAGCTTCTTTGTTGAACACTTTAGATTGCCACTCACAAAGCAAACGTTCACGGATACGGGATGTGGCTGGATACATCCATCCTGCTTTCGTTGCTGGTTCAGTTCTCAGACTCATTACTTTTTCTGAAACATAACCAAAAGATTGCAAATTCATACGCTTGACCGTTTTCCAAGCGCTTACAGCAAAAGTTTGTCCAATGGCTGCGTCACATTCAATCAAGCATGCAGCTGGTGAGCCCAAAACGCTGTAAAAAACACTTTCTCCAGCCATATTGACTCTGCCCATCTGACCAACTATGGAGTTGGGAGGTCTTCCAAGTTGACGCTGCCACCACGGTTTCTGTCGGTAACGGACTGCGCGATGGAGTATTTTACCTTCTTCAAGGCTGGCTACTACTATTCTTGAGCCATGATGCACACGTCGCACCATGGCTTCAAGGACATTTGAACTTTCTCCCTTCTCCGCAGCAATCTCTATTAGAGCTAATTGATGCGGTAGCTGCTCCTCAGGAATAATGTCCGGTGCATCCGGAAGGTCTAGACTTTTGAAGAAAGGGCTCATCTTACCTGCAAAGTCAAATAGAAGGTTTAAAACTTAGAAGTACTCTCAGATCCGCATGGGCATCAGGATGTAGCGGTACTTCTGGTTCTCGTTGCCGTCCTCTGGACGCATCTGGCCGGCGCTTTGCGCGTCCTTGAACTCGAGTCGCACCTCCCCCGCGTTACCGATCGCCTTCAGGAAGTCGATCAGGTACTGCGAGTTAAAGCCCACCACCAGTGGATCGTAGTTGTACGGTGTCTCGATGATGTCCTCCGACTCCCCGGAATCGGTCGACTGCGAGGAGACGCGCAACTCGTTCTGCTCCAGGCGAATTTTGATGGCTCCGGAGCGCTCGTCGGCAAATTGCGCCACGCGCTGCAGGGCACCCATCAGGTCCTCGCTGCGCACGATGACGAACTTGTTGTTATCGCGCGGCAGCACTGCCTCGTAATTGGGGAACTGCCCGGTCAGTTTGCGACTGGTCAACACACGGCCGCCCATGCGAAAGAAAAGCGTGGTCTCATCGTCTGCGAATTCGACAAAGTCGTCTTCCTCGCCACTGCCACTCGCCAGCAGGCTCTGCAACTCCCCGAGCGCCTTGCGCGGAATCAGGGTTTTTTTCTCACCAGAGATGCCGTCCGCGATCTCACCGATGCGTTCTACGTGCGCCAGGCGATGGCCGTCGGTAGCCACCATGGCCATGCTCTCCGCCTTCAGCACCAATAGCGCACCGTTGAGCGTGTAGCGCGACTCCTCGCTGCTGATGGCAAAGATGGTCTTCGACACCATGCTGCGCAGCGCGGGCGCGGCGATCTTAAGGGCACCTGCCGCGGGGAAGTCCGGCACCTGGGGAAAGTTGGCGCGCGCCATGCCCACCATCTTGGTGTTGGAGCGGCCCGCGCGAATCTGCACCCAGTGGTTGTCCTGCAGCTTGATGCTGATTTCGCCTTCGGGCAGCAGGCGAATGTAGTCGTACAGCTTGCGCGCGGGCACGGTGCAGGCCCCTGGCTTCTTCACCTTGGCAGGGCAGCTGGTGCGCAGGCTTTGGTCCAGGTCCGTGGCGGTAATGGTCAGCCGTTCATTCTGCGCCTCAAAGAGGAAATTCGACAGAATCGGTATGGTCGTTTTGCGCTCTACCACTGACTGCGCCGCGGTCAGTTCGCGCAACAACTCCGCGCGCGACACGGTGATGTCCAGATTGCCAGTGGGTGGCGCTGCATCGGTTTCTAGCGCAAGGGGCGAGGCGGTGGTGGACACGGTGTTGGACCTCCGAAACTGGTGCGGACTGCGCGATGTTGGCGGGCACAGCCAACGGATTTCCGGTGGTAGACCACACGGAGAAGTGGTTTTCAGCGTATCACCGTCCCCAACGCGCAGCTAAACGCCCCAGGGAAGTTGCGGTTTTGCTCGAAAGATTGCTTCGAACGCTCATCCTATCCTTCCTTTGCATGTGGATTCTGCAGATAAATGGTGGGTATTGCGTTGCTGACTTGTAGGGTGTGGCGTAGGTGCGTGACGAGTACGGCTTCTAAAAGAAAAATCTAAATAAGTAGTTTTTCTCGTCTTAGTCGTCGATGTCGGCGCAAATGTGGAATCC
>CALMOM010000071.1 GCA_937873305.1 uncultured Terriglobus sp.
AGCGTACTGTGTTAGTGCAGACCGGCCAGCGTGACGTTTGCGAGATAGATAATCGCGATGCCGCCCAGGACGGCGGGGATCAGGTGCCTGCCGGGACGATTGCAGCGCTGCAGCTCCGGCAGGAAGTCGCCGGTCGCCATGGCCAGAAAGAAGCCCGCCGCCAGCACCAGCACCATCACAGAGCTACGCTGCGAGAGCGCCCACCATACTGTCGCAAAGCCACCCAGGAGTGGAGCGAGCGAATCCGCCAGCAAAAAAACATAGGCGTGCCACGTCGGTTTTTGCCCGCGAGTAGTCAGCAGAATCGTGTTCATGCCGTCGCCCAGGTCGTGCGCTGCAATGCCGCATGCCACGGCATAACCCGCGGCATGGGAGGCTGAAAACGCCGCGCCGATAGCCATGCCGTCGCGAAAGCTGTGAAAGATGAGCATCATGGCCCCCACCTTGCGAAAAAGGTGGTCCTGTCCATACCTGCGCTGCCACTGACCAGCCAATGCCCGCAAGCCGCTCTCGACCGCGTAGAACAGTAGAAACGAGAGCAGGGTCCACCCTAGAACGGAAACAACGGTGAAGCCGGACCGCACGCCCAGCCAGATTGCCTCCGGCAGCAGATCGAGAAAGGCCGCTCCTAGCAACAGGCCGGCACCTATGGCCGTGAGCAGCGCCACGTAGCGCCGAAACCGGATTGCGAGCAAACCGCCAGCGATGGTGGAGGCGATCGGCAGAAGTAGGAGGAGCAACGGCACCCCCCTAGTGTAATCGCGTGCGCGTTTGCACTAATTCCTGGTATTCGAGGGACGGCGAGCACACAATGTTGCGATCAAGCGCTTACGTCTGCCACAAAGGCGTGCTTTTCGAGCAAAGATGCGCTTCTAACGTCGTAACAGCGGGCATGTACACTGCGTTTCTGCAACAGAAACGTGTAAATAGTACTGTCAGCGCACGCTGCCAAGGCCGTTTGGGGTGCGTGTTAGTACCGCCTACGACAGAATGCTGCGTGCAAGACCCGCAGGCATGGTTTCGCGGGCTGGTTCAGCATTGGAACAGACGCAGGGCAGCGTTGCAGGCAGCCATGTACGTACAGATCCTTGCCGCTTCTCCTCTGACGAGCCGACGCGGCCCGGTGTATTCTTGGCGCGTGTCGAACTCAACGGACAACCTCACCTCGCCCGCGCAAGAAAGTAGCGCCACTCAGTTGAATCGCCGCCGCTTTTTAGGCAAAGCATCACTGGCCGTGGGAGCGCTGACGCTGGGTGCGCCCGCACTGGTGCGTGGACAGCACCTGAACAGCAAACTGAACATTGCCTGTGTCGGTATCAGCGGCAAGGGACGCGGCGACACCGATGCCTGCGCCGCGGAGAATATCGCTGCGCTATGCGATGTGGACACGGGGTCGGACGCGTACGCCGTCCAGACCAAGAAGTATCCTGAGGCGAAGTTCTACAAGGATTACCGGCAGATGCTGGAGCAAATGGGCGACCGTATCGACGCGGTGACCATCTCAACCCCGGACCACTTGCACGCCATGGTGGCGACCCTGGCCATGTCGAAGAACAAGGCCGTCTTCTGCCAAAAGCCCCTTACTCAGACCATCTATGAGGCGCGCTATCTGCGCACCATGGCCCACGACCGCAAACTGGTAACGCAGATGGGCAACCAGGGCAGTGCCGCCAACGGTCTGCGCCGGGCCGTGGAGACCATTCAGGACGGGTTGATCGGCCAGGTGCATGAGGTGCACGTCTGGACAAATCGCCCCATCTGGCCGCAAGCCATGGACCGCCCGCTGGGAGAAGATCCAATTCCCGCAACCCTGGAGTGGGATAGCTGGCTGGGCCCCGCGGCGCTGCGCCCGTACAAGGGACCCAGCAAGCCCGGTGACCGGCCCGTGTACGAGCCCTTCAATTGGCGGGGCTGGCAAGATTTTGGCACAGGTGCCCTGGGCGACATGGCGTGCCACACCGTCAATGTGCCGTTTCGTGCGCTCGACCTCGGCTACCCGACAGAGATTGAAGGAACGCCGATGGGCACGATGAACAAAGAAACTTACCCGGTTGGCTCGAAGATCCGCTTTCAGTTTCCACGGCGCAGGGCGCAGGTACCGCTGGATCATCCAAACTTCCTGCACCATGCGCGCAAGATAGAGCACGATGCCATGACACTGTGGTGGTACGACGGCGGCGAACCGGATCCAACCGCGCGTGGCGGCCACGACCTCTCGAATAAGCCGCCGGCGGAACTTACCGCAGACATCCTGGCACAGCAGGGCAAAGTGCCGGACAGCGGCTGCCTGCTGATCGGTGATGGCGGCTCCGTGTTTCTGCCGGACGACTATGGCACCAATTTCTATGTCAAGCTGCGGGGTGACAAGGAATTCATCCACTACCTGCAGCATCCCGTCCTGGCTCACTACCCTGAACGGATCCCTCGCAATCCCTACGCCGCCCAGGTGACAGCGGGCTCCTCAAAGAGCGTTATCAACGCGGGCAATGCCGGGAACGTTCTGGCGCATGCGCAGGAGTGGCTCACCGCCGTTAAGCAGAACAAACCGGAACTCTGCTATTCGCGCTTTGACGTGGCAGCGCGCCTGGTGGAAATTATGCTGCTGGGCTGTGTGTCGTTACGGGCTGGGCAAAGGATCGAGTGGGACGGCCCCAACATGGTCGCGAAAAATTGCCCGGCCGCGGCACAATACATTCGGCGGCAGGACCGGTCTGGTTGGTCACTTTCGTAGGCTGCCGCACAGCAGCAAAGATGGCGTAAAGCGCTCGACAGACTTACCGCCTGCCGGTGATGAACGTAGCAGGTCGCCTTTCGCGGTCAAGCCTCCAGGCGCTTCTCCATCCACCCGCCGCGGGCAAACAGAATGCCACTGGCCACTACCGATACGGCGTGCCCGATGAGCACGGCGATGAAGATGCCCTCCACCTTTAGCCCGGTGGTCCTTGACAGCAAAACGCAAGCGGAATCTCGATGATCCAGAACGCGATCAGATTGATGTAGCTGGGTGTCCGAGTGTCTCCCACGCTGATGATCCAAAGCAGTGCAAGGCAGCTACCCTGTTCCAGGAAAACTGCAGCCTGCCACCGGCAGAAGCGCGCAGGTAAGCCCAGCACTCGCGTGTGTTGAATTTCAGTTGTTGCGGCTCGACTTAACGCGCTCACTGCCGCACGCATTCGGTACGCCTGGTATAGGGCGACGCTGCCGCGACCAGGAAGCGTGGCTACAGCAGGCCGGCAACACCGAGCGTTGGGAATGGGCCTACACCGCAAATCAGCAACGGGTCCAGAACGAGGTTCATGCCGTTGCAACACATAAAACGCGCATGGCAATCGTTCCGTCACCCGCGCCGCGAAAGATCGCATCGGCCCTTGGATGGCTCTGAACGCTTGTTGCACGCGACAGATATCAGCGCACCGTCTGATCGCCGCTGTAGCGGGGATGCGCCGCATCAAAAGCGGCTCATTTTAGGGCAGCAGTGCCACTGTGCGGAGCCGATCTACTCCCTACCGACAGAACACGCAGACGTTTGGTCTGGTCGCTTGAACCACCACCAGGATTGCAGGCATGCCGATCAGAGCAAAGGCTTTTATAGGATGTATTCTCGTCGGCGGCTTAGTTGCTGCAGTGTGGTCGATGCATGCCCCATCTGCGGCATGGCTGTCGTTCTTTGCGTACCTGGCACTGACACTCGCCAGTTCCACTCTGAAAGTTCCACTGCCAGGTGGAAGCGGCACCATGTCGCTGAACTACCCCTTCATCTTTTTAGCCATTCTGCAACTTTCTCCAGGCCAGGTCTGCCTGCTGACGGTGCTATCAATTGCGGCGCAGTGCCGCATCAGGGTGGCCAAGGTGTTTACCTTTGTGCAGATCGCCTTCAACCTGGCTGCCGGTGCTTTGAGTGCCGCGGTGACGTACCTGTGCTGTGCCTGGCTACGCAGCCACGGTCTGTCCGCAGGGCTCGCCCTCGCCATGGCCGCAGTGGTGTACTTTTTTGCCAGCACTCTGCCTGTGGCCATGGTCATAGGCCTGTCGCAACACGCGAATTGGCTCGGGATCTGGTCGAAACAGTTTCGCTGGTTCCTGCCGTTCTACATTGTCGGCGCGGTGCTTGCCGCAGGTACGAACTTTGTGAGCCAACGCTTTGGGTGGGCCAGTGCGGTCCTGGTGTTGCCGGTACTGTACACCGTATACCGCTCGTACCTGGCACAGGTGCGCAGTCTTCGGGAGCGTCAGCGTCATCTGGAGGAGACGGAGGCGCTGCACCTCCGCACCATCGAAGGCCTCGCCATGGCGATCGAGGCCAAGGACCAAAATACGCACGAACACCTATTCCGCGTGCGGGACTACGTCACGGAAATCGCGACCGTGATGAAGCTGGACGAGTTGCAGAAGAAGGCGCTGCTGACCGCTGCGTTTTTGCACGACATCGGCAAGCTTGCCGTGCCGGAACACATCATCAACAAGCCTGGCAAGCTGACCGCTGAAGAATTTGAAACGATGAAGATCCATCCTGTTGTGGGAGCGGACATTCTGGAGCGCGTTCGCTTTCCGTACCCCGTGGTGCCCATTGTGCGTTCGCACCATGAACGGTGGGATGGCAAAGGCTACCCGGATGGCCTGAAGGGTGAGCAGATTCCGATAGGCGCCCGCATCCTGAGCGCGGTGGATTGCTTCGATGCACTGGCCTCTGACCGGCCCTATCGCAAGGCCATGCCTGTCGAAAAGGCCATGGCCATCGTGCGGGAGATGTCCGGTTCGCAGTTTGATCCAGAGGTCGTGGCCATACTGGAACACCACCTGGCTACTGCTGGGACAGCGGTCACAAGGCCCGGCACCTTTGTTGCACTCGACCTGAACGTCGATGTGAGCCGCGGAGAGGGACCCGCGGCAGGGCTGGCGCTGGAGACGGCGGAAGCTGCCGCCAACACCAAGCAGGCAGACACGGAAGACAACGGCAACGCGTCGCATGCGTCGGTGGAGGCCGTGGCGCTGATCGCTGCTGCACGCGGCGAGGCGCAGGCGCTGTTTGAGAGGAGTGGCACGGTGGGTACATCGCTGAGCCTCGGCGAGACCGTGGCGGTGATGGCGTCCTGCCTGCGTTCGCTTTTTGCCTTTGACTGCTGCGCGGTGTACTTGCGCGACAGGGACGTACTCTCCGAGCAATACTTCAGCGGCGACTCTGCCCGCTGTTTTACCCATGTGCCGATTTCCTTGGGCGACGGCATCTCTGGTTGGGTTGCGCAGAGTGGACGACCGATCCTCAACGGCAACGCCGCTGTTGAGAAGACCTATAAGGAGATACCGGGCAGCGTCCTGCGTTTGCACTCCGCGCTCGCCGTTCCGCTGGTGGATTTACAAGATGGGATCCTGGGCGTGCTGACCCTCTACTCTGCCCAGGAGAACTACTTTCAACGCGACCACCTGCGCATCCTGCAAGCGGCCGAAGCCAAGTTCTCGCTTGCGCTGCAGAATGCCATGCGGTTTCGCGGCGACCCGAGCGACGCGTCCATCGACTTCCTGACCGGCCTGCTCAACTCCCGCGGACTGTTTCAGCGGCTGGAAGATCGCTTGCAGGAGTGCCGAGCCTCGCAGGCGAGACTTGCCCTTGTGGTGTGTGATCTCGACGGCTTGGAGGCAGTCAACGATCAGGAGGGGCACCTGATTGGGAACCGATTACTGACCCACTTTGGCAGGCAGCTGCAAACCTACGCGCGTGTGTGCAACACCGTTGCAAGAATCGGTGGCAATGAATTTGCCCTGCTGCTGCCGGTAGCGAACGCCTCGCATGGTCCAGACAGCCTGGGTTGGCTGGTGGATGCACTTGGCGCGGCGGGAAGACAGGCAGGCGTGGAATCTTGTGTTTCCATGAGCACCGGTGCGGCGTACTTTCCCGGCGACGGCGATGCCCCTGAGACGTTGCTGGCGGTGGCAGAGCGCCGCATGTACCGCGGCAAATGCCAGCCGCAGAGATCCGTCGCCGTAATGGTGGGAGCGGCTGATCCGCAAGTGGCTCTGGTGGCATGATCGTGCGCTTCCGTCGCCTTACACTGCACTGCTTGCGGCTGTTTTCGCTGCTGGCACTTGCCAGCCTGGGAACAGTGCTGCTGGTGCGATGCGCACCAGGCTACTTCACAACTGCCGGTGAGCTGGACGCTCAGCACAGCGAACACGTGCAAGCCCTGATCTTGGCACAACAAGCGAAGGAAGGTTCGCCGCTGCAAACATGGCTGCACTTCTGCGGGGGCTTGCTCCAGGGCAATCTTGGGCGGTCACACCAGTATGACGTGGCCGTAAGTACGCTGTTGATGCCCCGCCTGCGCGTCACAGGCAAGTTGTTGCTGCTGGCAGCACTACCAGCACCGCTGCTTGCGTTACTGTGCGCACTGCCATGTAGTCTGACGCGAACGCCCGCGCTGCAGCGATGGGCAGCGGTGGCAACGCTTGCAGGCTTTGCCGTGCCGGTAAGTGTGCTCGCGAGTGCTGCATTGCTGTCTGGATTGGGTGGCCCTGCGGCCGTGCTGATGGGCATGCTCACGGTGCGAGATTTTCGCTTCTTTTTGCGGCTGCTGCGCCGTCAAAGCAAAGCGCCATACCTGCTCTACGCGCGTGCTTGCGGCGTGCCACAACTCCGGCTCATCTGGTTCAACATTCTCTGTCCTATGTGGAGCCAGTTGCTTAGCGTCGTCACGCTTTCATGTGTGACAGCTCTAAGCGCTCTCATTCCGATCGAGGTCATTTTTGGTATCCCGGGTGCAGGACAGATGGCATGGACTGCAGCCATGAATCGAGACTTGCCAGTGCTGCTGACGGTGACGCTGCTCATGGCACTATGCATCGGCGTGGCTGGCGGGCTGCAGCAGAGTCTCCAGCAAGGAGCCAGGGCTTCGGCATGAAAAGACTTTCCCTGCTGTTCTTGGTTCTGCTGCTCGGGCTGTCGGCCTCCCTGTTGCTGCGCGGGGCAGTGCCAGCGGATCGCGAAGCACTCGCTACCGGTGCTTCCGCAAGGCACTGGGTGGGAACCGATGAGTTAGGACGTGACCGCGCCCAGCGCATGGCATCGGCATTTGCACTTGGGCTGGCCGGCTCCACGGCTGCAGCATTTCTTTCAACCTGCATGACCCTGGCAGCCGCGATGGCGATTGGGTTTGCAACGCCGCCGGTGCGCGCGGTGTTGTTGTACTGCAGCGATCTTTGCCTTGTGCTGCCGTGGCTGTTTCTGCTGATGCTTGTGCGTGCGGTGCTGCCGCTCAGCCTGCCTGGCTTGATCTCGGCATTGGTGACGTACGCCCTTCTGGCTGTGCTCGGCTGGCCCCTGTATGTGCGCACGGTCAGTGCTCGGGTCGCGACTCTAGCCTGCGCGGAGTGGCTGCTGCAAGCCAGGGCGAGCGGGCTACGGCTTGGTCGTGTGCTGAAGGCCCATGTGCTGCCGCACCTGTTGCCAATCTCCATGACGCAGTTTCTGCTGTGTGTGCCGTTGTTCCTCATCGCCGAAGCCGACCTGGGCAGCCTTGGCCTCGGTGTGAGCGAACCCCTGGTGTCCTGGGGCAGCATGTTGAGCGACATCAGCAGCAACGCGCAACGCGTGTCAACTGGCTGGGTGTACCTGCCGCTGGTGTTGCTGGCCATTACCGTGTTCAGCTTCGAAAGTTTGGGGGCGGAAGAGTGATGACAGCCCGTGCCTTCAGGCTTCTCAGCACACCCCTGTTGCTTGTGGTGCAGGTGTTCCGCGCGACGGCGCCCGCACAACCCCCCGCTGACCTGGCTTGGGCACTGCATGCCGAACCTGGAACGCTGGATCCTGCAAAGGTTGACGACCAGTCCGCCGAAACAGTCCGCTTCCTTACCGCTGGTGTCTTGTTGCGGGTCAACCGCGTGACACAGCAGCCAGAGCCGGCATTGGCAGAGCACTGGGACGTTTCCGCGGACGGTCGCACGGTCACTCTGCGCCTGCGCGGTGGCCTGCGCTTTTCCGATGGCTCACCACTGACGGCTCAGGACGTGGTGAGCAGCCTTCGCCGTGTACTGGACCCGGCGATTGCCGCGCCGGTTGCGGATGAGTTTCTGCAACCGCGAGCCGTTGTCGTGGACACGCCCGGTCCCAGGCTGATCCGCCTGCAACTGCCGAAGCGCGTTGTGTCGCTGGCGAAAGCGCTGGATCAGATTGCCATCGAGCCCGCCAGCCATCCGGCAGCCGCTAGCGTCACCGCAGGGCCTTTCGCGGTTGCCAAATACCATCGGGGTGAATACCTATTGCTCCAGCGCAATGCGTTCCATTGGAAGCACGACAGCGCCGGCCGGCAGCTGCCGTACCTAAAGCAACTGCGACTCGACATTACGTCCAATCGCGACGTGGAGCGCCTGCGCTTTACCCGCGGACAATACCAGCTAATGGAGAGCGTGTCTCCTGACGACTTTGAACAGGTGGCACATGAGACGGGCGGTGCACACGACCTGGGTGCGTCACTGAACACGGAGCAGCTCTGGTTCAACCAGGTGGCAGATGCGCCTCTGCCGTCGTATGAGAAAGCCTGGTTCGAGAGCACAGCGTTCCGCCAGGCAGTTTCGCTGGCCATCCATCGCAATGATCTTGCACGCATCGCGTACAAGTCACACGCCACGCCTGCCTACGGCTTTATCTCCCCTGCGAATCGAACGTGGTTTTCAGAAAAGGGACAGGCACCGCACGAAGACCTGACACGCGCCGAAGCGCAGCTTCACGCAGTTGGATTTCATCGTGTGGGCCGTCAGTTAGTCGATGGTGCAGGTCACCCCGTTCGTTTCTCTATCGTGACCAATAGCGGGAACCACTCGCGTAAGTTGATGGGCACCCTGATTGCGCAGGACCTCCAGGCACTCGGCATGCAGGTCACGCTGGTCGAACTGGATTTCCCCGCGCTGGTGGATCGCCTGATGCACACACACGATTACGAGGCGGCCTTACTGGGCCTCTCCAATGTGGATGTCGATCCGAGTGCCATGGCAAACGTCTGGACGAGTTCCTCGCCCAATCACCAATGGAATCCATCGCAGAAGTCGCCAGCTACTCCGTGGGAAGCCGAGCTGGATCAGCTAACCGCGGCACAGGCCACGGCGGTCGGGTACGCTGACCGCAAGCGCGCGGTCGATCGCATGCAGGCGATCGTGGCGGAACAGCAACCCTTCATCTACCTTGTGTTTCCGAACCAGTTATGCGCGGTAGCCACGGGTGTGGAGGGCACTGCATTTTCTTTGCTGTCGCCAACTACTCTGTCCGCCATCGAAACCATGCGCCGCCGCGGGGTGCAACCGTGAGCACGCTTGCCATGGTGCAAACGAGTCCCGGCATCCTCTGCCCGGTCGCTACCGCTCCTACGGTGATTTCTACGCAGGCGCCGCTGCTGGATCTCTCGCTGTCTGCGGGGTACGGCAGCACCACAACCCTCCACGCAGTGGAGTTACAACTGCACAGGGGCGAGCGCCTGGGTGTGGTTGGCAGCAGCGGCGCGGGCAAAAGTACGCTGGCCGTGGCTTTGATGTGCCTGTTGCCCTGGCGCGGTGGATGGGCCAAGGGGAAGCTGTGCTTTGAAGGAGCGGACGTACTGTCCTTGCCGGAACGTGAACGGCGCAGGTTGCGCGGCAAGAGTATCGCGCTTGTGCCTCAAAGCCCAAGTGCGGCGCTGAATCCATGTCTTTCCCTGCAGAGACAGTTTGAGGAAGTGTGGCGAGCCCATGCTCTCGATGGCAGGCATGGCTTGGAGCCTCGAATGCGCACGCTGCTGCAGCGCGTGGGCCTGCCCGACACCAGGCAGTTCCTGCGGCGCAAGCCGTCGGAGATCAGCATCGGCCAGGCGCAAAGGGTGCTGATTGCTCTGGCGCTGTTGCATCGCCCGCGCGTGCTCATTGCCGACGAACCTACCAGCGCCCTGGATGTGTGCACTCAGGAAGAGACGCTGCGCCTGCTCCACGAATTGAGTTGCGAAAACGATATGGGATTGCTCTACATCTCCCACGACCTGGTGTCGGTTGTGCGGATGTGTGACCGGATGGTTGTGCTCAGCGAAGGTGCCGTCGTGCAAACCCTCGACTGCGACGCGCTGTCCTCAGGGTCGGAGTACCACCCTGCGACCAGACGGCTTTTACAGACATTGCCTGTCCCACCGGAGGTGCTGCGTCACCACGCGCTGTGACGTCATGAGCTTTATCACCCCCTGCTTTCTCAGATGAAGAAAGCCGACCCACTCACATGCGCACAACGGATCACCCGTCCTGACTTGCGCTAGCCCTGTCCAGACCGGAAGAGAGATCACTGTTATGAAACGCTTGAATCACCTTTCCGCCACGTTGCTGCTTGCAGCTTCCGCGGTTCTTTCCGTGCCCGCTTTCGCCGCTCCAGCCGGCCCGCACTCAAAACTCTCTGACGATTTGCTGCGGGCTCGCGCCGGTGCTGGAGAGCTGCCGGTCATAGTGCAGTACAACAACGCTCCTGACGACGCCTCTGACTCGAAGCTGTCGCGGATAGGCGGCCGTTCCGGCAGACATCTGCAGAGCTTACGTGCTGTGTCGTCCATGGTGCCCTCCGACTCTCTCGAGTCCCTGGAGAGTGATCCCAATGTGAAGCATGTGTCGCTCGATCATCCACTGGGCGCGCGCGGAGCAGCCTCGACCTCAATCGCTACCACGGCCGAGTACACCACCGACCCAATCAATGCACCCGCCGTTTGGGCAAAGGGCTACACGGGTGCGGGTATCGGTGTCGCAGTCATCGACAGTGGCATCAACAGCTCTGCCGACTTTTACGTTTCGCCCGTGCTCGGCGCAGTGACCAACAGTGGGGGAACCATGTTGCCTGGTTCGCGGATTGTGTACAGCCAGAGCTTTGTGCCGAATGAGGCCTCGATCACCACGGATGCATTTGGTCATGGAACACATGTCGCCGGACTGATTGCGGGAAATGGAATCAACTCGACTGGCCCCGCGTTCACGAGGACGTTCAAGGGGGTTGCCCCGAGCGTTCAATTGATCAATCTGCGGGTGCTTGACGAGAACGGAGTCGGGTCCGATTCCGCTGTTATCCAGGCGATCGACACGGCCATCTCACTCCGATCGAAGTACAACATTCGTGTCATCAACCTGTCGCTGGGGCGTCCCATCTGGGAGACCTACGCCGACGATCCGCTGTGCCAGGAACTTGAGAAGGCGTGGAAAGCCGGCATTGTGGTCGTTGTTGCGGCAGGCAATGAAGGGCGTGACCTGGCGCTGAACACAGAAGGGTACGGAACCATTGAGGCACCCGGCAATGACCCTTATGTGTTGACGGTGGGCGCGGTGCGGACCATGGGCACAGCGGTCAACACGGACGATGCGATGGCCAGCTACAGTTCCAAGGGTCCGTCCTTTCTCGATCACATCAGTAAGCCCGACCTTGTCGCACCCGGCAACCTGGTCACCAGTGTTTTGAATTACACCTCGAATCTGCGGACGGACAATCCCACCTTCTTTACGCCATATTCGTTCTACACGTACAGCAACAGCAACAAGCCGTCCAACTTCTATATGCCCTTGAGTGGCACGAGCATGGCTACCGGGGTCGTCAGCGGTGCCGTCGCGCTCTTGTTGCAGGCTAGCCCGGCCTCGACGCCCGACCAGTTGAAGGCGTTCCTCATGCTGAGCGCAAATCATGATGTTCTACCGCAACAAAGCTCCGTTACAGACGCCACCAGCGGCATGACCTATCTCGATTATGCCGACGTGTTCACAACGGGTGCAGGTTACCTCGATGTTTCCGCGACGCTGACCGCACTGCGCAGTGGAACGCCCTTGCCCAATGGTACGGCTATGTCACCGGTAGCCATCTACGATTCAGACTCGGGCAACGTCACCCTCGTCGCGGATCAGACGGCACTCTGGGGTTCCACAGCACTGTGGGGCGCTTCCAATGTGTATGGCTCGTCCGCATTCAATGCCATGAGTGGCCAGACGGCGCTGTGGGGTGCGACAGCTTTGTGGGGTGCAAACGATCCCGCGGGCTTTACCGCCCTTTGGGGTGCAACTGCCCTATGGGGTGCCGGAACGCCAGCAGCTGCAACAGCGCTTTGGGGAGCTGACGGAGTAGACGCCTCCACGGCACTATGGGGTGCTAGCAGCCTGACGGGTAGCACGGCATTGTGGGGCGCATCCACGCCTTCCGATAGGTAGCTGCACAAGGGTGTAAGCGGGTTCCTGTATCGAACCCGCTTACAGCATTCAAGACCAGGGCAACACTATCGGTGTCATACGTGGATCATCAATACAGCGCCTGACAGGGGTCCGTAACGCCCGATTCTGAGAGCCATTCCGCCAACGCGGTGAGATATTTGCTATTCAGATTGTGCCAGTACAGTGCCGATGGCGGTGCAACAACGAGTGCGAAAGGCAGACCAGGGAAAAGAGAGTGCCTTCTTCCTGGCCTGGTGTGCCATGCTCACGAGATCCTCCGGGTGAGTCATGGCCCACCGAATGCGATCCGCCAGAAGGTCAGGCCGACGGGGTGGCACAAGGAAGCCTTCGACGCCATCTTCAATCAGGTCCGGGCCGGCCGTGTGCGTCGTGGTCAAGACCGGCAAGCCGCAGGCAAGAGCTTCCAAAAGAACCTGCCCAAATCCTTCTCCTACGGAAGGAAAGACAAACAAATCCGCGGTTTGGTAAGCAGCCACAAGGTCCTCTGCACTCACAGAGGGACGGATCGTGATCTGTTGCGCAAAGGGTTCAAATATCTTGAGATCGTCAACGACGCGGCCACAAATGGTCAGATGAAGATCCTCTCCGTCCAGCAAGCGCAATGCTTCCAAAAGGTAGCTGAGACCTTTGCGCTGATTGATTCTGCCTACAAAGAGTAACTGGAAGGTCTCGCCGCGTACTTTGCTTGTGCTTGGATGAAACCTGTCCAGATCAATCCCATATGGAATGACCTCCACTGCATCGGGCGAAACGCCGTGCTCGACGAGGCTTTGCCGCGTAAAGCTCGACGCGACAAGGTAGCGCGCGGCGCTTGCGGACTCGCTGACCAGCCGCTGGAAATCGGCATCGGGCAACGCCAACTCCCACTCAGACGTGAGAGAGGTTGCACACTCAGGATGCTCTGTGAGTTCGGTCTGAAGAATGCGCCGCATCGTCTCAGGGTGGGGGTGCAGTTGAAACAGCGTGGCCGCATTGCCGTAAGCCTCAAAGGCTTGGAAGCCGTAGTAGCTGTAGCTCACCAGTCCACACCTTCGAGCTCGTGCGATTCGGCCCGCCATCTTTCCGAGACGTCCGTCAGACCACCGCCGAACGTACCGCTTCGCAGAAAACGGGACAAACTTGAGGCGGTCGACAATGTGCGCGATAAACCCGCTCACCGGTGCTTGCCGGATACGATGTGCGGGCAAGCCGGCCTGTGAACGCTGCCGTAACAGCGACTTTAGCGCCGGCGGCAGCTTGCCCTCCAGCCATTGTGCCCAAGCAGCTTTCGCCGGCCAGAAGAGATCCGTCACCAACACCTCCAGCAAGTCACACTCCTGCAGTGCGAGAGCAAGCTGATAGTTGTCGCGCGCGCCGCCATGTACGACAACAACCCTGGATGAGTTCATCTACACCTGTCGGATGCTACGTGGCTAAGTCCCGCAAGGACGATTAAAGTAGTGCCGCGAAATGCTCGCGCAACTGAGTTGCGCTGCGCTCCCAGGTAAATAGATGCGCCCGCCGACGCCCACTGTCTGACAGGGCCTGACGCGCCGCTTCGTCGGTCAACAGCATGCTCAAGGCTTCGACGTGCGCTGTAGCATCTGCCGGGTCAACCAGCAGGGCTGCATCTCCGGCAATCTCTGGAATGGACGAACTGTTGCTACCCAGGACAGCTGTTCCACATGCCATCGCTTCAACAATCGGCAAGCCGAACCCTTCATACCGCGAAGGGTACCAGACCACAGCCGCACGCGAGTACAGGGCGTGAAGTGCAGCGTCAGAAACAAAGCCTAAGAGGCGGCAACGCGGTCCAAGTTTCTTCGCCTCAGCGGCATACCGTGGGTTGGCATGGTTGACCACTGCTACTACCAGGTCAGGGAAGCGCTGCAGCAATGCGGGGAGTGCCGCCAAAATGAGGTCAGCGTTTTTGCGGTAGTGCAGGCCGCCTGGAACAAGAACAAACAATCGATCGGCCAACTGATTTTGTCGCAGGTATTCAATACCCTCCTGCGCGACTGGTCCGAAAAACAAGGGTGTAACCCCGTTGTGCACAACGCGTATGCGTGGTGCAAGGCCGGGAAAGTGGTGGGCTAGGCGCTCTGCCGAAAAATGGGACACGGTATGGATTAGGTCGGCCCTTCTCTCGAGCTTTCTAAAGAGCAGGTTCCACTTGAACCTTGTTTGTATATACGCAAGGTTGATTTGGTGGGCGTTCTGGTCGAAGTAGCCGGCATCGTGCACCGTAACTGCGAGCTTTGCCGTTTGCACAGGTACATAGGACTCGCCTGTGCAATATACGACCTCGGCTTCGGGCCAGAAACTCTCCGCCGGCGGCCGGTCCGTCAGGAACCAGCGCATTTGCTGTGCAGAGGTGTCTTTTGTGAACGAGTGGTAAAAGTAGTCAGTCCAAGGCTGCCCGACCACGGGGAGAATGCGCTGCTTATCGCTCGCATCGGCCAGAACCTGCAGCGCTATACCCTGTTTGGCTGCAAGGTGTTCCACGAGCTGGCGCGCCGTTCGGCCAGCACCGGTCGAAGCATGGATATTACGAAGATGAACAAACGCCAGTAAGTTTATGGAACGAATCGGAGCGTCAATTTGTGCCAGAACGTTACCTTTGCTTTGCTGCCACATAACCTTGTGGGTGTGCACATCGTTGCCTCGGCAGTAGTTTGCACTTTTGTACTGAGTGGCCGTACTTCCGTAACACTTACTGTGACTTAGGACCGGAAAGTTCGCAACAGCTAAGACTTCTTTGAGACTAATTGCAGACTTCTTTGCGGCTATCTGCAAGAATACGCACATCCGGTGCGAAATGGATTGCGTACCACTAAGAGAATGATGTTAGACCACTCCAAAGTAAGGTTTCACGTTTTGGGATTGCAGATGCTATGGCTCTGCTCTGTCCCTGCCTTGTCGGCTCATGCGCAAGTTACGCTGCGCCAGCGTGATGTGCCTGCGCACGAGTACACGCTGGGCCCCGGCGATCAGGTCAGAATCGGAGTGGCTGACGTGGACGATATCCCGGACAGACCCGTTCGCATTGATCCGGCAGGTGATATTGATCTCCCGCTGATTGGATCAGTGCACGCGAGTGGCCTTGCTCCAGAGCAGCTGCGCCAGGTGCTGCGCAGCAGGTTCAGCAAGTACGTGACCGACCCCTCCGTGACTGTGAATGTCGCAGAATATGAGAGCCGCCCAGTGTCTGTGCTTGGTGCCGTGATCCGCGCGGGTGTGTACCAGATGAACAGCCCAAAGACTCTGGTTGACGTGCTCTCTATGGCGGGCGGTACGGCGCCCGACGCCGGGGCCATGGTTGTCGTCACTCGGCAAGCCTCACGGGGAGATTTTGCGGTTTCAGGGTTGCGTGCCGAGAAAAGTGCTGGATCAAGCAGCGTCCGCATCTCGCTGGATGGCATCACATCCTCGACACGTCCTTCTGACAACATCCTGATTGAGCCGGATGATGTGGTCACTGTCCCAAAAGCGGCCATCGTCTATGTGCTTGGCAATGTTCGCAAGGCGGGCGGGTTTTCAATGGCGTCTTACCCATCGATGACGGTGCTGCAGGCCATTTCTCTCGCAGAGGGATTTTCCAGCAACGCGTCGGCCGCCAACGCCCGCATTTTGCGAAGGGTGGAAGAGAATGCTCCGGCAAAGGAAATCAAGGTGGATGCAACACGTATTCTCTCTGGCAAGGACCCGGATCAGCCGCTACTTGCCAATGACGTGCTCTACATTCCGAATAGCGCGATGAAGGCTGCATCGAAGCGCGTCATAGAAGCCGCGATCGGGGTAACTACAGCAGCTGTGATTTATCGGTAAGGCTGCGTGCGCGGAGTAGGCAGGCCGCTGCACAACAGCAACAAGGAAGACATGGAACTGGAAAGAAAAGGACGCTCACGAGGGAACCGGCCTATACCGCTTTATTCGAATCCTTCCGTGCCGGAGTACGAAGCTCCCGCCGAGTCGAACAGCGTGCTGGCCGAGTACGCAGCCTTGCTGCGGCGGCACCGCGTCGCGGTTCTCCTTTCCGCTGTCGTCGGCATGGTACTCGCCATGCTGGCAACTGTTGCAACGCGGCCTCTTTACCGCACTCGGGCATCCGTGGATGTGCAGGGCGTGAATGGCGACTTCCTGAACATGCATGAAGTGCAGCGAGTTGGCACAGAGAGCAGTGACACGGCACAGCTGACACAGATCAAGCTTCTCGAGAGCGACACGCTGTCCGCCCGTACAGTGGCTGCCCTGTTGCGCGAACCGCATCCCGCCGCGGTGCAGAAAATGGATCTGCTTTCGCGTCTTGCGGGAGCCTTGCATCTGCCGGTGTCGCGCACGGTGCCGTTCGAAACGGTGGTGGGGGACACAGCACACCGGCTCAAAGTCAAGCCCCTGGGCGTCACTCGCCTGGTGGAACTGACCTGCGAGTCTTGGGATCCGCGTGTTGCGCAGGCTTTCTGCAACAGACTGATCCGTGAGTACAAAGACGAAGACGTGGAGACCCGCTCCGAGGAGGCGAGGGAGACCAGCACCTGGCTCTCGCGCCAGCTTGCCGACATAAAAGTCAAGGCAATGGAATCGCAAGAGAAGCTGAACGCTGCCGTCGCCGGTAACGGGCTCATTCTGAGCCAGGAGACGTCGTCCACGGGCGAGGAGCGTCTCCGGGAACTTCAGACGGAGTTAGTGCGAGCGCAGGCGGACCGGATGCAGCGCGAGGCTGAATCGAGCGTTGCACGAAGCGCCACTGCCGACACGGTGCCCAACGTGCTCGACAATCCGACCTACCGGCAGTATGCGACGCAAATCGCTGATCTTAAAAGCAGGCTCAGCGCGATGGTTCCGCCGCTGACGGAAGCCAATCCGAAGGTCATCCATCTCCGTGCCCAAATTGCGGAGGCGGAACAGGGCCTTGCTACGTCCCAGACATCCAGCTCAGGGCGGCAAAGTAACGAGTTGGCAGCTGCCCGCCACCGCGAGCAACTGCTTCAGGTGGCCTACAACGCACAGATGGCGAATGTTTCCACAGATCTCCAGAAGGCGTCGCAGGTCAGCCTTATGCGGCGCGAAGTGGAGTCCGAGCAGCAGCTGTACCAAACGATGCTCCAGCGTGCGAAAGAAGCCGGCTTTGCTTCGGCCATGCAGGCGTCAACCATGCGTGTGGTCGATGCGGCGGCACTCGCGGTTGCGCCGGTCTCACCCAGGCCAGTGCTCGATGGGGTGAGTGGATTTGCACTGGGCGGCATCCTGAGCGCGTCCTTCTTCCTGTTCGTCGCCAGGACGCGCAGCGTTCTGCGCACTCCCGGGCAGGTCACCCAACAGCTTGCACTGCAGGAGCTTGGAGTGATTCCCCGTGCAACGCCTGCATCAGGTCGGGGAATAATTGCAAAAGCTAAACATTGGCAGTCGCAGCACTTTGGAAATGCTAATTCTCCTACAGTGGGGCAGGCCTTGCTCCTGGCAGGGTGGAGTGAGCGGTTTTCCATCATGGCAGAAGCCTTTCGTAGCACCAGCTTCTCCATCCTGTCGTCCGAAACGTCCCGTCGTTCACGGGTTTACGTCATCACGAGCCCGGCAGACGGCGAAGGCAAGACGACCATCGCTTGCAACATTGGCGTCGCGCTGAGCCGGTCGCATCTGCGTGTACTCCTGATTGATGGAGACATGCGTAAACCGCGGCTGCACAATTCGTTCGGCGTTCAGGAAGACATCGGACTTCGCAATCTCCTACGAGGTGATCTTGATGTGGAGAAGGCACCACTCTCTTCGTTTGTCACGGAAACTTCGACACCAAACCTGTCCGTGATTCCAGCAGGTCATGGCAGAGAGGATACGGTCGAGCTGCTGTACTCCTCATCCATGCAAACCTTGCTGGACCGTGTCTCTGAACATTTCGATGTCACCCTCATCGACACGCCGCCCATGCTGCATATGACAGACGCACGCATCCTCGGTGAGCGCAGCGATGGCAGCATTCTTGTATTCCGAGCGGGCTCGACCACGGTGGAACAGGCGCAAGCCGCGCGCGATTTGCTGGATCGTGATGGCATTCCGGTGTTAGGAGCGGTGCTGAATGATTTCGCTCCCGAACGGGAAGGCTTGTCGAACTACTATTCGTCCTATACCCGTTATCAGAATGACGACACCACGTCGGAGATCACACTCGCATGAGTTCGTTGGCACCACCCAGGGAGGCAGATGCAAGCGCACTCCCTGTCGGCGGTGCTGCTGCGATGCTAGCGACGCTGTTAGAAGCAGAGCCAGGCTCGGAAGGAGAGTTGGTTGCGGTCACCAACCCTCCAGTTGGACTGTCCGCGGAAACCAAACAGCATTTGGTGGGCGGTACCTCTGCCTTGGCCGCAGGCGTCATGCTGGAGCGCGGGGCGGGCTTTTTGGCCAACATTCTCGCCGCGCGCCTGGGCGGGGCACCAGTGTTTGGTGCCTACTCCCTCGCAATTTCTACTGCGCTCAATATTTCGACCTATGCTGCCGGTGGCATCGGTGCAACGGCCACACGGTTTTCCGGCAAGTATCCCTATGGCTCGGGATCGTATGCCGTTCTAGCTAAGGTCCTTGCAGTTGTGTCCCTGGTTTCTGCGTGCCTGGCGGGGGCAGCTCTGTGGTTCGGTGCCGGTCCCATCGCCCATCTTCTTGGTAAACCTTCTCTCATTGGGCTGCTTCGCTGGGCCTCGATGTCCGCCGTTGGCATGATCCTTCTGGAATGTGCACGCGGGTTTTTTGTTGGGCAGCGCCGCATCGCCGCGCTGCTGCTGTTGTCCGTCTTTGTTGGCGTGGGCATGCTGGTGTTTCTTCCCTGGACGGCGGCGACACACGCTCCCTCGCGAATGATTGCGGCCCAGGGATGCGTCACCGCAGGTGCTGTGCTGCTCTGCCTTCTGCTCGCTAAGAGGCTCAAGCTGGGCGACCGAGAGACGCAGCGCTACAGCTTCGGTCCCATGCTGCGAGAGGTCTGGAGCTTCGGTTTTGTACAGCTTGCGGGCCTGGTAGGCTCGAACCTTGCTGGATGGTGGCTCACCACGCTGATCGCTAGATCGGACACCACACTGGTACAGATGAGCTTCTTCGCCATTGCCAGTCAGCTGCGTAACCTCGCCGGTATCGCGCCAAGCCTGATGACCGAAGGCAGCTATGCGGTGATGGCTTCTCCGCAAGATGGAGAAGGTGGCACACCTCACCGCGTCATGGCACTGTGCAGCTTTGCATCACTTGCAGTTGCTTTTGTACTTGGTTGCGTGGGTATGGCGCTGGCGCCGTGGCTGCTGCACATGCTGTATGGCCGCACGTACCGCGCCGCGGCGCTCACGGTGGCAATGGCCCTTGCCGTAGCCGTGGTGCACATGGGCAACGCACCGGCGTCCGCACGCCTCACGATTGTGTCTGTACGCACGACGGGTGTCATCAACACAGTTTGGGCCGTGTTTGTGGCGCTGACCGGAACGGTACTTCTGCTGCATGGCGGCACCGCCTGGCAGGGCATGGCCATCTTGCTTGCGGCGCATCTCTTGTCGTCCACCCTGGTGTTGTCTGCGCTGTACCGCTTCGACCGGCTACCGCCAGGGATGGCGTTGATCTTTGCTGTGGGTGCATTGTCTAGCGTCGTGCTGGCGCTCTTGGCCGTCTGGCGGGCGAGTCATCCGGCGCTTGAGGTAGCCCTTACATTGCTCATGGCCGGTGTTTCGCTGCTCACCGTGGTTGCCCTGTTCTACCTGGGACGACAGTTTCACTGTTTGCCCTCACGGTCGGCATTGACGAATTTGATGGCCAAGCTGCCGCTACGAAGGTTGTTTCCAGGCCGCATGGCCTCACAGGAGCGCCATGTTTGAAGCGCTTCTGATCTTCGTTGCCGTCACCGCAATTGGCGGGATGCTGCTTGCATTTGATAGCAGCCGTGACGTCTTTCATCCCATCATGTATCTCGCGCCCATGCTCCTGCTGATCTATGCGTGGATGCCGTTCCAGATGTTGCGGTCTGACGGGCTCAGCCAGTTCTTTGACAAGGACCAGCTCGTTCATGTGCAAATCCTGAACGCTCTTGGCGTAGTAGCTTTCGTTCTGAGCTGTGTGCTTCCCACTCTTTCTGTTCGGCGCTTTCGACCGGGCAAAGCACTTCGATTGCGCCCTGCTGTTCGCACGCGCCTGCTGATGGCCGCCATCGCGCTTGGCTCCGTCGGACTTGCATGCTGGATGGTCACCATCATCAATGTGGGCGGCTTCGTAAATGCCTTCAGCACTTCGTACGCAGGCGGCTACGATGACAGCGGCTATGTACGCGATGGGGCGATGCTGCTGTTGGTCAGCATCTTGCTTGCGATTACGGTGCTTGCCGCCAAGGGCCCCAAGATTGCCTGCTGGCTCACCATTGCCACCTTCGGCTTACCGTGGATGGCAAGCGCTGTGCTGATGGGCCGTCGCGGCCCAACCTTCGGTATCGCGGTCGTCGTCCTGATGGGCTGGTTCTTTGCACGGGGTAAGCGACCGCCTGTGCTGGCAACGGCTGTCAGTGGCTTGGTACTTGGCTGGCTTGTACTTTTTCTCGTGACCAACCGGCAAAGTATCTATATCGGCTCGAACTTCGATGTGAAGACGGATGTCGGCGAGATTGTAGACAAGCCGCAGACCGGCAATGAATTCATCTATGGCACTGGAACTGTCCTGAGTTCAGAGCGACGGGATCACTACTTCTGGATGCGGCGCTACCTCGCTCAAATCCTGGTGAGGCCCATCCCAAGTGCGGTGTGGCCGACAAAGTACGCAGACTTTGGTGTGCCGGAATTGTTGCACAACGCCGGGACGGGCGAAGGGTTCGGCGATACGTTGGGGTGGGAGGGCGCGGTCGGCTCAGCCCCCGGTATCATCGCGGATTTGTGGTTGGAAGTGTGGTGGTTTGCGATACCGTT
>CALMOM010000072.1:0-4210 GCA_937873305.1 uncultured Terriglobus sp.
CGCCCTTCACAAAGCAAGATCACATCAGTGGTGCCACCGTGCTGCATGTGGTTATCGGCAAGGACGGTAAGGTGGTGAGCGTTGTACCAGTCTCAGGACCTGAAGTCCTCCGGCCCGCAGCTGTTGAGGCGGTGCGGCATTGGGAGTACAAGCCCTATCTCTTAAATGGCGTGCCCACCGAAGTCGATACGATAGTGACACTCAACTTCACTTTTGGGGATAACTAGTCTCGATCCTTTCGCTTTTTGATCTCGACATTTAAGCGCTTGATCTTCTGGTTGAGCGTGCTCAGCGGGATTTTGAGAAATTCGGCGGCTTCCGTCTGGTTCCAGCTGCAGCGTTCCAGCCGGTCGCTCAGGATCCGGCGCTCAATCTCTTCCATGATGTCGAAGAGCGACGCGTCGGGCTTGTGGTCCAGCACGGAGCCGTCGTACACCGTTCTGGAGAACTGCTGGGGCAGCAGGTCCAGCGGGATGATGGCACCGGTGGAGAGCACGACACCGCGCTCCATGGCGTTTTCCAGCTCGCGCACATTGCCGGGCCATTCGTGGTCCATCATGGCGCGCAGGGCGGCGGGTGCCAAGGAGCGTGTCGGATAGCCGTTCTCCTCGGAGAAGCGCTTGAGGAAATGGTCAGCCAGCAGGGGAATGTCTTCCTTGCGGCGGCGCAGGGGCGGCAAGTCCAGGTTGATGACGGACAAGCGATAGAACAGGTCCTCACGAAAGCGACCGTCGCGGACCGCCTGCTGCAGGTTGATGTTGGTGGCGGCCACGATGCGCACATCCACCTGGATTTCGCTGGTGCCGCCCACCTGCATGAAGCTGCGCTCCTGCAGGGCCCGCAGCACTTTCGCTTGGGTGTCGAGCGGCATGGTGCCGATCTCGTCTAGGAACAGGGTGCCGCCGGTGGCGACCTCGAAGAGCCCCTTTTTTGCGGCGATTGCGGAGGTAAACGCGCCCTTCACGTGCCCAAAGAGGGTCGATTCAAGCAGTTCCGATGGAACCGCGCCAGTGTTTATGGCCACAAACGGCTTGTCATGCCGTGGACTGCTCAGATGGATCGCCTTTGCAATGACTTCTTTGCCGGTGCCGCTTTCGCCTTGGATGAGCACGGTCGACCGTGATGGCGCGACCTGCGCGACAGTTTCTAGCAAGTGCGCCATCACATCGGACTTGCCGATAATGTTGTCGAAGGAGTAACGCTGCTTAAGGGTGCGCTTAAGTTGGACCACTTCCTGCTGCGACCGCTGCTTGGAGATCGCGGTTCGCAGGTCTGCCAGCAGCTTTTCGTTGTCCCAGGGCTTCTGGATGAAGTTGTCGGCGCCCGCGCGCAGGGCCTCCACCACGTTGGCCACGGTGCCGTACGCCGTGATCATGATGACGGGCAGTTCCGGCCGTAGGCGCTTGATACGCGGCAAGAGGTCCATGCCGCTTTCCCCGGGCATGGAGAGGTCCAGCAGCAGGAGGTCGTAGCTGCCCGTGGCGAGCATGTCCATGCCGGTGGCGCCCTCGGGTGCCAGCTCGACCTGGAAGCCTTCCAGCAGCAGTAGCGTCTCCAGGGACTCTCGAATGGCGGCCTCATCGTCAATGATGAGGATGGTCGCGGGCGAACCGGTGTCAGGCATGGACCGGTCCTGAATCCGCCAGTGCGTCCACGGTTACAGGTGAGCCAAGCGTTGCAACGAGGCCGTTTTCCGGCGGGAAGGCCAGGCGAAACGTAGTGCCGCTGCCCATGCGGCTCTCCACATCGATGTGACCCTTATGCTCCTGAACAATGCCGTAGGAAACCGAGAGACCGAGCCCGGTACCCTTGTGCTGCCCCTTGCGCGGCGCGTTCTTGGTGGTGAAAAACGGGTCGTAAATGCGGTGGAGATACTCCGGCGGAATACCCCCACCGGTGTCGCCGATGAGGACTGTCACTTCGTGGCCGTCGCTGCTGGTGGAAAGGCGGAGAGAGCCGCCGTGCGCATTGTCGGCCATTGCGTCTTTTGCGTTCAGCATCAAGTTCAGGAACACCTGCTGTAGCTTACCCTGACTGCCGAAAATGCGTGGCAATGGGGTCTGCAAGTCAAGCGAGACGCTGATGCGGGCAGTACGCATCTGGTGATCCAGCAGCGAGAGTGTCTCCCGCAGCACGCCGTTGAGATCGATCCAGGCGAAGACAGTAGAACTGGTCCTCGAGAAATTGAGCAGGTTGTTCACGATCTCAGACGCTCGGAACGTTTGCTGGGTGATCTTCTCAAGGACGGGTTGCAGGCGTGCGTCGTCGCGGGTCTGCTTCTGCAGCATTTGCGCGTAAGAGGAGATGACCGCCAGCGGAGTGTTCACCTCATGTGCAACGCCAGCCGCCAGCAAGCCAATGGAAGACAGCTTCTCGGCTTGGGTCAGTTGGCCTTCCAGATGCACCCGCTCCGTAATGTCCTCCATCATGACGATGGAGCCTACCGAGACAAACTCCCGGGTCATGAGCGGCGCCACGGACACATTTGCCGTCAGCGCTTCGATACTGCCGCCATTGCCTGGACGCTCGACCTTAAGCTTCGAGAGGTGGTGTGTGCCCGCCACGTCCTGCGCCGCGTGTAGCTCCTGCGTAAAGGCGGCCGAGAAGATCTCGCCCATGCCTTTGCCGATCGCCTCGGCGCGCGGCAGGGAATACATGACTTCCATCTCTGTATTCCAGCTTTCGATGCGCCCGCTCAGGTCCGTCGTGAAGATGCCGACCTTGATGGATTCCACGATGTTTTCGTTGAACTCTTTAAGCCGCTCGAACTCGCCCACCTGACGCTCCAGATGGGAAAACAGCTGGGCGTTCTGCATCGCGATGCCGATGTAGCCAGCCAATGACGCAAGCAGCTCCATGTCCTCTGAGGAGAGAAAATCGTCGGTCTCGGTGCGGCCCAGCCCGATCACGGCGATGGTTCTGCCGCTGTCCCCAGCGCGGCTCGAGATACGACAGGGAAGATAGTAGTTAAGGTCCAGCAGAGCCGCCATCTCCTGCTCTGTTGCAGCCAGGTGGGGTAGAACCGCCGGATTCTCGAAGAAGAGGTGGTCCTGTGAAAGCAGGCCAAAGTTCAGAAATGAGTTGCGTGAAAAGTGAGCCGGCAGCTTGGCGAGAACAGCCTCCGGAATGCCGTGAAAGGCGGAAAGAGCGAACGTGCGGCCGCTGCCATCGTCTTCTGCGACAAAGAGGGCGACTCTGGCGACCAGCAGCGTTTGCGCCAACCGGTCCACCACAGAGCGAGACAGGGTAGGTAGGTCAGTCTGCGAGGAGAGCCCTCGGCTGAACTCGATCAGCGTCTCGCGATAGTCGAAACGCTTCCGGTCAAACAAACGATCCACGCGCGCCTGGATCGCATTCTTGACCGGTTCGAACAGAATGGCTGTGATGATGATGCCGGCCAGCAGTCCCCAAATGCGCAGGTTAGGCAGGCGTGTGTGCACGACCTCTGCCGCAATCCCGACCACGCCGAAGTACCCCGCCACCAGAGCCGCGGTTGCCAGGGTATAGGTCACGCCGCGCTTAAAAATCAGATCCGTGTCCATCAACCGATATCGGACAATGGCCCAAGCGAAAGTAAGCGGCAGAAAGATGAGTGTAAACGCCGCGATGCGCGTCAGCGTCACGGGAACGTTCGCGTCCAGCAGGTAGGGCACAGCGTACAGGGCGGTGAAAGGCACCACAGACAGGATGGTTCCGCGACTGAGCCACTTCAGCTGTTGCCGTTCCAGCGGTTTGTCGGCTGTTTGATACCTCGACCAAAATACGAACGCCGCAATTAGATAGAACACTGCCAGGTATGCAACGCCGATCTGATCGAGCCTGTGTTTCAGGCGTTCTGTGGCTGACCACTGCGTGATGGCGGCGAGTTGTAACGCAAACACGAGTGCGCCGGGTAGGTACAGCAGGCTGACGGACACCCTGCGGCGGACAGATGCGGCGGTTTCGCCAAAGCTGATCGCAAAGTGCAGAAACAACGCGGGCTGCAGCGCGCCGGCGACCAGTGCTCCCCAGTAGCAGATCCAATCCAGCGTGTCGAAGACGCCGGTGTAGCGGAAGCTGTACAGCACGCCGGAAACAAGGCAGAAGACAAAGAAATGGGTTGCCTTGGGCGCAGTCCAACGCCGCAGCAGGACGTAGAGCCCAATGGCAAGATAGGCGAGCGCCACCAGGCGCAGGCCCTGGTTGCGGCTGCGATCGATCGGCTCTAGGA
>CALMOM010000072.1:4220-11440 GCA_937873305.1 uncultured Terriglobus sp.
GAGAGCGGTAATGTCGTGAGCGGCGACTGCTTTGACAAATAGACCTACAGAAGTGGGAGGCAGTCCCGCCTGTATAGCCGCCTTGGCAACGTAGCTAGGGATGTATTTGGCGGCGCGGTGATTGGCCGCGACCAGGACGTCGCCCAGCCTTACGCCCGCACGATGCGCAGTGGAGGAGACGGGGATCCGTTGCGCAATCAAACCAGCTTGGGCGTGCTGTGTCTCGAGCCACCAAACCCCGTCGGTGGGTGACTCATTGAACGATTCCTGCAAGAAATTGCCGACACCCAAGCCGCAGACCAGCAACGTGACAAGTGCCAGCACGATAGCGATTACGCGGGTTTGAAGTGCTTTGCCCATCGGGGTGTTGGACCGCGCTCCGAGGTAAGTCACGGAGCGCAACGCTGGTGCTGCACGCAAGCTGCCAAAAGCCCCTGCGCTGCTGTGCATAAAACTCGGGACTTTGTACCCACGATACTACCCAGGCCTTCTGAAAGCAGTAGACACTCCGTTTCTGCGGAACGGCATTCCGAATCCTGTAGAGTTCCGGCGCAGAGTCAGCCCAAGGCTTGAAACTATTCACGGGCGCTATGATGCCGTATGAGTGGAATTGCCGAAACCGACGGTCGTCTCACCATCGGGGTACTTGCCCTCCAGGGTGCCTTTGACGCGCATGCCCGCGTGCTGGCCAGCCTGGGCGTCCGCACGGTGCTTGTGCGTAAACCGGAGCAGGTGGATGGTATCGAGGGCCTGGTGATCCCGGGCGGCGAATCGACCACCTTTCTGAAACACCTGGAACGCGCCGGGTTTTTCGAGGCTCTGAAGGCTTTTGTGCATGCAAAGCCCACGTTCGGCACCTGCGCGGGCGTCATCCTTATGGCTACAGAGGTTGTCAGCCCGGCGCAGCGGTCGCTCCAGGCACTGGATGTGACCGTTGAGCGAAACGCCTATGGCCGGCAAACCGACTCTCGCGTGTTGCAGGCGGAGACGACCCTTGCAGGCGGTCCACTGGAGATGGTGTACATCCGCGCTCCCCGCATCCTGAGGACGGGGGAGGGTGTAGAGGTGCTGGCACAGCGGGAGGGCTCTCCCACCCTGGTCCGGCAGGGGCACCTGCTTGCCGCGACCTTTCACCCGGAATTGTCGCACGATACCCGAGTACACCAGCTGTTTGTGGACAGCGTAAGAACCGCGACGGCATAACGAAAGCGGCATCAAGCGCGGCTTTCTGCCGCCGTGTGCAAGCGACTCCAAACGGGAGTATTCTCTGCGAAGAAGCAGCCCATGCCAGCCCTTCTCCATCCCGATGTTGATGAACAAACGCCCAATCGTATTAACCCAAGCGACGTTGGTGGCGGCCGTCTGCCGCCCGTCGACCCAAAGCACACGGGAGGCGGTGGTGAGGGGGAAAATTGGAACAATCGCCCGGTGGGCAGCAGGGGGCCGCGTGAGCGCCTGCAACGCTACCGGTTAGGGCTGTTTTTCGCTCTGGGCGGCGACCTCATGTTTTTCATCGCCATCGTGAGCGCGTTTTTTGTGACAAAGCACTCCGGCCACTTCGACGCCTATAACCGCTGGATCAATCCGTGGTTGCCTATTGACGTACCATCCATTCTTTGGCTCAACACGGTAGTCTTACTCGCGTCCTCACTCACAGTGGAGTTCGCTCGCAGGGGTATGTTTCGCGAGATGGACGTCCTCGAGGAGTGGCTTGGGCTTGGGCGTCCAACGCAAAAGCGAGTTTTGCCCTGGCTGATTGCCTCGGTTATGTGCGGAATGCTGTTTCTTTGGGGGCAGTACGTCGCGTGGAAGCAGCTTGCAATGCAGCGCATCTTCTTCGCAGGGAACCCTTCGTCGCGCTTCTTCTTCCTCATCACAGGTGTGCATGGCGTGCACTTGCTTTTAGGGTTGGCACTGCTCATTGCCGCTATCGTGGGAATGCGTACAGTTCGCCTGATCGAGTCCAAGCAGATTCTGGTGGATAGCGCGGCCTGGTACTGGCACACCATGGGTGTACTGTGGGTCGTCCTGTTTGCTCTCCTGATCTACGGGCAGTAGCCACCGACCGGTGCGCACGGCAGGGCTCGTCTGCGTCACTCTGTTGCGCCACTGCCGTTCCGGTGACTTAAAGCTGAAGAGCCAGGCTGCTGGCGAGTTTCGTGTAGCGGTCGACTGCCTCACGCAGTTCTGACTTCAAGACTTTCTCGTGCTCGGTATGCGCCACGTGGATGGTGCCAGGCCCCAGCAGCATGGGTTCTCCCCAGCTGGTGAGCGATGAGATGTCTGTCGCATACTTCGCAACCATCGTGTCCCAGCCTTCTATCCGCTTCATGCGAACGGTCTTCAGATCGAGGGAGTAGCTCACCGCGCAGCGTCCGGCAATGGCGCGCTCGAGGGCTGGCTTGACGTCTTCCGAGGGACCAATCAGGCGGATGAGCAGGTGAGCCTCCGCCGCGTCCGAGATCACGTTTGGTGCTCGGCCGCCCGAAACCAAACCGATGTTCAGCGTGGTGGCACCGATCTCAGGGTCAGTCGGCAGTTCCAAGGCTTTCAGATCGTGCAGCACGTCCACCAGCTTGTCGATGGCGGACTCGCCAAGCTCGGGGTAGGCGGAGTGCGCCATCCTTCCCGTGGCACGCAGCTCGACACGCAGCGCACCCTTGGTAGCCAGCGCTAGCTTGTTTTCCGTGGGCTCGCCGTTGATCAGGAAACGCGATCCGTGCCCATCCAGGTTTGCGACCTTCGCGCCAGCCGAATCACGCTCCTCACCCACCACGTAGAGCAAACCGACAGCGACACCGCCGCCGTGCAACCGTTCCGCCGCCGCCACCTGCGAGGCGAGAATGCCCTTGGCATCGCACGATCCGCGTCCGTACACCCAGGTGTCATCCTCTGAGGAACCGAAGTAGGGCGGCACCGTGTCGAAGTGCGTGGAAAGCGTGATCTTTGGATTGGTGCCTGGCATCCTGGCATACACGTTGAAGCGCGTGCTGCCTGTGTTTGCCGGAGTAGGCTCTGTCACTGGCTGTTTCTCTATCTGGTAACCCTGCTCCCGAAGGTATTGGTAGAGGAAGTCTCCGCAGCGGCCCTCGTCGTACGTTGTCGATTCGATGTCGACAAGCTGCCGGGTGAGTGCAACGGGATCAATCGCCATGGTCTCAGGATACTCGAGCGGTTGGGGATTGCAGCGCAGCTACGATAGAAGCGTGGCCTCAACGATCCAAACTGTCGACGACCTCGAAGGACCTGCAGGGTTGCTTGAGGCCTTATTGAATGTGGGTGATGTGGGCGCTCGGTTTTGCGCGCTGGTGTGCCATCCGCACCCACCCTCGGGTGGCACGATGCACACCAAGGTGGTGTACCACGCCATGAAGGCGTTGTCGCACTTCGGCCTGCCCGTGTTGCGCTTCAACTTCCGCGGCACAGGCCGCAGCGCGGGTGTGCACAGCGGCGGCCCAGGCGAGATCGAGGATGTGCGTGCCGCAATCGATTGGCTGGATCGTACGTTTCGCGTGCCAGTACTGGTGGCTGGCTTTTCCTTCGGCGCCAACATCGGATTCCAGGCAGCATGCGGCGACGCCCGTGTGATGGGGCTGGTGGGCCTGGGTATGCCCTTGCAAGCGGGCGGCAGAAGTTACGTCTACGACTTTCTGTCGCACTGTGCTGCGCCGAAGCTGTTCTTGACGGGGGCCGAGGATCCGTTTGCACCGCGCGACATGATGGAACGTCTGCTGCGGTTGGCACCCGAACCGCGAGAGATGCACTGGATCGAAGGAGCGGAGCACTTCTTCGCGGGAGTGCCAGGCTCACCCGAGCCAAAGCTGGGCCAGATGCAGATGGTCATGCGCGATTGGCTCAGGAAGCTGTATTTCCCGGGCGAGATCACACCGGCCTAAAAGAGAAGCCCGGCTTGCGCCGGGTTCTCTCATTCAAACTGCTAGAAGTTACCGCCCGCGAAGTTGCATCAGGTGCTGCTCTTCGATGGCCATGGCAGCCAGGCCCTTCATGGTGCCGGTCACCTGTTCGCTGGCCTCGGCCACAATCTTGGCATCGTCGTAATGCGTTGTCGCAACGACGATGGCCTTGGCGCGCGACACAGCCTCTTCACGTTCCGCAGAGTTACCCTCAACATCCAGCGGTGTGGCGCGTTCCTTCATGAAGATGCCAGATCCGACGAAGACCGTCTCAGCCCCCAACTGCATCATGAGCGCCGCATCTGCCGGTGTGGCAATGCCACCCGCTGAGAAGTTCGGGACCGGCAGCTTGCCGGTCTGCGCCACCATGCGCACCAGCTCATAGGGTGCGCCGTGCACCTTCGCCGCATTGTAGAGTTCTTCGGCGCCCAGGACTGTGAGAGCCTTAATTTCACGCACGATCTGCCGCATGTGCTGCACAGCGTGCACTACGTCACCCGTACCCGGTTCACCCTTGGTGCGGATCATCGCTGCGCCCTCGGCAATGCGTCGCAACGCTTCGCCCAGGTTGCGTGCACCGCACACAAACGGCGTGGTGAAGGCATGCTTGTCGATGTGGTAGGTGTCGTCGGCCGGGGTAAGCACCTCCGACTCATCGATGAAGTCCACACCCAGTTCCTGTAGCACCTGCGCCTCGGCAAAGTGGCCGATGCGAGCTTTGGCCATGACCGGGATCGATACTGACTCGATGATCTGCTTGATGAGCTTGGGGCTGGCCATGCGCGCCACCCCGCCCTCTGCACGAATCATGGCTGGCACCCGCTCCAACGCCATTACGGAGACGGCGCCGGCCTCTTCCGCGATGCGCGCCTGCTCGACGTTCATCACGTCCATGATGACGCCGCCCTTGAGCATTTCTGCCAGGCCGGTCTTCAGCCGCAAGCCGTGCGGCGCATAGTTTCCATTGGAAGTGGACAGATCAGCCATGCGGGACTCCTGTGGGACGGGTGCAGGTGCTCAGCACAAGTGTGTGAATGCCTGCGTTTGGTTAACAAAGAATACCAGTGTTGAGCCGCCGGACGGCGGTCACTTTGCACAAATGCCGCAGCCTAGGCGTACTGCGCGATAACCGTGCACACCGCGTCGCCGAACTGCTCGACCCACGGCCGCCGCACGCCCGGTACGCTCGACAAGGCGGCCACAGAACGTGGGCGCTGCAGAACGATCTCACGAAGTAAACCGTCCTGCAGCAGGTCCAGGGGTGCCCGGTCCTGCCGCTTTGCTTCGTGCATGCGCCACACCTTGAGCGCTTGTTCGAGACTGGCCGGGGTATATGAGTCTGTGGCACCGCCCATAGGGATCGGCGCTGCCGCAAGGGACTTCGACGGCGCTGAAGCCGCCGCGCGAACTGGCACCGGCGGTGCAGGAGCACTTTCAGGTGTGGTAAGAACCTGCAAGATCGCGGTTCCCCAGCGCTCCGCCTTTGCGGGACCGATGCCCGAGACTTCCTGTAGTTCGGCCAGGGTCGCAGGTGCGTCCACCGCGAGCTGGTGCAACACACGGTCGCCAAAGATGACGAACGCAGGTTTGCCGAGCGCCTTGGCTTCGGCTGCGCGCCATGCTCGGAGGTCTGCAACGGCAACCTTTTGGGCGGCGGTGAGCGCAACCTCGTCACCGGGGTCGCGTCTGTCCGCGCGCGAGGCTTTCCCGGAGGTAGCGCGCTCTCGTGTGCGAACGCGGCCGGCGTTGCCAGCCTCAACATCGCGCATCTGCAGGTGGGCGAGCGGCTCGCCATCCTCTGCTTGCCGGCCTTCATGCGTCAGCAGGGCGCGCCTGTACGTGATCTCCTGCCCATCGTCCTTCAGAAAAGTATCGGACTCAATCGACAGGTATCCGGCGCGCGAAAGCGCATCCAGCAGGGCATCCATCTCCTTGCGTTCCAGCTCCTTGCGCGTGTAAAGCTCCGTGTACAGCTTGCCAGTCGACATGCCATTACCCTTGCCACCCAGCGCCCGCAACAGGCGCAGCATCTCGCGTTCTTCATCGCGGGTTGGCGCGCGGAACGTCTGCGCAGAAGCACGTTCCGGCGCGCAGAAGTCACACAGGCCACAGGCACGGCGAGCATCGGAAGTGTCGCCGAAGTGACGCAGCAGCGCAGCCATCCGGCAGTCCGCAGCCTCCGCAAATCGCATCATGGCGTCGATTTGTCCCCGGCGATGGCTGACCTGTGCCTCATATCCCTTGCGCCAGGCCAACGCGGTCTCCGCCGTACGGGTCACATTGCCTGCAAAGTCGATTTGTGCCGCGCCCTGCACCAGCAGCTTGTCCAGCGCGGGGCCGAACGCATCCAGGTCCAGCTTGAGTGCAAGGCGCAGATCATCGGCGTGCACCGGGTCGCTGCGCAGCCCCGCGGCGATGCGCGCCAGTGTCTCCGCCGGCGGGTAGTCTCTGTCGAGAAAAAAGTCGTGCATGCGACGATCGGCAAAGCTGTACATGAGCACCGTTCGCGCGGGTTGGCCGTCACGACCGGCACGGCCAATCTCCTGGTAGTAGCTTTCCACGCTGGCGGGCATGGCCATGTGCAGCACCGTCCGCACATCGGCCTTGTCGATTCCCATGCCAAACGCGATGGTAGCGACGACGATTTCTATCTCGCCAGCAAGAAAGGCACGCTGCACCCGTTCCCGAGTTCCCGGGTCCAGTCCCGCATGGTACGTCGCTGCTTTAAAGCTGCTGTTTAACTCGGCCGCCAGAGCCTCGGCATCTTTCCGCGACGGCGCGTAGACGATAGCAGGGCGGCTTGCATCGTCGTGCAGCAGTTTGCGTGCAAGCTCGGTGCGCCTGGGTTTGGAGATCTCCACCACCTCGACCGCCAGGTTGGTACGGCGGAAGCCCTGAATGAATTGCGCAGGGTTGTGCAGGCCCAACTCCGAGACAATGTCGCGCTGCACCTGGGGGGTCGCCGTGGCTGTCAGCGCAATCACCGGGGCAGGCCGCAACTGCCGCAGGTGGAATGCGAGATTGCGGTAGTCGGGCCGGAAATCGTGACCCCATTGCGAAATGCAGTGGGCCTCATCAATGGCGATGAGCGACAGGGTACGCTTCGCCAGCATCGCTCCGAACCCTGGCACGCGAAAGCGCTCAGGAGCAATGAACAGAAATTGCAGCTTGCCATCGAGGTAGTCACGGCAGACGTCTCGGCTGTGCTCCCGTGGCAGGCCTGAGTGGATGCGGCCAACCTTCAGTCCAAGCGTTTCCAGCTTATGTGCCTGGTCGTCCATGAGTGCAATCAGCGGCGAGATGACG
>CALMOM010000072.1:11450-13229 GCA_937873305.1 uncultured Terriglobus sp.
GTGCCACTCCGTGCCAGGGCAGGCAGCTGGTAGCAGAGACTCTTGCCCGCACCGGTGGGCATGACCAACAGCACGTCCTTGCCCCCTACCGCAGCCTCGCACACGGCCTGCTGGCTGGAGCGGAAACCGGAAAAGCCGAAGGTTTCTTTGAGCAGAGTTTGTAAGTCAGCAGGCGGCATGTACTGGATTATCTTCGCATAGCTTTCGCCCTAAGAACCATGGCTGAAGGGATGGCGAATACTGACGTCGTTGCCTCATGAGCTTAAGGCATCGCTCATACACAGCAAGCTACACAACCTGAGTCGTCGTGTGCTCCAAAGGAGCTTCGCCGAAGAACGAAGGCCACAGCCAATGCGGCTGTGGCCTAATCACTCTTAAGAAGGTCGATGCTAACTGGCCAGCATGATCTTGTCTGGTGTAATTGGAAAGTCGCGCACGCGCTTGCCTGTTGCGTTGTAGATTGCATTTGCAATGGCACCAGCGATGCCGGTGATGCCGATCTCACCTACGCCACGCGCCCCCTGCGGATTGAACTTTGTGTCGGGCGTGTCAATCACGGAGACCTCAATCGTTTGCGTGTCCGCGTTCACCGGAACATGGTACTCGGCCAGATTGTTGTTCACGATTTTTCCGACCGAATTGTCAAGCACCGTTTCCTCGGTCAGCGCAGTACCAATACCCCAGACTAAGCCACCCTCAAGCTGCGAGATGCCGGTCTTCTTGTTCAGCAGCTTACCGATGTCGTACGTGGCAACGATTCGGCGCACCTCCACCATGTGCGTGCTATCGTCCACCGCAACTTCTGCGAAGATGGCACCCCAGGAGTGGGTTGAAAGCGCTTTTTCCGCCTCCTGGCTCGGCTCACCGGCCCCGTTGGCTTCAACAGCTTGCCCCTTGTTCCGGGTGATGGACGCTGTGAGGGGCGCGGCCGTTGACGGGGCCTTCTTGCTCTGGATCTTGCCGCCCTGGAACACGACGTCCGCTGCCTGAGCCTTGTACAGCGGGGAGGCCGGGTCATCTATGGCCATGTTCGCCAGTTTCAACAGCAGCTGTGCGCAGGCGTCCTTGATGGCAGGTCCGACCGAAGCTGTAGACTGCGACCCGCCGGAGACCGGCGCCTTGGGCAGGGTGGAGTCACCCAACTTCACGTCGACGCTCTCCCACGGCACATCCATCTCTTGCATGATGGTTTGCGCCATCACCGTGTACATGCCTGTACCCAACTCCTGCGTACCACTTCCCACATAGACGCGGCCATTCGGCTGCAGGCGTACCGCAGCCATGCCAGCCGAGCGGTTGGCCGGGTAGGTAGCCGTCGCCATGCCGAGGCCGATGCGTTTGTTGCCTTCGCGCACCTGGCCGGGCGTTGCGTTGCGGCGCGACCAATTGAAGCGCTGTGCCGCATCCTCGTAGGCCTTGCGCAGGTTCTTGCTGCTCCAGTCGCGCTGCATGCCAGGGTCTTTCTCGGCGTAGTTCACCAGGCGCAGTTGCAGCGGATCCATCTTCAGCTTTTCGGCGAGTTCATCCATGGCGGATTCGAGTGCCGTCGTACCCACGCTTTCACCCGGCGCGCGTTGAAAGGTCTGCACGCCGATGTTCATGTCGACCATGTTGTGCGAGGTTTCAATGCTGTCGCACTGGTACAGCATGGAGGTGGCCTGCGCGGCAGACTCCAGGAAGTCTTCCATCACAGAGGCGGGCAGGATCACGTCGTGGCTAATGGCGACGAGCTTGCCAGAACTGTCCGTGCCGAGCTTGATTTTCTGCACGGTACTTGGA
>CALMOM010000073.1 GCA_937873305.1 uncultured Terriglobus sp.
AGGTCACCGTGTGGCCAAAGAAGCCGCCGTTCATGGTCAGCGATGCGGCAATCTCCCACGGGTTGCCGTACTGCAGCCACTTGTCTGATTTTTCGATCTGCCAGCCGTTCTGAATTTCCTGGCGAAAGATGCCGAACTCGTACCGCAGGCCATAGCCCAGCACCGGCGTGTTCAGCGTCGAGAGCGAGTCCAGGAAGCATGCCGCCAGCCGTCCCAGGCCACCGTTGCCCAAGCCGGGCTCCGGCTCCTCCGCGGCGATGGTCTTCAGGTCCAGCCCCAGGCTCTTGAGCGCCTCGCACGCGGCGTCGGTCATGCCCAGGCACAACAGGTCGTTCTCCAGGTGCGGCCCCAGCAGGTACTCCGCGCTCAGGTAGCCCACCACCCGCACGTCATGCGCACGATACTGCTCAATGGTCTTCAGCCAATTGTCCATGAGCCGGTCGCGCACCACGGCACTGATAGCGTGGTACTGGTCCTCCACCGCCGAGTTCTCCAGCGGGCGGCCCACCGTGTGCGTCATATGGTTGCGGAAGCTGACCGCGAGCTCCTCCGCGGTCTTGCCCGCGCGGTTCTCGTGCATGACGGTCTGCTGCTGCTGTTCCGGCTTGCGCTGATGCGGCGTGGGGACTTGCTGTTCGTCAAAGGGCGTCACGTGGGTCTCCCGTGTGCGGGTGGTGCAGGTTGGCGGCAAAGTGCCGAAGATGTCTGCGCCTGGGTCTGTCTGCGCGTGGCTTTAGTGTAGCCGGGGCGACGCTTGTCCTAGCTTCAGTGCACGCGACGGACCCTGTGAGCGGACCCACCGGGCATTTGGAAGGGCACAGCTTTAGCTGTGCCGTAATCGCCTTTTCCACTTCCCCTGCTTTTCTCTTCCGCTCGCTAAAAGCGAGCGGAAGAGAAAAGTGAAGCTTTCTTTGCACGCATGGTGGCACAGCTAAAGCTGTGCCCTTCCATTCACACCGGTGAATACAACCTGCCTTTTCACCGGATACTGCTATCTCGATTGATACTGAATATCCATGCTGCGCTACGCCATTACAGATCGCACGTTGTTTCCTGGGGATGAGACCGCCCGCCGCGCGGCGCTGGTAGACCAAGCAGCCCGGCTGGCACGCGAGGGCGTGGACTACCTGCAACTGCGCGAGAAAGACCTGCCCGAAGGCGAACTGGTGGCGCTGGCACGCGCGATGCACGCGGCCATTCGCGAGGCAGGCGGCCCCACGCTGCTCTTTCTGAACGGCCCGCCAACGCTAGCGCAGTGGGCCGGTGCAGACGGCGTGCACCTGTCGCTCACCACCTTTGCGCAGAACCTGCAGTCGCACCACGGCCTGCTAGTCAGCGCCAGCTGCCACACGCTGCCTGACGTCGCTCGCGCACGCGAGTTCGCCGACCTCATCCTGTTTGCGCCGGTGTTCGAGAAGCGGGTCGTGGATGAGGTGGTGGTGCCGGGCGTCGGGCTGGACGCGTTGCGCGAGGCATGCTCCGCAGCAGGTGAGGTGCCGGTGCTCGCGCTGGGCGGAGTAAATGCTAGGAATGTTCAAGCGTGTGCGGATGCAGGTGCGAGAGGCTTGGCGAGCGTTCGGGAATTCCGCTAGGCAATTGGCAGGATCTGCAGTCTATTTCAGGCTTTGACGAACGAGCCGCCGTGCGAAGCGTCACTACTGCATGCGCTGAACAATTCCAACGCCTGGACAGTACAGCACGCCTGTAGACACGATGAGTTGCGCCGACCTCACGTTTTTGCGGGCTGCCGCACATCTTACCTGTTGAATCAGAAAGAACACTGCATGCCTGAGTCTGCCGCCCGAGTCAATTCCAGAACGCCCGAAAACATTGCGCTAGCCTATTTTGCAAATGCCGCTGGAATCAACGATGCCGTACGAGACCTGTGCATCGCCGGTTTTCCCGCAGACCACATCAACATCGCCCTGCCCTTGGCGCAAGAGACATCCATCGAGGTGAAGGACAGTGAGCCGCTGCCGAACGCAATCGGCACACATTCCTTCCGCTGGCTCCTGAATCGCATGCGTGGGCATGATCGCCACAGGCAGGGCGCGGATCAGATGAGTGGCCTTGACCCCACACCACCTGAAGGCGAAAACCCTACTTGCTCCACCTTGAACTTGGAGGTTGCGCTGACCGCGATGGGCGTGCAGCCGGTGGTCGTTGCCCTGTTGCGGCAGGACATGCGCAGCTATGGCACATACATGCTGATCGATGCCCTGGACCGGGTTGAAGAGGCGACTTTCATTCTTGATGCGAATGCCGGTTACATCCGCACGGAGTACCTCAAGAAGCTGCCGATATAAGTCAGCCTTAAACACATGATAAGTTGCTAGTGCTATTTTACCAATCGAGTAACTTGTAATATTTTGTACCTTCTACCCTGCTTCACAGACAATCATCTATCAGGCGAACATGCATTCTCTGGCCGTTACGGCGCAAGTCATCATTGCGTGCTCCATTGCTCTTGTATGGATTGCGCGATTTCCAAACGTAGTCAAAGAGTTCCACGAGTATGGATTGCCTGACAGTGTGCGAACGCTGGTTGGCTCTATCAAGATTGCGCTTGCAACCTTGCTTGTCGCGGGTATTTGGTACCCGCGTCTTGTCATGGTGCCTGCACTGATGATGGCAGCGCTGATGGTATGCGCACAGGCGGCGCACGTAAAGGTTCACCATGTCTGGCAGAGATACATGCCTTCGCTGGCGCTGCTCTTCCTATCCTTATTTGTAGCTGCTACCTACGCGAAAAAGCTTCACGCATGAAGCTGGTGGTTGCGCTTACATGGTTCTCAGGTATTGCGTTCCTTCTGTACGGCTTGCTTTGTCTTGCTTCGCTTTCCATGGTGGAGGATTTTCAGCGCTTTGGTCTGGAGCCACTGCGGCTGCCGATCGGATTTTTAGAAGTGCTGGGTGGCGCAGGGCTGCTGATTGGCCTTCGGTGGCCGCCTGTTCTCTGGATAGCTTCTGCTGGCCTAACACTCCTGATGCTAATTGCCTTTGCAGTTCGGCTCTATATGCGAGACAGCGTTGCCGCTTCGCTGCCATCACTGCTCTTTGTAGGCGTGAACGCTTATATTTTCATTTCTGCATGGCGTATGGGTACGTAGAACTGTTAAGCCGCACTTTTTGCTGCAGAAGATCCACGGCTAAGGCCTTTGGTCCGGCAGAGTGCAGGCTATTTCTGGCAGGTCTTGCAGAAGTGCGTGGACCTGCCGCCGAGCACGATGCGCCGCACGGGTGCGCCGCAGTCGCGGCAGGGCTGGCCGGTGCGGCTGTAGCAAGCTACTTGCGTGAAAGTTCGTCCAAGCGCCCGTGAATCTCGCCGTTCTCGCGAAAGAACTGCTTCTGGTCGGCTTCTATCAGGGTCAGTCTCTTATCAATGTCGCTGAACCGTACATTCAGGTCTGCTTTCAGCTCCGCGAAACGACGGTTCATGTCCTCACGCAACTGCGTGTAGTCTCGGCGGTTCATGAAGATGCCGAAGAAGATCGAAAACAGAATGAGGATCGCGAGACCGTAGTTGATAAGCACTCGTTCCTCCGTTGGCACATGCATACTAGCAGATCGAAGACTTACTTCTGGCAGGTCTTGCAGAAGTGCGTGGACCTGCCGCCGAGCACGATGCGCTGCACGGGGGCGCCGCAGTCGCGGCAGGGCTGGCCGGTGCGGCTGTAGACGCGGTGCTCCAGTTGGAAGAAGCCGCGCACGCCGTCGGCATCCACGTAGTCGGACACGGACGAGCCGCCGAGTTCGATGGCGTGCCGCAGCACCGTTTGCAGTGAGCCGTGCAGCTTGCCGAGTTCGGCGCGGGTGAGCCGACCGGCATGGCGGCGGGGCCGGATGCCTGCGCGGAAGAGGCTTTCGTCCGCGTAGATGTTGCCCACGCCGTGCAGGAGCGACTGGTTCAGCAGAGCCGATTTGATAGGCGTCTTGCGGCCGCGGAACAACGCGGCGAAGTCCTTTTCCGCGATGGTCAGCGGCTCCGCGCCCGGGCCTTCATACTCGGTGCCCTCGTCCACAATGTCGACGCGCCCAAAGCGCCGCGGATCGACGAAGCGCACCTCGCGCCCGTCGTGCAGGTGGAGCTGGAGGTGGGTGTGCGGCGGCACCGGCACGTCGGCTTGGCTGACCAAAAGGCGGCCGGTCATGCCCAGGTGCACCGTCAACTGCGCGGGCGTGCGGTCGAGCTTCGACACGTCCATGACGACGGTCTTGCCCACGCGGCGCACCCGCTCGATGCGCGCGCCGGTCAGCGTGTCCTCAATGTGCGAGCGCGGCGACTTCAGCGGCTCTTTGTGCGGGCCGATGGTGACGCTGCGCACGCGTGCACCGCGCACACGCTCATGCACGCCGTTGGCTACGGTTTCGACTTCGGGTAGTTCCGGCATCTGCTTTCTTAGATGCACCACCCTTCGTTCGTCATCCTGAACGCAGTGAAGGACCTGCTTTCTTCTCGAAGCGGCAGTGCAGCCACCGGAGGAAAGCAGGTCCTTCGACTGCGCTGCGCTCAGGATGACGAGCCCTCGGAGTTCGTTATCCTGAGAGACAACGCAGGAGCACGAGGAACCCTTATATGGCATCGATGATTGAAGCGATTGAAGTGAAGCGCAAGATGTATTTCGAGCACGAGGGCGTGCCCTTTCACTGCCTGGACAAGGAAATCTCCACGCCCACGGCGCGCGGCGGCCAGACGCTGGTGCGGCTGAAGATGCGCAACCTGCTGACCCGCGCCGTCTTCGACAAGACCTTCAAGGCCGACGACAAGTTCACCGAGCCGGACCTGGAAGACGTGGATGCCAGCTACCTGTACAACGACGCGGACGGTGCCTACTTCCTGGACCAGGAGAGCTTCGAGACGCTGAACCTGACCAACGAGATGCTGGGCGACTCGCTTGAGTTTCTGCTGGAAGGCACGGTGGTGCAGATCGAGAAGTACCAGGGCAATCCCATTGGCCTGCAGCTGCCAATGCACGTGGAGCTGGTGGTGAAGGAGACTGAGCCGGGCTTCAAGGGCGACACCGCGACCGGCACCACCAACAAGCCGGCCACGATGGAGACGGGGCTGGTCATCCGCGTGCCATCGTTTGTGAAGGAAGGCGAGAAGATCAAGATCGCCACGGAGTCGCGCGAATTCGCCGGACGCGTGTAGGCTAGCCCAGCACCCGTTTATAGCGGCAGCGTGGCGGCACCCACAATGCGGCCCTGATGCGGCTGCTGCGCGAAAAGCACCAGGTGGCGGCCAGCGGTGGCGCTGGCATGCGCGGCTGCTGGCAATGGAACCCGTACGGTCTGCTCCGCGTCGCCAGTAACCGTTGCCACCCGGGTCAGGGTGCGTGCAACGGCCACGTGCTGCAGGTGCCTGCCCGCGTTTTCACCGTGCGCCACGTTTGACTCGTCGGCGTCATCGGTAACGGCGGCCATGATGTCCACGGCAGCCGACCCGGCATTGCGCAGGATGAAGGATACCTGCAGCGCATCCCCATCTTTTGTGAGCGAACGGATGCGCAGGTCGGCATGGGGTCGTGCAGCGTCGGCCTGCATTGCCCGCTGCAGCGCGACGGCGTTGCTACCCACGAACTCCGCCCCTCCATTCACCACCATCTGCGGCGTGTACGGCCCTTCGAGCGCGTGGCTGGCGGCATAGCGCTCCTGCCGGTCCGTGAAGACCTGGTCGGAGTAGGCATCTTTCCAGCCGAGCTGATTCCAATATGTGACGTGTTCGCTGAGGCCGACGATGAGCTGCCCGCTGGACACCGTCTTCAAGTGAATACGGCGCAGCAGCGCGTCCGCAGGTGGGCAGCTACTGCAGCCCTCGGAGGTGAACAGTTCGACCACCGCCACGGCTGAGGCACCGACGGGTATAGTGTCACCGTGGTCACCGGCAGCCGCGGCACTGAACGCGGTATGGGGAGCGGTGGCGAGGCACAGGCCGAGAACGGCAACGGCGAGGAAAGGTGTACGCATCGTGGGCTCCGGTCGAATACAGTGCTTGGACTCTGCCACGGCCAAGCTGGTTGGGGCCAGCCGCGCAGGGGCCTCTCACCTGTGCCGCAACGTGACACGTGTCGGCACGAGCAGCGCCCACAGGCAGTCATATACGATGGAAGTATTGCCTGATGCTGCCGAACAGCTGCCTCCACGGCATCGCCGAGGCAGCCAAGCCTTGTGGGAGTTGGAGTGAGTTCGACAAAAAAAACCGCCGTAGTGTTGGGTGCGCAGTGGGGCGATGAGGGCAAGGGCAAGATAGTCGACGTGCTGAGCGAGCGCTACAACGTGGTGGCGCGCTACGCGGGTGGGCACAATGCCGGGCATACCGTCATCATCGATGGAAATAAATTTGTGCTGCACCTGGTGCCGTGCGGCGTGCTGCGCCCGGGCTGCCTGGGCGTCATCGGCAACGGCGTGGTCGTGGACCCGGCGGCGCTGCTGAGCGAGATCCGCATGCTCAAGGCGCAGGGGCTGCCCATCGACGGGCAGCTGTTTGTGTCAAACCGCGCGCAGGTGATTCTGCCGTACCACCGCATGATTGAATTGGCGGCAGAGAACGCGCCCGGCCGGACGAAGATCGGCACCACCTCACGCGGCATCGGCCCGGCGTACGAAGACAAGATGCACCGCAACGGTCTGCGCATCGTGGACCTGCTGAACACGCAATTGCTGCGCACGCACATCACCAACGCCTGCAATGAGAAGAACCAGATTGCGCATGCGCTGTTTGGCACAGAGCCGCTGAATCCCGTGAAAATCTACGAGGATTACGCCCGCCACGCCGACGAAGTCGCGCCCTACGTGACCGACACTGCCGTGCTGTTGAACCAGGCGATCCGCGACGATAAGTCCGTCATGTTTGAAGGCGCGCAGGGAGCCCTGCTGGATATCGACCACGGTACGTACCCCTTTGTGACCTCATCCAGCGCCACGGCAGGCGGTGCGGTCATCGGCACAGGCGTTGGGCCAACCACCATTGGCACCGTGATCGGCGTCACCAAGGCGTACGTCACGCGCGTGGGTGAAGGTCCTTTTCCGACAGAAGACCATTCCCGCGCTGGCGACGAGTTGCGCGCACGCGGGCAGGAATACGGCGCCACCACCGGCCGCCCGCGCCGCTGCGGCTGGCTTGACCTGCCACTGCTGCGCTACAGCAACATGATTAACGGCACGGAGTGGCTGGTCGTTACCAAGCTGGACGTGCTGGACACGCTGGCGGAGATCCCCGTCTGCACGCATTACCGCATCGACGGCGTGGACATCGATACCATCCCTGCGGACATCCGCTGCTTCGACCAGATTGAGCCGGTCTACACAAAGCTGCCGGGCTGGCAGAGCTCTACCGAGGGCATCACCAGTTTCAATGCTTTGCCCACCAACGCGCAGAGCTACCTGCGGTATCTGGAGGAGCACAGCAACGCCAAGATCGGCATGGTGAGCACCGGGCCAGACCGCAACCAGACCTTCTCCGTCGGTAGCTTCGACGCGGCTACGGGTGCGGCAGCATGATCTCGTTTACCGTGCGCCTGCGCTTTTCTCTGGACGACCACGCCGAGATCCAAGGCCTGCTGCAGCACCTGGGCGAAGAATCACGACGCGAACCAGGCTGCGTCAATTACATTACGCATTTCGTTGAGAACGACCCGGCTACCGTGGTCATCTACGAGCAGTATCGCGACGCTGACGCGCTGGAGGCCCACCGCGCCTCGCAGCATTTTGAGCAGTACGCCACTAATGGGCTTTACCGTAAGCTACGTGACCGCACGTTTGAGCAGTTGGTCGAGGTGCGGTAAGCCGCCTCATCAATTGCTCAAGGCCGCGTTCGGTTTGCGCTTCGCGCCACGCAGACATTTAGGGCTGCCGCAGCTTTGCTTTTGACCGAAGCGCGTCGCAGGGGTAGGATGCTTACGCAATGGGTCTGCACTCGACAGATCGGGTCCGCTGGCGGCGCATCGCTGTCGCCCTGCTGCCGGCTGTGTGTCTTTCAGGCCTGCTGTGCCGCACAAGCGTGGCGGAGCCGAAAGCAAAGCCGGTAAAAGAAAGCCGCCGGGCGGAGACGCGCGACATTGAGTCCCTGGAAGAGCAGTGGCGCGCCGCGATCGTGAGCGGGGACGCGACCTCCATGGAGAAGCTGCTGGCGGACGACTTCTTGGCCATTTCAGCCCGTGGCACGCTACTGGACAAGGGGCAGTACCTCAACCGGATGTCGACCCACGCTACGAAACTGGCCAGCGTGGACCTGATGGACCTGAAGATACGTGTGCAGCCCAGCTCTGCCGTGGCGGTGTCCCAGGCGCGCATCAGCGGCATGCTTGAGGGCAGGCCGATCGAGGGCACCTTTCGCTACACCAAGGTGTACACGCGCGGTCCGGGCGGTGCCTGGCACATGACCAACTTTGAAGCAACCCGCGTGTCGCCCCTCACCGAGGGTGAGGCAGACCAGGCCACGCACCACGGCGAGCGCCCGGCACCACCAGCCAGCCAACCCTAGACGATCTACTGTCCGGACGCGCTGATCGAGTACGGGGCCTCGTGTCGCCGAAGAGACCATGCCGCGTCTGCCTTGCCGCTCATGGTGAAGCGCAGTTCTCCCCCGGCCAAGATCTCTTCGTGTCGCAGATAGGTGCGGTCCAGCGGCTTGCCGTTGAGCGTGAGCAATTTTACGAAGCCATTTGCTTCACTCAAGCCGTCCGCGGCTACGGTAAAGGTTTTGCCATTGGGCAGGTGCAGCACGGCGCGTTGCACAAAGGGCCTGCCCAGCACGTACTGGTTGCTGCCCGGCGCGACCGGATAGAAGCCGAGCGCGGTGAAGACGTACCAGGCCGACATCTGGCCCAGGTCGTCATTGCCCACCAGGCCGTCTGGTGTGGGCTTGTACTGGGACTGCATGATCTGCAGGAGTCGCGCCTGCGTGCGCCACGGCTCCGCCGCGTACATGTAAAGGTAGGGCAAATGGTGGCTGGGCTCGTTGCCGTGGATGTACTGACCGATCATGCCGCTGATGTCTTCCACATCGGCATAGCGGGCGGGGTCTACCTTCTGGTCGAACATCTCATCCAGCTTCGTGACCAGCTTGTCCGGGCCGCCTAGCAGGGTGATGAGGCCCTGCTCGTCTTGCGGCTGGTACCAGCTGTACTGCCAGGCATTGCCCTCGGTAAAGCCGCTGTCGCCACCCGCGCGGGCCGGGTCGAATGGTGTGCGGTAGCTACCATTAGCCAGGCGTGGCTCCACAAAGCCATCCTTCGTGTTAAAACTGTCGCGCCAATAGCCTGCGCGCTTTGTGAACTGGTCCGCGACGTCGCGCCTGCCCATGGCTGCGGCCATGCGGGCGATGGTCCAGTCGTCAAAAGCGTACTCCACGGTCTTGCTGGCGGCTTCGCCGTCGTGGTCCACCGGAACGTAGCCAAGCTTCATGTAGTCGCCCAGGTTACCGTATGGCGCGTACGTGGCGCTTGCCATCATCGCATCCAATGCAGCCTTTGCGTCGAAGCCAGGGATGCCCTTCATATAGGCGTCCGCTAGGATGGGCACAGCGTGGTAGCCGATCATGCACCACGTCTCGATGCCCTGGAACTGCCACACTGGCAGAATGCCGAACGGGCTTTCCTGTTGCGACGCGAGCAAGGAGTTGACCAGGTCTGCCGTGCGCTCCGGTGGCTGCAGCAGCGTCATCAGCGGCTGCTCTGCGCGGTAGGTGTCCCACAGGCTCAGGCTGCTGACAAAGTGGAACCCATTCGCCTTGTGCACCTGGTTGTCAGGCCCGCGATAGCTGCCATCTGCGTCCATGCTCAAGCTTGGGGCAAGTAGCGCGTGGTACAGCGCGGTGTAGAAGCTCTTGCGGGTGGCCTCGTCCGCCGTGATGTCGACCACGCCCAGCGCCTTGGCCCACTGCGCGGCGGCGTCTGTGCGCACGCGGTCGAAGTCGAAGGCGGGAGCCTCCGCGTCCATGTTGGCCATAGCGTTTTCTTCGCTGACGGGTGAGATGGCGACCTTCACGGTGAGCGGCGTACCAGATGCGAAGTCGAACACACCGACCAGCCCTCGGCCTTCAATGCTCTGCGTGTCGCCGGGTGTGTTGCCCGGCGTTCTGAAACCCTTGTATTCGACCGGTGGCTCACGGTCATAGAGTTCATGCGAGAGC
>CALMOM010000074.1 GCA_937873305.1 uncultured Terriglobus sp.
CATCAACGAGCAGCCCCGCGCCGTCCGCGACACCACCCTCGGCCGCATCTCGCTCGACAGCGGCGAAGTCTTCCTCCCCGACCTGAAGCTCTCCAAAGAAGACCTGCAGAAAGCGGCCAGCATGACCATCGCCGCCTGCGGCACCTCGTGGCACAGCGGCCTCGCGGGCAAGTTCATGATCGAGCGGCTCGCCCGCCTGCCCGTCGACGTCGACTACGCCAGCGAGTACCGCTACCGCGACCCCATCCCCGGCTCGCTCGGCCTGCTCATCACCCAGAGCGGCGAAACCGCCGACACCATCGCCGCCCAGGCCGAAATGATCTCCAAGGGCACGCCCACCCTGGCCATCTGCAACGTCGTCGGCTCCGCCATCCCCCGCCGCGCGCAGGGCGTCATCACCCCCAACGCCGGGCCTGAAATCGGCGTGGCCAGCACCAAGGCCTTCACCGCCCAGCTCACCGCGCTGTTCACCCTGGCGCTCTACCTCGGCCAGCAGCGCGGTACCGTCACGCCACAGCAGTCGCGCGCCTACATCGCTGAGCTAGCCGAAATCCCCCGCAAACTCGAAGACATCCTGCGCTCCGTCGACGACCAGTGCGCGCACCTCGCCAAGGAGTTCTCCACCGCGCGCGACTTCCTCTTCCTGGGCCGCGGCATCCACTACCCCATCGCCCTTGAAGGCGCGCTCAAGCTTAAGGAGATCAGCTACATCCACGCCGAAGGCTACCCCGCCGGCGAAATGAAGCACGGCCCCAACGCCCTCATCGACGAGACCCTGCCCGTCGTCTGCATCGCCACCAAAGACCCGGCAGACCCCACCAGCGTCCTCAAATACGAAAAGACCCTCTCGAACATCCAGGAGGTCACCGCCCGCAGCGGCCGCGTCATCGCCATCGCCACCGAACCCTTCCGCTACGACGGCGTGTCATCCCGTATTTCTGATTTGTCATCCCGCAGCGAAGCGGAGGGATCTGCATTTCAGCCCCGCACCAGCAAGAAGCCCGACACCCAACTCGATGTGTCCTCCCGAGTGGAGGAAGCGCCCACTTCGTCGTTCCGAGCGGAGCGCAGCGCAGTCGAGGAACCTGCTTCTCAACCCGGCACAGATGCTCAGGCCCTCCAGCAGCGCGCGCAGCAGGAGCAGCAGGAGCACGAGCACCTCCGCGGCCTGGTCGAGCACGTCATCACCATCCCAGCCGCCCCGGAACTCCTCCTGCCCATCCTCGAAGTCGTTCCCCTCCAACTCCTCGCCTACCACATCGCCGTACGCAGAGGCTGCGACGTCGACCAGCCAAGAAATTTGGCCAAGAGCGTCACAGTGGAGTAGATTGCAACCGATGCCATTCATTGGGAACTGTGAAGTTACGGGTTTAGCAGGCCGGACTGAGACGATCCGGCTCAACCTAAATCGGCACGTGAATGTCTTCTTCGGCCCGAATGGATCAGGTAAGACTTCACTTCTCAGACTGCTTCACAGCGCTTTGTCGAACGACAAAAAGCAGCTCAATAGAACAGCTTCTACTGCCGCCAGTGTTGAGATAGAAGAGGTTTACCTCAATCATCCTGAGTATCTTCTTGATAGTCAGACGGTCACGCGAGTCCTGCAATACAATCAAGAGCCAAAACTGTGGCGGGATGCATCGTTCATTTTAGGTGGTGAGCGAGCGCAGAAAAAATTATGGGTAAGCTCGTCCGATGTCGAAGGTTCTGAAGATGCGGGACAAGAAATAGATCATGTTTACCTGCCCATCTCTAGGCTTTACGCCACTGATGAGTACAGATTCGCAAATAGCCTAAGTAGAATCGGCAATAGCACTTCGAAGATATCCGAAGAAGATTTAGACAAAATCTTCGTTGACTCCATTAATCTTTTATGGCTACGCTACACCCGCAATGTACTTGCCGATGTACGACGCACGCAAGACCAAGGATACAGCAATATATTGCTGAACTTTCTCTCGCCGAGCGGCTTGATGCAGAATCCCCACAAATCAAAGACCCGCAGCTTGCTTATCAACGGCTCATCTCATTTGTGAACCGTCAAGACACTGACATATTCGACATCTTTGATGAAGAAGACTTCACGCGACGTCTCAGTGAAAACAGCTTAATGAGAACCGTTGTAGCTGAAATAGAGCGAGTGGAGCGAAGAGTCGAGAAGGTGCAACGCCCTCGCGCTCAATTTGAGAATCTCATAGGATTGATGATCAGCGGACCTAAGCACCTTGAGCTTGGCGATAGGGACATAGGCGTTAAAACTGGTAGCGACGAAGACATAGGCTTGGAGAGTTTATCCTCTGGGGAAAGGCAGCTCCTTCGCATATACCTTGAGGCGCTCTTTGCAGAAAATATCCCATTGATCATTGATGAGCCGGAATTGTCGATGCACATAGATTGGCAGCGGAAATTCATTGGTGCACTCCGAAAGCTAAGCCCGGACAGTCAGATCATCATCGCCACACATTCACCGGAAATAATGGCCGAGTTGAGCGAGGAATCTATTTTTGAGTTATGAAACCTCTGCGTCGTCGCTTAAAGTCATATGTTGCCGCACTGCGACTCTCCGGCGCTCAGCTGATCCTTTTTGTTGAGGGCAGGGACAATGATCCACTCTTTTACGGCCTTATTGGGCGCCAGCTCGGCAGCGACTTAAATCTACTGGTCGAAGTGAGGCTGTCAAGTGAGCTACCAGGCAATGCGCCTCCTGGGAAAGGGGGGAACGGTGGCCAGCTAACTTTGAAGTTGGCTTCGGGGGCTTGGAGCAGGTACGAAGCCAAGCACGCTGCAAAATGGAAAAGCAAAAAGCTGCTGACATTTTGTATCGACAAGGACGTAGAAGATCTCATAGGTGTTGAGCAGTATCATCCTGGTCTAATTCGAACTCCTCTCCACTCTGTAGAGAACCATATCGTAGCTTCGGTGAACATTCAGCAGGCAGTCGAGAGAGCTATTTCAACCTTACCGGGTGAACTCAACGGGACACTGTTAGCTCAAATAGGCTGGTCTGCTGAAACAGCACTCCTCTGGCTGGATTGGGTTACGTTCTGTGTGGCTGCTCTCCGGCTTTCTGCGACCGGCATCTCGAACTTCTCAAGTGTTTCCCTGTTCAACGTACCGAGTGATGCACCCACCGACACAGTCAAGCTCACTCTGCACAAGGCTCGTCTGCAGAAAGTTAGCGGAATGAGTGGTTCGGATTTCGAGAACTACTGGCTCACTGTTCGAGAGTTCTTGCGAGAGCTTGTCCTGCTAGGTCAACATGACCGGATGTTTAAGGGTAAGTGGTACATAGATGTCTTATTTGCCCAACTAGAATCGTCCGGCTACGGTACAGAGGTACGCTCCATAGGAAAGTCAGGCCTCAACTCCGCATTCCGCGCTGCATACTCAGTTCGAGATGAAGATTACAAATACTACCGGGATGAAATTCAGTCATTGATGGCTACGCAAAGACCTTGAAAGACGAAAACGGCAGTGTTAACCCTTGCGTTGAGCAAGTTGATCTTTACTCATTTTTACAAAATAGGCGACTTGGCACGAGGTGCTACTTAAACCAGTTCGCCAGAAATTCACTCGACTTCGCTCTCCCGCCCGGTCACACTGGTGGGAGCAGTACCAGGGTGTTTTATGTTGCACAAACAAATTGCAGGTTCATTTCGTTCGTCCGTTGCCGGCGAGGGACCCCTTAGGCTCCGGCTGGTTTCGCCCGGTGAGGAGCGCCGCCCGGCGTCCGCTGCGCCGGATCTGATCGCCATTCTGTCGCGCCGCTGCTCGTCCTTCTTTGCAGAGGCGGCGGTGCTGGTGCTGGTCTTCGGCATCCTCGACTTCTTCTTCCAGCACGGGCGCGTCTCGCTGCCCTGGGCCGCGGGTGCGCTCGGCATCAGCGTGGCCCTGCTGCTGGCCAGCGTCGCCACGGACTTCCACGCGGGCCGCTGGCTCGGGGCACATCCCTAGCGTTCCCAATGAAGACCACGAGTAGCGCCCGCCCCGCCGGACACTGTCCGTGTCTGCATGCGCGAACCAACCGCTGACAAACGAAAAGAGACTCCCAAGGCGCGGGAGTCTCTGAGAAACGTCAGAACTAGTTCTGCAAAAGGCCGTTGCGGCGCATGGTGACAGCCGCTGCACCCAACAGGCCGGTCAGCGTAAACAGGATCGTGGACGGTTCCGGCGTGACGACGTTTGCCACGGCTTCATAGCCAGGATCGGCGAGCGGCGCGCCCTGGTATACGAAGTAAATGGCTGCCGGGTCGGTTACGCCCTTGCTAGTGGTGAAGGCGGAAGCGAGTTGGGCGGGCGTTTCTGTGCTGGTGAAGTTAAATCCAGACAGGGAGGAGCCAGGTGCCAGCAGGCTGCTGGTAGTGACCCACTGAATACCCGCGCCGGAGTTAGTCAGTATCTCCGTCCAGCCGGTAGGTGATTGAACGCTGGAGGGGACAGCCGAAAGGAAGCCTGCACCGGGGATCCAACTGAACCAGAACGTGCCGATCGTTGTTGTCCCGGTGTTATTGACCGTGATGCTGTAGTTATAGGTGTTGGGTGAAGCCTGGGTGCTGGTAACGGTGGCGGTGGACATGATGGACGCGGACGCAGCCGAGGAGCCGAGAAGCGCTGCCGAAGCGACGAGCAGGGTGGACCTGAGAAGAGCTTGCACTGTCATGGGGTCTCCGTGGTACGAGGTAGAGGGTACGTGCCGCAGCCGAGCGGCATGTCACTGAATTGTCAAAAGCTTGTCTGTAGCTTGGTATTTGACCGAAGCATACGCCCCGGTGCATGTGCGCTCGCTGCGACGTGCAACTCAATATGTTTAGCCTGCAGACCACGCGTCGTGAATGTGCAAAGAGCGTGGCATGAGCGTCCAAAAGTGCGTTGAACCGCGCGTTTGTGTCGCTTACTTGCGCATTAGCACGCTCAATCGCAGTCAGGGCCGCTTGTCACTAAGTTTTTGCAGAAAGTGTGGAACCGCGACAGTGTTGCTGCGTATTTCAGGATGCGCGACGGGTTTCAACTGCAGTGGGACTTCGCCAGCAGCGTAATTCTAGGAGAAGTTCTCATGGTTCGTCGTACCGTACTTGCCCTCGTTCTTGCCGCCAGCACCCTTGCCCCAACTGCGTCGCACGCAGCCCTGTTCGGCCACAGTAGTAATACGCCTGACAGGGGCAAGATGGTCAAGGTGACACTGAAGAATCGCACCTCCGCACCCATGGACCTCTTGGTCGAGGACAAGCCCATCACACTCGCGGCTAACGGTGAATACGAGTTGAAAGCAGCCGAAGGCACACACGTGTATGGTGCGGATAAAAGCGTGAAGTTGACGGTGACGCGCGACCTGAACGGCACGACCTGCTCTTTCCGGTAGGCCCGCAGAAGAGCGACAGCAATCTTGTATCGAGCAGGCAGGGCGACCCGATGGGACGTCTTGCCTGTTCTGTTTCAGAACAATAACTTGTATTTAGCAGCGCGTCATAAGTTGCCTCAAGCGACGTAGAAAGACCAAGAATCTTTTTCTATAAATTCCTTGTAAACAGGGTGACGAAACTCTTACCCGAGGCGTATAACACAATGCGCGACGTGGTTTCAATGCAGTGGGACTTCGCCAGCTACAACGCAACACGGAGAAGTCATCATGATCTATCGTTCAATCGCAGCGCTTGCCCTCGCGGGCAGCATGCTTACCCCCGCCCTCGCCTCAGCCTCAGAGAACAATGCAAACGTCTCGCAGGCAAAGGGTCCCATGGTACACGTAACCCTTAAGAATTTGAGCAACATGACGCAAAACCTGATGATCCAGGGCCGTCCTGTGGTGCTGGAGGCGAACGCGTCGACCAAGGTTGAGGTGCCGGCGGGCACCCCGGTATACGGCGCCGACAACACCGTAAAGCTGACCATTGTGAAGGACTACAACGGAGCCGTCGCCTCCTTCCGCTAAGCCGAAGGATCCGCTCTGGATGTAGTTGAGATGTTGCCGGCTGCTTAGGATAAATCCTAGGAGAGCCGGCACAAACCGAGCGTGGTGTGCGCTGCAATCGCGCGCCACGCTCTTGCATTTGCTCAGCGGATTGTAAGTCCTCACCGACGCTGCTTATATTCTTGAGTCATGCCACTTAGAACACTATGCGTATTTTGTGCGTCAGCGACCGGGATCAATCCACAGTACCGCAAGGACGCGGAGCAGTTGGGAACGGAACTGGCGCGGCGCGGCGTAGGGCTAGTGTACGGCGGAGCCACGGCAGGATTGATGGGCGCGGTGGCGAATGCGGCGCTGGCAGGCGGCGGCCAGGTGATCGGGGTCATACCGCACGTGCTGGTGGACAAGGAAGTGGGTCACAGCGGCTGCACAGAGCTGCATGTGGTGGACACCATGCACACTCGCAAGGCGCTGATGGGTGAGCGCGCCGATGCATTCCTGATACTGCCGGGTGGCTATGGCACTTTGGAAGAATTGTTCGAGGTGCTGGCATGGCAAACGCTGCGACTGCACAACAAGCCCATGTGCCTGCTGAACACGGCTGGTTTTTACGATGGGCTGCTGAGCTTTCTGGATCACTGCGTGCGTGAGGGCGTGCTGAAGCCGCAGGCACGGGACATGCTGCTGGTGGCAACAACGGTTGCCGAGGCCATCGCAATGATTGAGGTTGCGGCATAGGTGCGCGGGGCAACGTGGCGCGAGTCGCACTGGAGCGCCGCCTCATCCAAAAGCTGACGACTTGGAGTTGCTTTGCCGAATCTGTTTGACCCCATCCGCGTAGGCGATCTCGACCTACCCAATCGCATTTTCATGGCTCCACTGACCCGTCTTCGCGGCACGGTGGACCACGTGCCACGGCCCGAGTTGATGGCCGAGTACTACGCACAACGCGCCTCTGCCGGCCTGATTATTTCGGAGGGTACGCCGGTCGATCCGCTAGGCGTCGGCTACCCGCAGGTGCCCGGCATCTGGTCGCAGCAGCAGGTGGAGGGCTGGAAGCCGGTAGTCGAAGCGGTGCACCGGGCCGGTGGCCGCATGTTTGCGCAGATCTGGCATGTAGGACGCATCTCGCATTCGAGCTACCTGCATGGTCAGCAGCCGGTTGCACCCAGCGCGATTGCCGCAGAAGGTCACGTGGCTGTCATGCGGCCTGTGACACCGTATGAGACGCCGCGCGCGCTGAGCACGGGCGAGGTCCACGGCATCGTGGAGCAGTTTGGCCGTGCCGCGCAGAACGCGAGAGACGCAGGCTTTGACGGTGTGGAGCTGCATGGAGCCAACGGCTACCTGCTAGACCAGTTTCTGCAGAGCGGCGCGAACCATCGCGACGATGGGTACGGTGGATCGGTAGAGAATCGCGCACGGCTGATGCTGGAGTGCGCGGACGCGGCCATCGCCGTATACGGTGCGGGGCGCGTGGGCATGCACCTAGCGCCACGCGGTGATTCACAGGGCGTGAGCGATGCGAACCCGCGAGAAACCTTTGGCTATGTGGCGCGCGAGTTGGGCAAGCGCAAGCTGGCGTTCCTGATGGCGCGTGAGTACGAGGGGCCAGACAGCCTGGGACCCCTGCTGAAACAGGAGTTTGGCGGCGTGTATGTGGACAACGAGAAGTTCACGTTGGAGTCTGCCAACGATGTGATTGAGCGCGGCGTCGCGGACGCGGTTGGCTTTGGCAAGCTGTTTATCGCAAATCCGGACCTGCCACGTCGTTTGCGTGAGGGTGTGCCGTTAAATGAGCCGCGCGTGGAGACCTTTTATACGCATGGTGCTGAGGGGTATACGGACTACCCAGCACTCGCGTAGTCGCCGTCATCCTGAGTGGAGCGAATGATCCTGCATAGCTTATAGATCCGACGAGGCTCTGAGCTTGTGTTTGAAAGCCCGGTCTGCATCGTTGCACGAAGATGTGCAGGAGACCTCGCTTCGCTCAGGATGACACTGCATTATGCGCTTCGTTTTGTTAGAAGTGTCGCAGCGTGCGTGGTGTCTCCGGCGGCACGGCAGCAGCGCGATCGATAGGCGTCGCGCGGTCGGCGGTGCGCTCAATGGATCGAGCCACAATGTCGCGTGAGCCAAGACCCACGGCCAGCGCCAGCGCCAGCACCATGCCACCAAACAGAATGCCGAAGCCGAGTTCGACGATGATGCCGCCAATGTTCAGGTGGTCGAGGATCATGGCACCGGTAAAGACCAGGACCAGCCACTTGACCGCGAGCGACAGCGGGCGTGCATAGTTCAGCTTGGCATTGACGGCGCTGATGAGGACGGAGCGAGAGAGGTACCGTGCCAGAATGATACCGGTGACCAGGATGAGGAACGCGCCCACGGTGTGGGCCAGGTAGGGCAGGATGAATGGCGAGAGCTCCCCAGTTCCCCCTGCAGCGTCGTATGCGGATATGCCGATGGTGACGCCCAGCAGCACGCACGCCCAAAACACAATGCGGCTGATGAGCAGCGTGGCGCTGTGCGCGGGTGCCCAGTCCGCCACGCCGCCTGAGTTACGCGCACCCAGACGCTCGTCAAACTTAATGCGCGTCAGCAGCCTGCGGATGATCCAGGCCAGGCCCGCGCCGACCAGGGCCATGAGGGCAACCGCCAGCACCAGGGCAAGCAGGCCGGGCAAAAACACGGCCAGCCGGGTGAGGACACGGCGGAACGATTCGATCAGGGCGTCATCAATTTGCGAGAACATCAGGTTGCCTCCCGTGAGGGGTTGTGTGGGGCATACGAACCGTGAGCTAGGGATTGAAGCGGTCGGGCCAGCGCCAGCGCGAAACCAGGTAGGGCTTGTCTGCCTCAAAGGCACGCGCCAGGTCTTCCGTCGCGCCGGGTTTTGCCTGCAAAAGGTGCGATGCCACCCACGCCAGGTACAGCGGCGTGAGCGAACCCAGCAGGTGGCTGCGATTGATGGTCCTGAGCCGGTGCGCCAGCACAAAGTCGTACACGATGCGTACCCACAGCGCATCCGTCATCGCAAAGCTTGCGGGCGCGGTGGTCGTCAGCCGCTTGAGGCCCAGCAGCGTTTGCGGCGGCAGCACCAGCGACCATATCTCGTGCAGGTTGCCGTAACCGATGCGGAAGCTGGCGATAAGCTCTGAGACTTCGGTGTATCTTATATCTTACAGGGCTTGCACGGAGATGTTAACTGACTGATTCGTCAGCAGCGTCGCGGGTGGGCGTACCCGCTGCCAAAAGGCTGCCTTCGCTTCTACGTCTGTAAAGAGTGCTGCAGCCGTGGTATTCAAGATCTCAGACAGGTCCGGCGAAGTGGGGTGGGGCAGCTCGCGCGTGCCCACATTCACTTCCGCAACGGTGTAGCCTGCCACGGCTGCTTCAGACGTAACCCACACAATGGCCTCGGGCTGCGAACCTGCTGTGAATTGCTGCGCCGTGCCCGCAACCCGCTCTGCCAGGCGGCTGGAGAGAGCCAGATCCAGCGCCAACGGAAAGACGGCCTTGACGCCAAACAGGGCGCGTGAGACGGGGTGCAGCATGGACGCATTGATCAGCGCGTCATTGGGGCCCACTGCGTAGCGCGCGATGGCCAGGTCTGCATTGCCGTTGATGACGGTTTCTACCATGGCAGCTACTGCCGCGGGTTGGAGCGTGTGTGCCTCCGCACCCAGCAGGAGGCCGCAGGCGGCAGAGTGCGCGCGCATAACCTCGTACAGGCCCACGTACGCGGTGGCCGTCTGCACCAAGAAGGTTTGCGGCCGGGCCGAGGGCAGGTACGGCTGCAGCGACATGCCCGCAAGTTCCCACGCTACCGGCTGCGGATCCAGCGCGGGGTAAGCGACGAGTGCACGCGCCGTATTGTCGCCCAGTGCCTCGCGGAGCATGGCGACGACTGGCTCCAGCTGGTCTGCCGCCGCGTTTTCGTAGGCGGGGCCCAAAAAAATGATCAGGTCGGTGCTGACCGCCTCCCGGGCGGTGTACGTGCCGCCCTGCTGGGCAACATCTACTTCTGCGGTGATGTCCGCCGCCGGTACGCTCATGCTGCCCCCTCGCTGCCTGCCGGCCCGTTCAACAGGTCAAGGATGCCGGAAAGCGGGATGGCAATCCAGCCGGGCCGGTTGTTGACCTCGTACATGATCTCGTACAGTGCCTTCTCCAGCAGAAACGCGCGCAGCAACGGCAGCTGCGCAGCGCGGGTCGCCGTGCCTTCGCCGCTTCCGGAGCGGTAGCCTTCCAGGAAGGCGGCAACGGCGGACTGTTCCCACGCGGTGCGCTCCGGGCTGGGCTCGGTGCCAAGGGCAGCGGCACCCGCGTACGAGAACGACCGCAGCATGCCTGCCACGTCGCGCAGGGGCGATTGCTTTGCGCGGCGCTCTGCCAGCGAGCGTGCCGGTTCCCCCTCGAAATCAAGCAGGACGAAGTCGTCAGCTGTCTTTAGCACCTGGCCCAGGTGATAATCGCCGTGGATGCGCGTGCGCAAGCCTGCTGTGCCGGGTGGAAGGGAGCGCAGGTCGTTGGCAATCGCCAGCATTTCACGGCGACGGCTGAGCAGTGTGGCTGCCGCGCCCAGCAGGTCATCCGGCAGCGTGCTGAAGCGGTGCTTCACCATCTGGATGGCCTCGGCGATCTGCGATTCAAGGCGCACGGCGTCGCGCTGCAGGGCATCGATGTCGGTCGGTTCAGCCGCAAAAGCGGGGTTGCTGGTGGGCGTGGCCAGGGCGCGATGCATCTCGCCCGTGCGCTGACCCAGCAGGCGTACGCCGTCGCGGTATGCGGCACTCTCCTGGTCTGTTTTCAGGGTGTCGAGCGTCCACTCCCACCCGTCGCCCTCGTTGGCAATCAAGCCCTGCAGCAGGGCCGCGGTTGTAGCCTCTCCGCCGCCGGGCGCGGTGTAGACCAGCTCCCCCGCAAAGGGCGCAGTGTGCTCGAAATGAGCCTCTTCCGTGAGGAAGCGGCCGATTTCCGCATCCGGGTTTTCTCCCGTTTGCAGGCGGCGAAACAGCTTGAGGATGAGCCTGTCGCCATAGAGCACGGAACTATTGCTCTGCTCTGCTCTGCCGGTGCGTGAGAGGAGAGCGTCGCCGCCACGCAGCGTGCTGAAGGCGCTACTCGGCCTTCCACTAAGCGAACCGCCGTTGCGCGTGGGTGCCTGCGCTGCGCGGCCGACCAGGTCAAGCAGGGCATCCCGGACGGTAGGAACGGTCAGGGCATCCACCAGCACAATGCCGGTCTGCAGGTGCGCGATGACGCTCTCGGGCCTGTCGGCCGCTGCCGCGGTGGCGTTCCAGTCGCGCAGCACGGCTACGGGCAGGCTGTACGTGTCGTCTGCACCTTCTGCGTACACAACGCGCAACAGCAGGATGGCGGCGTCATCCGTGCCCAACGGCACAACGTCGTCGATGGAGACATCCTTTACCGTGCGAGACTTGGCGCCAAACCAACGCTGCGCCTGCAGGTATTTGCCCAGGAAGCTTTCCTGCAGCAGCTGAACACTGGCACCGGTCAGCGCTGTTTGCAGGTCGGTGGCGGGCAGGGTGAGCGCCTCCTGCTGGTCCGCGGGGCTTGCCTCAGCTTCCGCGAACGCAGCGGGCTGGATCTCCAGCCAGAGGAAGGCGTACGGTCCCAACGTGATGGCGTACGGTGTTTCGTCGATTTTTGGAAAGGGCACGTAGCCCAGCATTTCCACCGGCACCATGCCCTTGAAGCGGCTTAGGTCCAGCGTCACGGGTTGGGCGAAGCGCGACAGATTGGCGACGCAGACGACGTGCTCTGACTCGTACTCGCGAATGTAAGCGAGCACCTTGCGGTTCTCCGGCTTGAGGAACTCCTGCGTACCGCGGCCGAAGACCTGGAAGAGCTTGCGCAGGGCGATCATATTGCGCGTCCAGTGCAGCAAGGACGACGTGTCGCTTTCCTGCGCTTCGACGTTGATGGCCTCGTAGCCCCAGATGGGGTCCATGATGACCGGCGAGTACAGCTTGGCGGGCACGGCGCGGCTGAAGCCGGCGTTGCGGTCGCTGTTCCACTGCATGGGCGTGCGCACGCCGTTGCGGTCGCCCAGGTAGATGTTGTCGCCCATGCCGATTTCGTCGCCGTAATACAGGATGGGCGTGCCGGGGAACGAGAACAGCAGCGAATTCAGCAGCTCGATGCGGCGGCGATTGTTGTCGACCAGCGGTGCCAGGCGGCGGCGAATGCCCACGTTGATGCGCATGCGCGGGTCCGCCGAGTAGGCCAGGTACATGTAATCGCGCTCTTCGTCCGTCACCATTTCGAGCGTCAGCTCATCATGGTTGCGCAGGAACAGACCCCACTGGCAGCCGTCCGGAATGGGCGGCGTTTGCGCCATGATCTCTGTGATGGGCAGCCGGTCTTCCTGCCGAAGCGCCATGTAAATGCGCGGCATCAGCGGAAAGTGAAAGGCCATGTGGCACTCGTCGCTGTTGCCAAAGTAGGGCAGCACATCCTGCGGCCACATGTTGGCTTCGGCAAGGACGAGGCGGTTTTCGTACTCGGCGTCAATGGCGGCGCGGATTTCCTTGATGCGGTCGTGCGTCTCCGGCACATTCTCGCAGCTGGTGCCGTCGCGCTCGACCAGGTACGGAATGGCGTCGAGCCGCAGGCCGTCCACGCCCATGTCCATCCAGAAGCGCATCGCGTTCAGGACTTCTTCCATCACGCGCGGATTGTCGAAGTTCAGGTCCGGCTGGTGCGAGAAGAAGCGGTGCCAGTAGTACTGGCCGGCCACCGGGTCCCACGTCCAGTTGGACTTCTCCGTGTCCGTGAAGATGATGCGGACGCCGCTGTACAGCTCGTCCGTGTCGCTCCACACGTACATCTCGCGCTCGGGCGAGCCTTTCGGAGAATTACGCGCCGCCTGGAACCAGGGGTGCTGATCGCTGGTGTGATTGATGACCAGTTCGATAAGCACTTGCATGCCGAGCGCGTGCGCTTCCGCCAGAAAGCGCTGGAAGTCGTCGATGGTGCCGTACGCCGGGTTTACGTTCAGGTAGTCTGCGATGTCGTACCCGTCGTCACGCCCGGGGGACGGGAAGAATGGCAGAATCCACAGGCAGGTGACGCCCAGCTTCTGCAGGTAGGGCAGCTTCTCCAGCAGGCCTGCAAAATCACCGACGCCGTCGTTGTTGCCGTCGGCAAAGGCTTTGACGTGCAACTCGTAGATGATGGCGTCCTTATACCACTGGGGATCGGTGGCGCTGGCGCGCTTCTTGACTGCTGGACGTGCGATGACCGTGCTCAATCTTCCGTACTCTCCCCAGCTAGGCTCTCCGACAGAGTAGCGCGACGCAGCAGCAAGATGTGTGCAACGCTCTTTTCCGGGTCGAGCGCGACATAATTGTGGGAACCGTTCCACGGGTACTTTGCGCCGGTCAGCAGGTCTTCCACCTCGTATGCGCCCGTAAAGGGAACGCCCAGCGCAAGCAGGTCGAGTTCTGTCCAGCCTGCCTGGGGCGCTCCCGGGTCCAGGTTCACTATGGTCAGTACGGTGTGGTCCCCATCAGACTTGCTGTAGGCAATCAGCTTGTCATTGTCCACGGCGTGGAAGCGCAGGGTCTCGTTGGTCTGCAACGCGGCGTAGGTGTTGCGAATGCGGTTCAGTGCCGTGAGCAGGGGAGCGAGGCTGTTGGGGTCGTCGCGATTCCAGATACGGAGTTGGTACTTTTCGCTGTCGAGGTACTCTTCGCTGCCGGGCTTGGCTGGCAGATGGTCACATAGCTCAAAGGCAGGGCCGTACACGCCGTAGCTGGCCCCCAGCGTGGCGGCGAGGACAACGCGCTGCGCAAACGCGGTGCGCAGCTCCGTCTGCAGGAAGCCCGGCAGAATGTCGGGCGTGTTGGGCCACAAGTTGGGCCGGAAGAAGTCTGCGACCGGCGTGGTCGTGATCTCTGTTATGTAGTCGGTTAACTCCTTCTTCTCCGTGCGCCAGGAGAAGTAGGTATAGCTTTGCGTGTAGCCGATTTTGGCGAGGCCGTACATCACGTGCGGGCGGGTAAACGCTTCCGCCAGAAAGATGACTTCTGGGTGAGTCTTGCGCACCTCGGCAATGCACCACTCCCAAAAGGGAATGGCTTTGGTGTGCGGATTGTCCACGCGGAAGATGCGCACCCCCTTGTCGATCCAGAAGGCGAAAACGGAGTACAACTCCTGCCAGAGCGCGCGCCAGTCGTTCGACTCGAAGTTAATCGGGTAGATGTCCTGATACTTTTTGGGCGGGTTCTCGGCGTACTGGATGGTACCGTCTGGACGGATCTTGAACCAGTCCGGATGGTCGCGAACCCAGGGGTGCTCCGGCGCGCACTGAAAGGCGACATCGAGTGCTACTTCAATGTTGTTGGCTTGAGCTGCCTGCATCAGCGCGGCGAAGTCAGCGAAGGTGCCCAGTTCGCGCAGGATGGCCTTGTGGCCGCCGTCGCTGTTGCCGATGGCCCAGGGGCTGCCCACGTCGCCTGGCTCCGCCACGACGGAATTGTTTTTGCCCTTTCGGAACGCCGTGCCGATGGGATGAATCGGTGGAAAGTACACGACGTTGAAGCCCATCGCAGCCACTTCGGGCAGGCGAGCCGCAGCATCGCGCAGGGTGCCGTGCTCTCCGGCGACAAAGCCTGCGGAACGCGGGAAGAACTCGTACCAGGAAGAAAAGCGCGCACGCTCGCGATCGACCCACAGCGGCAACTCACGCTCGTACACGGTGGCGAAGTTCAGGTCGGGATACTGCAGGCACAACGCGATGGCATCTTCATTCAACGGAAAGTCATAGTAGGGTGAGTTGCGCTCTGCGAGGTACCGCAGCGAACTGGCCGTCCCCTTGAGTGTGCGTGCATCACCCTCGCGGGCGCGGGCCGAGGCCTGGTCCAGCAGAATGGCTCCCGTGCGAAACGCAAGCGCCACATCGCTTTGTGGCGTGTTCGACGTCATAAAGCGGCGAGTTGCCGGGGTCATGCCGCCGGGCAGGTCCTGGATGGCGACGGTGTTCTCGTCGGCAGGGTTGATCGCTTCATTCTGCTCCGCTCCGCCGGGCAGGTCGAACACGGTTGCCGGTGCGGCGGCAGGCTTCTCCTGCGCGTCGATGCGTTTGTGCAGGTCGTGCACCCAGGTGCCGAAGTGGTCGACCCAGGCCTGCACCGTATAGGTCCACGCGCCAATGCTGTCCGCGAGGAAGTCCGCCTCCCACACATCGTTGCCCAGTTCACGGAACTCAGCGTAGCGCCAGACCTTTTCAGAGGCTGGCCGGTACATCAGCCGCGCGGCGACGTGGTCGTGGCCATCGGTATAAATGGCCGCGGTAATCCGCATCCGGTCGCCGGCGATGCGCTTGGCAGCGTGACGACCGCCATCGATCTCCGGTTTGAGCTCTTCAATAACGACCCGGCTTCTGCCTTCGTTGGGCTTCAAGCTGCCTCCCCTACCTGTCCGAAGCCGCCACTATGCGCCGTGCATCAGATGCAAGGACGACGACACGGCGTGCAGGCTGGACTCCTGTGAACAGATGCATCCCCGGGGATGGTGTTTGCCCCGGGCGCGGTATACCGCGTTGCACCCGCCGCGTCATCGTATGAAAGCAAAGAGGGCGAGCTTGACGATACGGCCACAACAGTTAGAGACAGGTAGAAGCGAATCGTTCAAGGAACAGTTGCTGGGTGCGCCGCTCGAGGACTATGCCCTGATCGGCGATTGTGAAACCGCGGCCCTGGTGTGTCGCGAGGGTTCGGTGGATTGGCTCTGCTGGCCGACGTTTTCGTCTGCGGCCTGTTTTGCGGGTCTGCTGGGGACGCGGGAGAACGGGTTTTTCAGCATCAAGCCCGCCAAGAGTGAAGAGGTGTTGGGGGACGAGTGGCGCTATAAGCCGCAAACGCTGATTGTGGAAAAGGTTTGGAAGACCGCGCACGGTGAGGTGCTGGTCACAGACTTTATGCCGCCACGCGGCAAACACTCTGACCTGGTGCGCATCGTGCGAGGCCTCCATGGCACCGTACGCATGCGCATGGACCTGACCTTGCGCTTCGACTTTGGCCGTACCATCCCGTGGGTGCAGCGGGTGGACCACCATCTGCGTGCGGTGTCTGGGCCGCACCTTGTCGTCCTGCGGACCGAGGCGCCGCTCGAGGGCGAAGGCATGAGCACCGTCAGCAACTTCGACCTGCACGAGGGCGAAACCATCTGCTTTGTGCTTTCGTATGGCTCGTCCACCGAGGAGGATCCGGCCAGTTTCGATGCCAATGGTGCCCTGGCCGACACGGAAGGGTTCTGGACGGAGTGGGTCGGGAAAAACCAGCACACAGGGCAGTATGCAGACGCCGTGCAGCGATCGCTCATCACGCTCAAGGCCCTGACGTACCGGCCATCCGGCGGCCTGGTCGCCGCGCCCACTACATCGCTGCCAGAGAAGATCGGCGGAGTCCGCAACTGGGACTACCGCTTCTCGTGGCTGCGTGACACGGCGCTCACCCTGCTAACGCTGCTGCGGGTGGGCTATGTGGACGAGGCGCGTGCCTGGCGTGGCTGGCTGCTGCGTTCCGTTGCCGGCTCCGCCGAGCAGTTGCAGGCCGTGTACGGCATCTCGGGCGAGCGCATGACGAACGAATGGCAGGCGGACTGGCTGCCGGGCTACGAGCACTCCGGGCCGGTCAACATCGGCAACAAGGCTGCGGACCAAGTACAGTTGGACGTGTACGGTGAGGTCATCGCCGCCCTTGCGAATACACCTGTCGCGGACGACGACCAGTGGACGGGCGAGGTGCACTCCATGGTGCGCAAGCTGCTGGAGCGGCTGGCCCGCATCTGGCGCGAACCGGATTCCGGCATTTGGGAAACCCGCGGACCCAAGCAGCACTTTGTGCACTCCAAGATGATGGCGTGGGTCGCATTTGACCGTGCCATCCGCGCGTATGAAGAGTCCGGCATGGCGTCGACTCGCGATAGGGAAGAGCGTGTGCAGGGCTGGCGCAGGAGCCGCGAGGCCATCCATACTGACGTGTGCACGCATGGATTCGACACGGAGCTGAACAGCTTTGTGCAGAGCTATGGCTCGAAAAAACTGGATGCGGCGCTGCTGCGCATCCCGTTGGTGGGCTTTCTACGTGCGGACGATCCGCGTGTGCTGGGCACCATTGCCGCCGTTGAGAAGCACCTGATGAAGGACGGGCTGCTGTATCGCTATGACACGCGCGATGGTTCGGACGGTTTGCCGCCGGGTGAGGGGGCGTTTCTGGCGTGCTCCTTCTGGCATGTGGCGGCACTGCACCTGTGCGGGCGCAGGGACGAGGCGCAGACTCTATTCCGCAAGCTGCTGGACCTGCGTAATCCGCTGGGGCTGATCGCGGAGGAGTACGACGTGGATGGCAAGCGTCAGATCGGGAACTATCCGCAGGCGCTGACGCACCTGGCGCTGGTAGTCGCCGCCATTGTGCTGGAGGACGGTGATGGTCCGTGGACTGAGGGCCTGACCACGGACGCCACTTGCTGAGGCAGCGCAGGGTGGCGTTCCGGCGCGTGCGGCAGAGAACAACCTGGGCCACGCTGTGAGCACCTAACCGGAAAACCGCGCGCACACGCGTACCGCCTTCACGGCGAAACGGAAGTCGTGCGCGCGTCTTTGCTCTGAACTTGCCCGGGATAGATATGGAACGAACACCGCTTTCAACATACCGCCTGCAGTTGCACGCGGGTTTCACCTTTGACCAGGCATCTGCCATCGCAGACTACCTGCGGCAACTGGGCATTTCGCATGTATACAGCTCGCCCTACCTGCAAGCAGGCAAGGGGTCTATGCACGGGTATGACGTGGTGGACCACCACTCCGTCAATGGCGAGCTGGGCGGCGAACTGGCGCATAGCCGCTTCTCGCAGCGCTTGGGAGACCTGGGCCTGGGACAGGTCCTGGACATTGTGCCGAACCACATGTCGGTGGATCGCATGAATCGCATGTGGTGGGACGTGCTGGAGAATGGCCCGTCCAGCCGCTTTGCGACGTTCTTCGACATCGACTGGAACTCTGCTGAAGAGAAATTGCGCGAGAAGGTGCTGATGCCGGTGTTGGGTGACCAGTATGGTCGCGTGCTTTCGGCTGGCGGCATCCAGGTCGTGCGGGAGGGCATGAACTTCCTGGTGAAGTATGGCGAGCAGGCCTTTCCGCTGGCACCGCGCTCCCTGTCCACTATTTTGTCCCGGGCTGCCGAACAGGCCCCGTCAGACACGCTGCACTTCCTGGCGTCCTCGTTTGCGCGGCTGCCCTCACCCGACTCTACCGAGCGTTCGGTGCAGCTGGGGCGGCACCGCGACAAGATGGTGCTGCTGGGATTGCTGACCCGCCTGTGCTCCGAGGAGGACGCCGTCTGCCGCTCCATTGACGAAGCTGTGGAGGAGCTGAACAGCAACACGGATGCCCTGGACGACATCCTGAATGCGCAGAACTTCCGGCTCGCATACTGGCGCACCTCCGACCAGGAGCTTGGGTACCGCCGTTTTTTCGATGTGAACTCGTTGATTGGCCTGCGCATGGAGCGCGAGTACGTCTTTGAGGAGACGCACGAGCTCATCCTGTACTGGCTCGACAAGGGCGTGCTGGACGGTATCCGCATCGATCATCCGGATGGCCTGCGCGACCCGCGCCGCTACCTGCAGCGGTTGCGCGCGAAAGCGCCCCACGCGTGGATCGTCGCGGAAAAGATTCTTGAGCCAGGCGAGTGGTTACGCGAAGGCTGGCCCGTGCAGGGCACCAGCGGCTACGACTACCTGAACCAGTGCAATGGCCTGCTGGTGTCTTCGCAGGGCATGCAGCGGCTTGGCGACATTTATGCCAGGTTCACCGGCAATCGTGAGAGCTTCCATGAGATCTCATTTCAGAACAAGACCAAGATTGCGAAGGAAACGCTGGCCAGCGATGTGAACCGGCTGGCCACCATCTTTGTCGCCATCTGCGAGAGCAATCGTGACAGCCGCGACTACACCCGGGCAGAGATCCGGCGCGCCATTCGCAACGTCGCAGCCTGCTTTTGCGTGTACCGAACCTATGTCACGACGGATGGGAACGTCCAAGGCATTACGGACGAGGACCGCAGGCGAGTTGCCGAAGCAGTAGAGGAGGCGAAGCGCCGCAAGCCTGACGTGGACGCGGGCTTGTTTGACTTCGTTCGTGACGTGCTTACGCTGACAGTAACCGGCGAGCGTGAATCGGAATTCGTGGCGCGCTTTCAGCAGTTCACCTCGCCCATCATGGCGAAGGGCGTGGAAGACACCGCGTTCTACTGCTACAACCGGCTGGTGTCGCTGTGCGAGGTGGGCGGCGATCCAGGGCTGAATGGCGTCTCTGTGCAAGCCTTTCACGACTACAACACGCACATGCAGGCAACACTACCTACCACCATGCTGACGCTGTCCACACACGACACCAAGCGTGCCGACGACGTGCGTGCCCGGCTGGCAGTGTTGAGCGAGCTACCCGAGGAGTGGGGCGAGGTTCTCGAGCGATGGGCCATCCTCAATCGCGGCGCGCGGACCGGGCACTACCCCGACCGCGATACCGAATACTTCCTGTATCAAACAGTGATCGGTGCATGGCCTATCTCGCTGGACCGGCTCAAGGAGTACATGCAGAAGGCCATGCGTGAGGCCAAACGAGAGACCTCATGGCTGGCGAATAATCAGGCGTATGAGGACGCCCTGAATCGCTTCATGGAGCTTATTCTGCAGAGGGAAGCCTTTTGCGCGGAGGTGCAGGCGTTTGTGGAACGCCTCGACCGCGGCGGGCGCATCAACTCGCTCTCGCAGACGCTGCTCAAGTGCACGTCGCCGGGCGTGCCCGACCTATATCAGGGCGGCGAGTTGTGGGACCATTCGCTGGTGGATCCGGACAACCGTAGGCCGGTGGACTACGACCTGCGCCGAGGCCTGCTGGCAGAGTTGCAGGGACGTGCGCCTGCGGACGCTGCGCGGTATGCGACCGGGCATATGGACGATGGCTCGCCCAAGCTGTGGGTGCTGACGCAGGCGTTGCGATTGCGTTTGGAGCGGCCAACGTCGTTCGACGGGAGTAGTAGCTATCTCCCGATGGCTGCTGAAGGGCAGCGAGCAGACCACGTTCTGGCATACCTGCGCGGCAGTGACGTGATTGCGATCGCGCCACGCCTGCCGCACACTTTGGACGGCGACTGGATTGACACCGTGCTGCGGCTGCCGGAGGGTCGCTGGACCGACAGGATGAGTGGTACGGTGCACGAGGGTGGGACAGCAGTCGCATTGTCTGCGCTGCTCAGCAGCTTTACGGTGGCGCTGCTGGTACGCGACAGTGAGCAGACGCTGGGCATGGACGCGCGTGAGCCCGCCCGCAAGGCTGCGGAAGATAGCAACGCCTGAGTCAGTAAGATTCGATCAAGTGATGAAGGGCGGCCACGTGCCGCAGGAGAGGGAATGCATCATTTTTCACTTTGGGCACCGCGCAGGAAGTCTGTAACGGTACGAGTAGACGGCGTGGAGTACCCCATGAGCGGCCCATCGGCGCGTGGCTTTTGGACGAGCAATGTGGAGGAGGCGAAACACGGCAGCGACTACGCCTTTCTGCTGGATGACGACCTGACGCCCTATCCTGATCCGCGCTCGTTTTGGCAGCCAAAGGACGTGCACTCCGCATCGCGCGTGCTGGACCACAAGAAATTCGCGTGGACAGACGAGAAGTTCCGTCCCGTGCCGCTGCCCTCTGCCATCATTTATGAGACACATATCGGCACCTTTACTGAAGGCGGCACGTTGGACAGCGCGATCGAGCGGCTGGACTACCTGTGTGAACTTGGCGTGACGCACGTGCAGTTGCTGCCAATTTGCTCCTTTGAGGGCAGCGTCTCCTGGGGGTACGACGGCGTCGCGTTCTATGCGCCGGACGAGAGCTATGGTGGTCCCGAGGCTGTCAAACGCTTCGTGAACGCATGCCACGGCAAGGGGCTCGGCGTCATTCTCGACGTGGTCTACAACCACTTTGGACCCGCAGGCAATTACACGCAGAACTTTGGACCGTACTTTACGGAAAAGCACAAGACGCCATGGGGCGCCGCCATTAACCTGGAGGAGGGTGGCTCGGACCAGGTGCGGCGTTACATGATCGACAACGCCATCATGTGGCTGCGAGACTACCACTTCGACGGTCTCAGGCTGGACGCGGTGCACGAGTTGATTGATCGCTCTGCCATGCACTTTCTCGAGCAGATGTCACGCGAAATTGAGGATCTGTCCGCTTCGCTTGGCCGCTGCCTGTTCCTCATCGGCGAGTCCGATTTGAACGATCCGCGCTTTGTCACCTCGCGCGAGGCGAACGGGTACGGTCTGGATGCGCAGTGGAGTGACGACTTCCACCACTCGCTCTATACGCTGCTGGTGCACGAGCCCGGTGGCTACTATGAGGACTTCGGCAAGATCGAGCACCTGGCAATCGCGCTGAAGCAAGCCTTCCTGTACGACGGACGCTACTCCAAGTACCGCCTGCATGACCATGGGCGTGAGCCGCACAAGCTCTCGTATCACAAGTTCCTCGGATACATCCAGAACCATGACCAGATTGGTAACCGCGCCAAGGGCGAACGCGTGCAGCAGATTGTGGGCACGCAAAAGGCGCGGCTGGCGGCGGCAGTGGTGCTTACCGCACCGTTCATCCCCATGCTCTTCATGGGCGAGGAGTGGGCCGCCAGCACGCCGTGGCAGTACTTCGCCGATTTCCAGGAACCGGAACTGCGCAAAGCCGTGTCGGAAGGCCGCAAAAACGACTTTGCGCACTTTGGCTGGGATAAGAACGATGTGCCAAACCCCGAGGATCCTGAGACATTCCAGCGATCAAAGCTGGACTGGAGCGAGGTGGATACAGACTCGCACCATGCGATGTATCAGCTCTACCGCAGCTTGATCCATCTGCGGCGCAAGACCCTGGCGTTGAACCTGGGTGACTTTAGCCGCATGCACGTCCAGTTCAGCGAGGAAGGCCGGTGGATTTTTACCGACCGCGGCAACGTGCGCACCATGATGAACTTTGCAGAGGGCGAGACGAAGTTCGCCGTGGAGCGGGGGTCTGAACTGCTGCTGAGCACCGGTCCGGCACCGAAGCAGGAAGAGGGTTTTGTGCTTGTGCCGCCGCTTAGCGTCGCCGTGTATCACTGGCCGCCGCAGCCACTCGATCAGGAACCGCCGGAATAATGGCGCACTCTGGCGAAACTTTCACCCTGCTGAATCGTACCTTCATGTAGCCATCGCGGGCAGCAGCAGGCGATGTTGCGCATGGGAGAGGGCACCGTGGCACTATCCAACTTTCAACGTGGCACGGGGACGGCAGTACTGCGTCAGCTTGCCTTCGTCGCGTGTCTGCTTACTGGCCTTTCTGCTGGTGTGACTGAACTGAATGCGCAGGATGCGCCAGCAGCAGTGGCAAACCGCGCGCTGGGTACGGTGACAAGCGTCGAGGCAGGAACCCTGACGATCAAGACCGATGCCGGGGCCATTATCACCGCGACCCTGGGCAGCAACGTGCGCGTGCAGCAACTGGCACCCGGCAGCACCGATCTGAAGACCGCGGAAGCCTCTACGCCGAGCGCGATTGCCGTGGGCGATCGCGTGCTTGTCTCCGGAACGTCTGCGGACGGCAATGGGCTCACCGCGGCGCGCGTCATCTTGATGAAGTCGACCGCCATTGCCCAGCGCAACCAGAGCTCACAAGCCGACTGGAGCCGCCGAGGGACGGGCGGCATTGTCACGGCGGTCGACGCTGGATCAGGCAAGATCAATCTGAGTTCCGGCACGCGCAAGCTGACGCTCGACACCACGGGCGCGACGAAATTTCGCCGCTACGCACCTGGTTCCGTGAAATTTGAAGAAGCCAAGCCGGGCACACTGGCCGAAATTCATCCTGGCGACCAGTTGCGCGCGCGGGGCGACCGCTCCACCGATGGCTTGACCATCACCGCGGAGGAGGTCGTCTCGGGTTCGTTCCGCAACCTGTCCGGCACCATTGTGTCCGTGACTCCGGGCGCGAACAGCCTGGTCATCAAGGATTTGGCGACCAAGAAGAATGAAACCGTGGCCATTGGAGCGGATAGCGACTTGCGGTTGCTGCCGCCAGAGATGGCAGCCCGCTTTGCGCCAGGCAGGGCACGGACAGGTGCCGGCACGGCATCTGGCGCGGCAGGTTCTACCGGCTCGGCGCAATCCGGTGCAGGGCAGTCTGGGACAGTGCAGTCTGGTGCGTCGCAGGCCGGTGCTGCCGCCAGCACAGGGGATGCTTCCCAGCGTACGGGGCAGGATTCAGCCAGCGCAGGCGGAGGCCGCACCGGTGGTTATGGCGCGGGTGGTGGCTATGGCGGCGCTGGGCGTGCTCCAGGGGCTGGCGGCCGCACCGGTGCCGACCTTTCGGCGATGATCCCCCGTCTGCCGAAAAGTACCTTGGCCGACTTCAAGCCCGGCGAAGCGCTCATGATTGTGGCCTCTGGCAGCAGCAGCGGACCCTACACTGCCATTACGGTGTTGAGCGGCGTGGAACCGCTGCTGACCGGACCTGCAGGCAGCGAAATCACGCTACCGCCGTGGAGTTCCACGGGTGGCGGCGGTGGTGAAGCCGGTGGCGCGGGTCCGGAATAGTTCTGAGTAGCACTGCCACCTGGCAGGTACCACTTTGTTCCTAGGGGTTTGAATGCCTTTTTCTGCTCTGCGTATCGGGCGTAAGCGCGCCGTTTATACCTTGCCGCTTGCCTTAACGTGCCTTCTGGGCGCTCCCAGCTTTACGGGCTTCACCCTGGCCGCACAGGCGCAGGCGGTGGCTGGCACTGCCGTCTCCGGCTTTGTGCTCGATCCCGACCAGGCCGCCATTCCCGGTGCGACGGTGACACTTACGCCGGCCCGCGGCGCAGCGCTGGTCACTACCTCTGGAGCGGATGGTGGCTACAGCTTCCGCGGTGTACCGGCGGGCACCTACTCCATCACAGTCACCATGCAGGGGTTTGCCTCGTTTGTGCGGCAGGGCGTGCGCATCAGTGGTACCACGCTGGCGCTGAACACGCCGTTGGCAGTGCAGTCGCAGAACCAGGAAATCAACGTGACGACAGAAAACGTCACCACGGTGTCTACGGACCCGGAGCAGAACGGCAGCTCAGTCGTTATTAAAGACAAGGACCTTGAGGCGTTGTCAGACGATCCTGATGAGTTGTCCAGCCAGCTCTCGGCACTTGCCGGCCCGGCTGCAGGTCCAAACGGCGGCCAGATTTACGTCGATGGCTTCACCAACGGGCAGCTGCCACCCAAATCGTCCATCCGCGAAATTCGCGTGAATCAGAATCCGTTTTCCGCACAGTTTGACAAGCAGGGATTTGGCCGCGTGGAGGTGTTCACAAAGCCGGGCACGGACAGCTTTCACGGCAACCTGAGTGTTCAGGGCAATGCCAAGTTCCTCAACACGTCCAACCCGTTCCTGGGGGCTGCCAACCAGCAGCCGGACTACCATCGCCTCTTCTTTATCGGCTCTCTCACTGGCCCTCTCACAAAGAAGAGCAGCTTTTCCGTGGGCGGCAGTGAACGCACTATTCAGGACAACAGCATCTTTGCCGGGCAGATCGTCAGCAATCCTTCTAATCCAGGTGTGCTGTGCCAGCCGGGTGACACCACCTGCTCCCTGAACGAC
>CALMOM010000075.1 GCA_937873305.1 uncultured Terriglobus sp.
CAATGGTATCGTGACCTACAGCCAGGGTGGTAATACCAACGGCTTCAGTCTGACCGCTCGTTCGTACGCTGGAAGCTGGAACTCCAGCGATCAAATAGCGGAGAACGCCGCCCCCATCGTTGGCTACTACGGCACGCTGAACCCAACGGATGGCGGCCACTCCCAACGGCACAGCTTGCAAGGCGAGTGGCATCATCAGGGTGCCAGTTCCCTCACCAAAGTAAGCGCCTATGGCTTCTTTTACGACCTCAACCTCTTTTCCGACTTCACCTACTTTCTCACCGACCCGAGCCGCGGCGACCAGTTCAACCAGCGCGACCGGCGTTGGGTCGCTGGACTGGACGCACACCATACCATCTTCGGCGAGGCGTTCGGCCGCAGGATGGAGAACACCTTCGGCCTTCAGGTTCGGAACGACTGGATACACAACGGCCTTTTCCAGTCGCAGAACCGGCTCCGAGTCGATAAGACCGACTCCTCCACCGGCAATCCGCTTCCCCCGACCACGCAAGCGGACCGGTTCACCGATACTCAGGTCGGCTTCTACGCGGACAACCGGATTCAGTGGGCCGAGAAGTTCCGTTCCATCATCGGCATGCGTGGAGACGCGCAGCTCTTCCATGTGACCAGTCTCGTCACGGCGGCCAACTCAGGCTCGGCTTCCAAAGTGTTGCCCAGCCCGAAGCGAGCCTGGTGTTCGGTCCCTGGTACAAGACGGAGTTCTACACGCAGGCGGGCTTCAGCTTCCACAGCAACGACGGACGAGGGACAACGCAGACCGTAGAACCGGTTTCGGGCGAGAACCCTTACCCGAACATAGCTTCAACGCCGATCCCACCCCTCATCCCCACAAAGGGTGGTGAGTTCGGCATCCGCACGACGGCAGTGCGGCACCTGCAAAGCACTGCCTCCGTGTGGTATCTCCACAGCACCTCCGAGCTGCAGCAGTCGGGCGACACCGGAGGGACCACCGCATCGAATCAGCCCAGCGAACGGTATGGCGTAGAGTGGGCAAACTTCTACACGCCGCTGGAGCACGTGTCCTTCGACTTCGACTTTGCGAACTCAAAAGCGCTCTTTACCGAGACGGATGAAGACAACGCGGCCCCGGACAGCCCAGGTGGAAAGCGTGTTCCTGAAGCCGTCGGCGCGGTCATATCCTCCGGTGTCACCCTGCACGATCTTCAAGGCTTCTCCTCCAGTCTGCGGCTCCGCTACTTCGGTCCGCGCGATCTGACCTCGGATGGCCTCTATAGGTCGCGGCCAACTGCGCTCGTGAACGCAGAATTCGGATACCGCTTCCAGGAGAAATGGAGGTTGTCGGCTGAGTTCCTGAATCTGCTCAACCGTCGCGATCATGACATCGACTACGCCTACACATCGCAAATCATGCCGACAGCGATGCCGGCGTTTACCAACGTTTTCCACCCGGTAGAGCCGTTCCAGATCAGATTTGCGCTGGCAAGAGCCTTTTAGGGGGCTTGCTACATCGACCGAGGGCGTCCACCACGTTCCTGTCGATGAGCCGGTTTCTTCATCTTCGCTCTTCCGCAGTGCGGACAGCGAAACTTTCGCTTGCCGTGGTAAATGTGACCCTTCAGCTCCATCATTGCGATACGGCACCGTTTACAAGTCACGCCACGCTACTCCCATCCCTCGCACTACTCCGTAGTGAACAGAGCCTCGGCTTTTGCCGCCGGCCCAACCGGTGCGAAGTTCAGAGCTGTTTGTTCGTGCGCCTTTGGATGCAGCTCTCTACATAGCTCGTCGCCGAAGAAGGGCAGGCAGAAGCCGCCGTGCAGCAGGCCTTTGACCATCTCGGTCGGCTAGACATTGTGGTGAACAACGCTGCATATGCTTTGGTCGCCATGGTCGAAGAAGCGGAGGGGTGGCTACTCAGGGTTGACAGTGTCTACCCTAGCGCATTAAGGTTGACAGTGTCTACCTAAGGAGGACTTCATGGCAACAGCACTCATCACGGGCGGTCATGCCGGCATCGGTTTGGAATGTGCGCGGCAGCTTGCGTCGCAATGGAAGTACAACCTTGTTCTGGCGGGGCGGAACCTCGATCGCATAGAGCCGATGGCGGAGCAACTCAGAAAGCAATACAGGGTTAAGGTCAGCACCTTGAAGCTCGACACCTCCTCTCTCGGTTCGGTAAGGATAGCCGCGAGCCAGCTTTGTAAGCTCCTTGATAGCGGCAAGGTCGACACTCTTCAGGCGCTGCTTTGCAACGCCGGAGGCAGGCATGACGGGGCGGTCACGTATAGCGTCGATGGGTACGAAACCACCTTCGCGACAAACTGTCTGGGCAATTTCCTTCTCATTCAACTGCTGGAAGAGCGGATCGCGGCAAACGGCCGCATCGTTATTACCGCCAGCGGCACCCACGACCCGGACACACCGGATGGAAAGATGGTCGGAAAGGTTGTGGAGCCAGATGCAGTCGCTCTGGCCAACGATGGCAAGGACGGCAGGAAAGCGCTGTCCGGGGGCGTTCGGTATACGACCTCAAAGCTATGCACGATGCTGTATGCCTATGAGATCGACCGGCGCCTGCGCCGTGCAGGGAGCTCTGTCGCGTCCATAGCCTTCGACCCCGGCTCCATTCCCGAAACCGGCTTCCTTCGCGGAATGCCCAAGCCTGTGCAATGGCTTGCCAAAAGCGCACTCATGAAGTTTGTTATGAAGCGCATTGGCGTTACACAGGGCTCTCTCGGCTTCTCAGGAGCATCGCTTGCAAGACTTGCCGCTGACCCTGCTTACGCGAATGGATCGAGCAAATACTTCCAGTCCAGCAGCGGCAAGCTGATTGAAAGGCGTTCTTCTAAAATGTCCTATGACGAAGGACTAGCCAACAAACTATGGAACGACTCAAAACAGCTGGTCCGGCTAGCACCCGGCGAAGAAGCTCCGCAGCTCCGTTGACGACGGGTAAGAAGCTGATCGTTGCGGCCTCTGCATTGCTTGATTCGGGCGGTGAGGAGGCTGTGACCCTGCGAGCGGTCGCGCACGCGTCCGGCATCAGTCACAATGCGCCGTATAAGCATTTCAAGAGCCGGGACGCTTTGCTGGCTGCTGTCGCTACGGCAGACTTCGTCGCGCTCACCGAGGCCTTCAAGGCCGTACATCAGCGTCGCGCCAATGCCTCCGGAAAGTTGATGCAGGCCCTCAAAGTCGTTGTCGACTTCAGCGTTCAACATCCGGCGCGCTATCGTCTGCTCTTCAACGATCCTGCCATCGCCGCGCAGAAGGGCGAGCTGGAGCAAACCGCCATCGCGGCATTTGCGGAGTTCCTTGCAATCGTCATGGAGTGCCAGGCTGCGGGCACGCTGCCTGACGCTCCGAATACCACGATAGCCGGACTGCTCTTCGCCACCATGCACGGCTTGATCGCCTTGGAGGCGAACGGCCGTATGCACCCTGAAAAGGGTCTGCACGGTGTCGAAAACGGCCTGGAAGTCCTCATCCAGCTGTTGGCACCCGTGATATCTAGTTAACCCACACCCGTAAAAATTGGCTTCCGGATCGTCGGGAAAGCCCTCGGGTCCCGAGGAAGAGCTTCACGTCATGACGGTTAGCCGTTTCGCTTGGGCCAGCTTTCCCTGTTCGGCACCGGTCCGCTGGAAGGTGCAGGTTCGCTGTGCAGGCGTCAAGTAGTGATGGGAAATAGGCAACAACGCCCCAGCATTGTGTCCGGGGCGTTGTTGTTGAATCTGAGTACCTGTCGCGGTGCCCTAAGCTAAACCGGCACTATTTTGCAAAAGAACGGCAACGGAAGAGTGAACCCATGATCCGAGTAGCACGTCTTGATGGTTTCAAGGTACGTCGGATCGTAAAACGCTCCCAGGAAGAAATGTTTCACCGAATTGATGTGGGCGTAGTTGACCACAATGTATGGCTGGTTCGCGTCAAGCGCCACGAGGGGGAACGACGAACGAAACTCACCAACTTCAAAGAACCACGGAAGCGCGGCCTGCCATTGCGGCCAGAGTCCTTCCGGATCGCCAGGACCGGGAAACAGATTAAAGAAGTGAATCACATCGGGATCACGTACAACATGGGCGTAACGTTTAGTGTTCTTGAAGAAGTTTAGGCTGTGGGTTGTCGAGTTCTGCGTGAGGAACGAGAAGCCACTCTGCCCCAAGGCGAAAGCGTTCACGGCACTCTTTGCCCGTTCGAGATCCTTATACTCCAGCAGCAGAATCCAGTCGGCACCCGGGTTCGCGCCCTCAGCTACCTTGAGCGCAGCCTTGAGTGCCGGAAAGCGATCAGGATCTTTTTGCAGATGGCGATCAGCGTCTTTGAGCATCGTTTCGCATATGGCCTGATCGAACGGCATCGCTCCACCCATCTCTTCGCGAAGAAGATGCCGGAATGCAAGCACCTCGATAAATCCGTTGGAGGGAGCATCACTTCGCAGAGCTTTTGCAAATTCTCGAACGGCTGCGACGAACTTGTCAGGAGCGTCCGTTTTGATCGTCACGACGATGAAGCCTGAATCGCTCGGATCCCATGTAATCGCCTCCGTAACGGAGGGTGCTTGTGCGTTTCCGATTCCGGGAAATGGAAATTTGGTGAAGTCAGTCGGCATTGTGAATCCTTTCAGGTTAGGTAAAACGAACGGACCGCCAATCTCATGCGGCAACTGTTTAGCGGGATTGGGCTTACGTCCTAGTTCGGGCTAGCGGGACGTATGCTCACTGAGGAACTGGCGGAGAGCTTCGCCGATCGCGGCTGGGGAGTCTTCCTGGAGGAAGTGACGTCCCGGCACAGCTACTTCTTCTTGATTGGCCCATTTGCGGCAGGCGTCCACCTCTTCACCGCCCTCGCGTAGGATCACACCGTCCTCGGCCCGAATGAAGAGCTTTGGCATGGGACTTAACTTCATGAACTGGGCGTAGGAGTTCACGATCTGGTGCACATCAGCAGGGTCGGTTTCGCCCTTCATCGGGATCTCTCGTCCCCATATAAGAGTTGGAACACGGCTTTCGCGAGTGGGATAGGGAGCTCGGTAACGGTCCATTTCTGCTGCGCTAAGCTGCCGAGCCGTCATCGTGGGAAGTACTTTCTCCACAAAGATGTTCTGGCCTAAAGCGAGTTCTTCGCCGGCCGGCGAGCGGAGCAGGTGGAACATTTTCTCGGCGTCTCCGAAGCCGCTCCATGGCCGCGGCTGTACAAGCGCTTCCATGTACGTCACCGAGGCGATCTGATCAGGGAAGCGATGGGCACGATAGAAGCCCAACGCCGATCCCCAGTCATGAATCACGAGATGTACGTTGCGCGTTGCACCGACCTGATCGAACCATTCATCGAGCAGAGCAGCATGGTCGACAAAGCGGTAGGAATACAGAGGATCCTTTGACGACTCGCCCATGCCGATGAGGTCCGGAGCTAGACAACGACCGAGATGCTTTACCGAGGGAATAATGTTTCGCCACAAGTAGGAGGAAGTGGGGTTGCCGTGTAGGAAGACAATTGGGTCGCCCTCGCCGAGATCGACGTAAGCCATTTCCAAACCACCGGTTGTCGTGCGTTTGCGGGGAGTCGTGTCCGGCGCTAGATCTTGCCCTGAGTGCTGAGTTATCATGCTCCTCCTTACGATACTGTATCGTACAGTAC
>CALMOM010000076.1 GCA_937873305.1 uncultured Terriglobus sp.
ATCCTACGGTGGTCGCAGAGGCGGGATACCTTCGCCGCTCCGATCAGACTTCGCTGATCTCCACCACAGGCACGGACACGACCGGCTCCACCGGCACGTCCACAAACACGGGGCCACTCGAGTACATCAACACCGGAGTGGACTATCAGCAGGGCTTCGCGCCGGGCACGCAGGTGGAGGCGTTTGTCAGCAACGCACCCTCTGTCCTGTACGGCGGCACATCGCAATACGATCCGTTCAAGACGCCGAGCACCTCCTTGACTGTCTCGCAGCCGCTGCTGCGAGGGCGTGGGCGCGCCGTAAACCTTCGCTTCGTCCGCATTGCACGGCTGGACCAGCGCGTCTCCAAGCTGGTCTTTGAACAGCAGCTGCTTGAGACCATCTACGGCGTCTCGCGCCTGTACTACGACCTGGTGTCGTTGGGCGAGAACATTGCCGTCAAAGAGGAGTCTCTGGCAGCCGCACAGCGTCTGCTGCAGGACGATCAGAATCAGGTGAGCGAGGGTACGCTGGCGCCCGTGGAACTGACCCGCGCGCAAGCCCTGGTGTCTTCCAGCCGCCTTGACCTGATCCAGGCGCGCGGCGAGTACCGCCAGCAGGAAGTTATCCTGCGGGAACAGCTTGTGCGTAATCTGGCCGATCCCGGCGCGCAGGTCATGTCCATTGTCGCTACCGACCAAATCACCGTGCCGGATGCCGCACCGGCGCTGGACATTCCCGGGCTGACGACGGATGCGCTGTCCAACCGGCCCGACCTGGTGCAGGCCGGACTGCAAGTGCAGGCCAACGAAATTGCCGCAGAGGGCACACGCAACGGTGTCAAGCCGCTGCTGAACCTCTACGCGAACGTGCAGACGCGCGGCTCTTCACTGGTGCCGTATGAGACATTGGGTTCTACCGGCACGGGGAACATCATGCCTTCCACGGCGTTGAGCCAGGGCGGTCTGCGCCTTTCCACGATTTATCAGGGCGGTGTGCAATTCAACCTGCCGCTCCGTAATCGGCTGGCGCAGGCCGATGCTGCGCGCGATGAACTCCAGGTGCGTCGCGCCCAGGGCAGGGCACTCAAACTGGAGAATGACATTCGCCAGCAGGTGGAAAACTCTACGATCGCCCTGGAGACGGCGCATGAGGCCTATGCCGCCGCCGTGGAAAGCCGTAATTATCAACAGCAGCTGCTGCAGGCAGAGATCGACAAGTTTGCCGTGGGTGCCAGCACCAATCTCCTCATCATCCAGGACGAGGCGTATTTGGCTCAGGCCCGCTCGACCGAGGTGGCGGCGCGTTCCGATTGGATGAAGGCGCAGATGTCCCTGGACCGCTCGCTTGGCAACCTGCTCCAGAAGAACCGCATTGCGTTCGACGATGCCGTCCGCGCAGACATCCGGTGACCTCACGACCAAGTTCTTCCACTGCCCATGTGGCATGCACAGTGGCGTTCGGAGGCTTTAGACTATCTAGGACTCCCAACAACGCCAGCGCGAGGCCGCCGCGCACCGCAGTAGAACACGATTAGGATTTGTAGCAATGGCCACCGATCAGCGCATGGCTGAAGATCTTGCCGAGTGTTCTCCTGGGGACAGCCTCTTTGAACGCTACAGCTGGTTCTACGCACTCTGCCGCGAGCACCTGTTTCAGGATCACTCGGTCGAAATCACCTCATTGTTGTGGAACAGCCCGGCACCGCCGCCGGATGCGCACCTGGTCGAGCTGGGCTGCGGCCCCGGCTTTTATGCCTGCCGCTTCGCAGAAACATTTCCTCACATGCGCACCACCGGGGTAGACCTGTCGCACAACCTGATTGCCCGCGCCCGTGCCCGTGCGGCCCATCGCAAGTTGACGAACTGTGCCTTTCACCAGGCTGACGTGCATAATCTGCCCGCGTCCATGGAGCCGGTGGACAACATCGTCATCTCTCGGTTGTTCCTCATCGTGCCCGAGCGGGAAGAGCTCATGCGCGAGGTCTTTCGCGTGCTCCGGCCCGGTGGCCGCTGTTTTATCGCGGAGCCGGTGTCCGCCGTGCGCACGCAGTTGCCTCTTTCGGCCATGTGGCTCCTGGCAAAGATCACGTCCTTCGGCCGCGTGCCTTACGTCGAGCCGCACAAGGTGAAAACGATGGACACCGCGGAGTTCGAGGCCCTGATGCGGTCGCAGCCATGGGCACATGTGCAACTCCAGCACCGGGGCCGCTACCAGATCGCCGTCTGCGACAAACCGCTGCCCAGTGCCGTTGCCGAGGAGCGTGCCGTTGCCTAGCACGTACCCCATCCTCTCCCTGTCCGAACAGAACCAGAACTTCAGCAATCGCGTCGCCTTGGCCGTGATGGCGAAGGCACCGCGCCCTGGTAAGGTGAAAACACGGCTGGCACCACCGTTGACGCTGGAGCAGTCCGCCGCCCTGAACACGTGCTTTCTGCGCGACACGACGGCCAACATCGCGGCCGTCGCGGCAGGGGGCGGTGCAACCGGCCTCATCTGCTACACACCGGTAGGCGACGAAGAAGCGTTCGACGGCCTCCTGCCGGACGACTTCGCACTCATCGCGCAGCGTGGCGACCGGTTTGGTGAGCGCCTGCACTGCGCCGCCACCGACATTCTGGCCTGCGGCTTTGCCGCGGTCTGCCTCATCGATTCCGACAGCCCCACGCTGCCCCAGGCCGCGCTTGAAGGCGCGGTGGAGGCTCTGCTGCAGCCCGGCGATCGCGTGGTGTTGGGCGGCTCTGACGATGGCGGCTATTACCTGATCGGCCTTAAAGCAGCGCACGCGGCCCCCTTCGAGCGCATCACCTGGAGCACCGGGAGCGTGCTCGCGGAAACCCGTGAGCGCGTGGCCGAAGCCGGGCTCCCGTTGGTGGACCTGCCCACCTGGTATGACGTGGACGATGGTGCCACCCTGCGGGTGCTGGCTGCGGAACTGCTGGACGGTCAGCGGCCCGGCTTTG
>CALMOM010000077.1 GCA_937873305.1 uncultured Terriglobus sp.
GTATACCAATCTCCGAGCATCTCAAGTGACTTTGGCGAAAAGTCTGCCCTCCAATGCTGAAACTGGGGAGATTCGTTGACCGCCGCCTCTAATTCGTGAACCCTTTCCTGCTGAATTGCGATAAACCACTCGCCGTACGAACGCAAAGCCGCGGTTGACATGTCACGTAAAGTAATTTCAAAAGGTGGTTGCACCAAGTGGTAGCTCATCATCGATGTACCACATAAGGAATATTCTCGTTTGCTAACGCATTGCGAGAGGGATGGACGGGCCGCTTCGACAGTTATAGAACTCTGGAGAAAGTGCCGCCGCAGTCCGCTTCGCCGTTACTGCCGCGGTGAACCGGTTCAGCGCATCGTATGTGAAGTTCTGCAGCGGAAGACCGGCCACGCTCATCGACTCGGAAATGCGCCACATCTCATCGCTGTTGGGCTCAATCATGTGAACGATAGAAGGGGAGTAGTTTCAGGTTATTGACGCTCTCAAGTTCCCAAGCTGCCAACTGGCGTTTTACCTGAGCTAGTGATAAAGATAGTTGAGACTGAATCATCTCTAATCTCCGCAAAACTACTTCTTGCCATGGAACGGTCTGGCTCATAGACCCCAGCAGCTTGTCAATTATGTCTGAAGCCTTTTCTACTTCTTCAGCCTGCAAAAGGACGTATGCTAGAGCTTCCTGAATATGAGGATTGGATTGTCCTGCAAAGGATCGAAGTGATTTTGCAACATCTTTAGGTGTTCGAAGTTCTGCCAAAGCGTTTGTCCCTCTGTCCATATATGCAGCAAGCTCGGCCACGTCTAAGCCATCCATGTGCCAACGTTTGGCGCTTCCCACTCGATGTCCAAAAGTTAGGTGCAAACGTTCGACTGGAACACAAAGTGGCAAAAAGAATTGGGTTACATAAAAGCTCTTCTCATTGAACGCTGAAGGCTCAAAGTAAAATCCTGACAACGTTTTGTCGATTGGGGCAAGGAAACAAAGCTTTCCCTTTATGACAAAGCTTGGTGATAAATGTTGTAAAAGCCGCTTTTCTAACTTTACGAATTCGGTTGTTTTCATCGTGGCTTTATTTGAGTTACCGGCACATTGTTACCACCAGGGATTTGGCTCTGAATTTGATCGATACGCGTTGCACTCAGTGAAGCATTGCCAGTCTTTAGGTCGAATACTTGCGTAGGCGATTCCAACGCGCCCTCGAGTGCGTCGACGCGAATGGAACCAGCAGTACCATATGGTACAACTTTACCGCCTAGGTAAGATACTTCTGTAGCAAGATTGCTGTTTCCGAGGCCTTCTACCAGATTAGCAAATTCTGAGTGAATCAGCGTGCCATAGACAGCACCGCTACCGGGACCAACATTCTCGACAGCTTGCGCTGCTAGTTTGGCTAGTACACCCTCAGTAGAAACGGTTGCTACACCTGTCGTTGCACCCACCGCACCGAAAGCAGGTCCAGCGACGGACCCCAAAACGACCTGTGTCGCTGTTGCGGCACCCGCCTGGCTCTGATTCACAGGTTTCAGTGCTTTAGGCGTCTTCGCGAACATCGTCATCGGAGAACTGTTTTTCGCGAATAGGCCAGCACCCTTGAGAGCACCTATTCCGGCATTTCTGCTATACGCTGCAGCCCCGTCTCTCTGGACACCCTGCACTACCGCTTGAATGGCACATGCTCCAGGACCGAGGGCGCACCACGGGAAGTGTCCGTCTGCGTCAGCTTTCGACAGTGGATCATTGAGTCCATACGTGTACAGATTTAGGCTTTGCGGATTATCGAGCTTGGCGTACGGAACCGGCTCTGCTTTTGCGCTCCAGTCTGGGCTCATCCACCGCCCCATGCTGCTGGCGTAGTACCTTGCCCCGAAGTAGTCGAGTCCCGATTCCGGGTCTCGTTCCTTGCCGGTGAACTTGAAGCGCATGCTGGTGCCGTCGGCGGCCTGTGTGCCGAGCGCGTCGACCTGCATCAGTTCCTTGCCGTAGGGCGAGAAGTAGCCCTGCCACACGGGCCAGCCGCCTGAGCTGAGCTCCATCTGCGTCGTGCCCAGGTGGTCGGCCAGGAAGTACGTCGTGCCTTCCTCGGCTGGTACCGGCAGCGTGGCCGTGAGCGCCGTCAGGTTGATGGAAGCGCAGCCATTCTGAGGCGTAGCCGATAGGCCATCGGCGGAGAGCGGTATGTTAACTCCTGTGCCGTCGCCCTTCACATACGTGAGGTTCCCGTAGTCGATCTCCCAGTTGCCGGCCGGCGTAGGGTTCTGCATGTTGATGCCTAGCCACGTAAGCGCGTGACCCGCCGCCTGTTGCCCGATAGCGAAGCTGCGGTGATGCCACTCGCCGTCGGTTGCCTGCTGTTCGTGGCTGTAAACACCCTGCGCATCCGTCGGCGCCCAGTTCTGCCCGTCGAGCTGGACGAAGAACCCGCCCATCGTGGCGCCTCCCCCGCTCACGACCGGCTCCAGCATGTCGACATACAACCGGTCGTTCGGTTGGATCGTGCCGATGCTGCCCAGCGCGGCAGTGGCAGCCGAATCCTGAACGGCGATCCCGCAAGCCAGCGTCTGCGCGGTGCGGGTGCCCTTTAGCTGGAACACAGGCTTTTGTCCGTCCAGCTTCGCGATCTTCTGCCCGTTCGCATAGATGAAGTTCTGCCACGCCCCAGGGCTCGAGCCGTCGGCGAACCGGAGATCGACCTTTCCTGTTGAGGTACACGTACTCATACGCAATCCGTAGGCAGAGTCGACGTTTCGTTCCTTCACAAGAGCATGCCCGGGAGCTAGTTGTTATGCAACCCAGAGAAGTCCCCCGAGTTCCTGATAAAGTAGCGCCTCTGGAGCTACATAATCGGAATCTCTGAGAGAAATTGATAAACAGGTTCCGCTTTCGAATACTAAGGTGATGTCCTCTTCACCATTCACTTGTGCTTCTTTTAATCTCTGTCCCTCAAGTCGAAACATCTCATATTGATATTCGGTGTGATCCTGAGAATACGCTGTGCTCCCTACCAAGAGTGTAGGCATTGTATAAGCGGTGAGAATGGACGTGTCCCATGAAATCTGGACATAGTCTTCAACGAAATTTACCAAAGTTATGGCACGTCCAATTACTTTTTGAAGCGCGTCTTTGAGACTTGGATACTGCTTTTGCATAAACTATCCTATGCCAAAC
>CALMOM010000078.1:0-306 GCA_937873305.1 uncultured Terriglobus sp.
TCGCTCATCAACGGGCTCAACAGCTCAGTGAACGGCATCATCTCGCAGATGGGGTCGAACGCGCTGTTCGTCTTTCGATTTTCGGTGTTTGGATCGCGCCCCACGCTGGAAGAGCTGTCGCGCAAGCAGCTGACCTATGACGACATGGAAGCGCTCAACAAGCTGCCGCACGTGGTGGCCGCGGCGGCTGGGCTGCGGCTGGCAAACTTTGGCGCATTCGGCGCGGAGGGCATGACCACCGTGCGCGGTGGTGGCCACAAGGTCGAAAATGTGGGCCTGGGCGGTGACAGCTACACCAGCTACATC
>CALMOM010000078.1:316-3620 GCA_937873305.1 uncultured Terriglobus sp.
GGCGTCTTCCGCAAGGAGGTGCAGGACGGCGCCGCAAAGGTCGTGATGCTGGGCCACGACACGGCGGAAGACCTATTCCCCAACGGCGACGCCATTGGCAAGGAGATCGAGGTCTCCGGCATCTCCGCGACCGTCATTGGCACACTGGACCAGTTCAAGGGCATTTCACCCGGCAAGAACCCGTCCGACAACTTCTGCTACTTCCCCGTCACCACCTTTCACCACATGCACCCGGAGATCCTGGACTACTGGATCACCGTGAAGTACGACACGCTGGCCAACAAGGACGCAGTGGAAGAAGAGGTGCGCGAGGTGCTGCGCGCGCGGCGCAAGGTGCCCGTGGACAAGGATGACAACTTCGCTATCTTCGGCTCCGACTCGCTGACGCGGCTGTGGTCTCAGCTCACGGGCGGCCTGTTCCTGCTGATGTTCGCGCTCTCAAGCGTCGGCCTAATGGTGGGGGGCGTGGGCGTGATGAACATCATGCTGGTGAGCGTCACGGAGCGGACACGCGAGATCGGCGTGCGCAAGGCCATCGGCGCCACCAAGCGCACGATCCTGCTGCAGTTCACGCTGGAGGCGATGGTGCTGTGCGCCATCGGCGGCTTTGTGGGCATCGCGCTGGGATCGCTGATCGCGCTGGTGCTGCACGTGTTTTTGCCGTCGCTGCTATCCAGCGCGTGGGTGGTGGCGGCATTCACCATCAGCATCGGCATTGGGCTGGTCTTCGGTATTTACCCGGCCTGGAAAGCGGCAAGCCTGAACCCGATCGACGCCCTGCGCTATGAGTAATGCTTGTTGGCTCGACTTACTTCTACGTTGACCGCATAGAACGTTGCGCCGCCGCCCAGGTCGGTGAGGCGTTCGCTGGTGAGCGTATTGATGCCGTTGCCATCAGCGGCCAGCTTGTTCCAGCCCAGCGTTGCAGCCACCGTACCGGGCTGCACGCGACCGGTGAAGGTGGCCCGCAGTTGCAGGCTGCCTCGCTCATTGCGCACCCCTACCGCATCGCCCTGCGCAATGCCGCGCGCCGCTGCATCTCTGGGGTGCATTTCGAGCAGGCCCAGGCCAATGCGCTCCTCTTCCATCTGCCGGTGGCGTGGCACGTTGGCAAAGGTGGAGTTCATCCAGTGATCGGCCTTGCGTGCCAGCAGGCGGAGCGGTTGCGTATTGTCAGCGCGCTCGGGTGTCGGCACGTAGGCAGGCAGCGGGTCAAGCCCCTGTTGCTGCAGAGCCTCCGAGAAGAACTCGCCCTTGCCGGAACGTGTCTTGAACCACGAGGCATCACTGAAGGGCAGAAACTCACCCTGCTCATTGCGAGGCAGCACAAGCGGTATGCGCGCCTCGGCCTGCAACCGTTCGTACGTGATGCCGGCGTGCCATGGGTGCGCGCTGTCGAGCGCCTGCCGCATCAGGTCGTCTTCCGTGTCGCGAAAACAGGGCTCCTCAAATCCCATGCGCCGTGCAAGTTGGCTGAAGAGCCACACGTTGCTGCGCGCCTCGCCCGATGGATCCACGGCGCGGCGTGACAGCTGCGCAAAGTAGTGGCCGTACGCGCCCTGCACGTCGTCCTGTTCGAAGAAGGTGGGTGCGGGCAGCACGATGTCTGCGTAGTCGGCTGTGTCGGTGAGAAAGCTGTCGTGGACGACGGTAAACAGGTCTGTGCGCCGCATGCCGCGCAGCACGTCGTTTTGATTGGGCGCGACGGCGGCGGGGTTGCTGTTGTAGACGAAGAGCGCGTGCACCGGCGGGTCCGCAAGCTTGGTGAGCGCGTGGCCCAATTGGCTCATATTCACGGTGCGGGCCGCGCGGTGCAGCGGGCTCTTCTGCATCAGTTCGGGCATCTGCAGCTTGGCGGCGTTGAAGCCGAACGCTGCGGACGTGGACAGCAGCACACCGCCGCCATGGCGCCGCCACGCGCCCGTCAGCAGCGGCAGCATGCACACGGCACGGGCCGCAGTACCGCCGTTGTCCGTACGCTGCACGCCGTAGTTCAGCCGGATGACAGCGGGCACCGCCGTCGCATAGGCACGCGCAAAAGCGGTGATCGTCTCCGCGTTGATGCCGGTGATCTCCGCGGTACGCTCCGGTGCATACTCCGCCGTCATCACGCGGTCGCGCAGCGCCTCAAATCCATGCGTGCACTCTGCGATGTAGCCACGGTCTTCCAGGCCGTCACGCAGGATGACATGCATCATGCCCATGGCCAGCGCCGTGTCTGTGCCGGGTCGCAGGGCCAGGTGCTGGTCAGCAAGCTGCGCCGTCTTCGTCTGGTACGGATCGATGACGACCAGCCGCGCGCCGTTGCGGCGTGCCTGCTCCACAAACGGCCACAGGTGGATGCTGTTGCCGTGGAGGTTGGCGCCCCACGCCACAATGAGTTTTGCGTGGACAAAGCTCTGCGGCTCCGGGCCCAGCCGCGTGCCATACACGCTGTTCATGGCGGCGGTGCCCGCGCTCGCGCAGATGGTGCGGTCCAGCTGCGATGCACCCAGCCGGTGGAAGAAGCGGCGGTCCATCGAGCCGTAGCCCAGCTGGCCGATGGTGCCGGCGTAGCTGTACGGCAAAATCGACTCTGGCCCGTGCTCGTCACTGACCTGCTGCAGTCGATGTGCGATGGTACTGAGCGCTTCGTCCCAGCTGACCCGCTCAAAGGCCTCCAGCTCCCTGCCGTGTGTCAGCGCACCTTTCGGCACACCCGCGCGGCGGCGCAGGGGATACAGCAGGCGGTCCGGTGCGTAGACGCGGTCCAAAAAGCGCGCCACCTTGCCACACAGAAACCCACGCGTGATGGGGTGCGCGGGGTCACCCGCGATGCGCACGACGCGGTTTGCCGCCGTGTCCACCGTGGCCAGCACGCCGCAGCTGTCCGGGCAATCCAGCGAGCAGGTGCTACGCACCGTCTTCAACGTCGACTGCGGTGCTGTGCCAGCACTTGTTGCGGCTACCTGCGCACCGCCTTCATCCGGCGCAAAGGCAGCGGTGACAGCTGCGGCATTGCCAGGAAGGGGCATGGCATGATTGTAAAAGTTTCCGGCATACGCTACAGAACCGCACCGTTTCACCACGCAGACACCGCAGTCCAGCCCCGGCAAAATCTGGGGCACCCTGTTAGGAGATACACGCACATGCGCCGCATTTTGCTTACTCTCGCCCTAACCGTTGCGGCTTTCCCCGTGGCCGTGTCACACCCTTTGCCAGCGCAGGAGCGCGAAGGCGCGCAGATGAAGACGCTGCCCCAAGGGGAATTGGATGTGGTCAAGGTGCTGCTGGCGCAGGAGCGCGCCTGGAACAAGGGCGACAT
>CALMOM010000078.1:3630-9926 GCA_937873305.1 uncultured Terriglobus sp.
CGGTGTTCATGGGCGCGGAGCTGGCCCGTGGCTATGACGGCATGGTCGCCCGCTACGCAAAGAATTACCCCAACAGGGAAACCATGGGACGCCTGACCTTCAGCGACCTGGAACCCCATCTGCTCGACGACCACTTTGCCACCGTTACCGGTGCCTTTCAGTTGGAACGCAGCAAAAAAGGCGGTGGCAATGCCAGCGGCATCTTTTCGCTGGTCCTTGAGAAGACTGCAGAGGGCTGGAAGATTGTGCTAGATCATACGTCATAGCTCTCAGTTCTGGTGGGCAACACGCGCTCTAACCTCGGCTTAGCCAAGGTGCCTGCAATAATGAGAATTGCATGCCGAACCGTCCGCACCTCCCTCGCGCAGCCGCTTTTCTGGCGTTGCTAGTCTCATTCCTCACCGTAGGCTGCCGTGCGCAAACGCCCAGCGACGTGCTTTCGCCAGACATGGCGCGGCGCATTGCGCTGACCATCCGCGCCAAGGCGCAACTGCCCTTCAATTACGACGTCAAGGTAGGCGACCGCAAGCCCAGCCTGCAAGCCGGGTGGGACGAGGTCACAGTCTTTTTGGGTGAGCACGATAAGCCACTCAAGCCCATGGCATTTCTGGTGTCTAAGGACGGCAAAACGCTGGCGCAGATGAATACCTTCGACCTGTCGAAGGACCCCAAAACACTGGTGAGCGATGCAGGTCGTCCGGCGCGCGGCGGCAGCGAAGCGGCACCGGTTGACATTGTGGTGTTCGACGACCTGGAGTGTCCGTTCTGCGCCCGCATGCACGCAGAGATGTTTCCTGCCGTGCTGAATCGCTATGGCGACAAGGTGCGCATCGCCTACAAGGACAATCCACTGACACAGATTCATCCCTGGGCTACGCATGCCGCGGTGGATGCCGATTGCCTGGCGCAGCAGAGCAACGCAGGCTACTGGAACCTGGTCGACCACCTGCACGAGCACCTTGCCGACATCGGGGTGGACCCGAGCGCCAAGCCTGGGCCAGACGGCAAACAGCCAGAAAAGTCGCTGGCAGTCGCTGTGGTGCAACTCGATAGGGCTACGCTGGACGAGGGCAGACGGGAGAAAGTGAACGAAGCCAAGCTGGAGGCCTGCGTCAAAAAGCAGGACGACGCTCCTGTGAGGGCAGGCCTGGCTGAAGGTGAGCAGCTCAACGTGAACGGTGTGCCGGCACTCTTCATCAACGGCGAAATGATTACAGGTGCCGTGCCCATTGAGTATGTCTATCGGGCCATCGACTCTGCGCTCACGGCACAAGGCATTACACCGCCTCCAGCTGTTCCGCTGCCATCGTTGGACGAGGCAGCACCCAAGAGCAACTAACCAGGCGAGGCGTTACTTAGACGGGATGGGCTTTTGCCCCTGGTTGTAGGACGCAACGCCGTGAGTGATGTGCCGCAGCGCAAACTCACGCACCACGTTGCCAACACCAGTAAAGCCGAGGCCGAGTGCTGCGTTTTCAAACGTAAGGCCCACGCCACGCTCTCTGCCTGGGTAATAAAGATTTGAGATTGCACCCGCACTCAGGCTGCCCATGATGTGAGAGTAGTTGGGCTGCCACTTGCCGTTGTCGCCACGCGCCACGAAAGACCGCGTGAAGGCATACCAGGCGCGCTGCGGCGCGCTACCAGAACCCTTGTAGAAGTACCGGGGATCTTGATGAAACAGCGCCGGGTATACCGCGCTGCCGAAAAACCGGCTGAGTGTGCCGGTAGCTAAGGTGGTGCCATAGCGCTTGGCGTACCCCTCTGCGCCCTGCCCGAACGATGGGTAGGTATTGCGCGCCTGCTGGATGCCCGCCGCAACACCTGCGGCAAAAAAAGCAAACGGGTCGCTACGCGCGCGCACCGCCATTTTGAACTTCTGCTTGGTCTGGAGCGGTGCCGCGTCCCACACAAAGCTCATATAAAAGTTCGGAATAATGCCCAGAACGCGCTGCTTCATTTCAGACTGAATCTGCTCTTCGGCAAGTTCGTGCTCTGTGACCCGCACCGTTACCTCGCTTGCGGCAGACGCGACAGGCAAGGCGATGTTGGGCGCTTCATGCTGCTGGCCCTCTTTCAGGGTGATTTCGGCAGACACAAAGGTCTGCAAGCCAGGCGCGGTGATGGTAAAGCGGTACCTGCCAGGCAGAAGGCCTGAGAATCGAAACCGGCCTTCACTGTCCGAGGTATTTTCCACGGGCGGTACAGTCTCGTTGGCTGGCGAAGCAGCATCTTCCGCCACGCCAGCGGGCAGTGTCTCCAGGCTTACCGTTGCGCCGGGTACAAGGCCCTGGTTCACGTCCAACACCAGGCCGAATATGCTGCCCCTGCCTGTCTGCGGTACCTGCTGCTGCGCGGCTGCGGCAAAACCAGGAGCATCCGGGAGCACCGAGGACGCGTCTGGGCCGCCCTGTGCCTCCGCGGCGGAAAGGGCTACGAAACCAGTGGCGAGAAGAGCGACAAGCTGGCAGCTCCGTCGTCGCAGAGGGTGGTCTTCGCAGGTCAAAGCCATGTACCTAGGACGCTATTTTTGTATGACGAATTTGTCAAAGGAACGGGGTTGTAGCAGCATCAACGCGCTATTTACCAAATCGGCCCTGGAAGCGCGTCTGCGCGCTTATGACGCTAAACGACACACCTGCGAGTTCTAGGACCCGGTTGCTTCCGCCTTTGGGGGCACCAGCGTGCCCTGGTGGAATTGCATCTGCCAGCGCCCCGCGCGGTAAATCCACAGGCTGCTGCGCAGCGACTCACGCCCATTCACCACCGTGCGGTAGTGCAGCAACGCCTTGTCTTCCGCGAGAGGCGTGCAGCGTACCTCGCTGATGCGGTGCCGGCGCGCGGGAATGCGTACCAGTTCGCGCACCATGCCGTCGCGATCCCAGATCTTACCGGTTGCACCAAATTCACGAAAGTCATCCGCCAGCAGCGACTCGATGCAGTCGCGATCACAGTCAGCACCCACAGCCAGCAGGTTCTTCTCAAGTGGCAGCAAGATGTCGATCAGGTCCACAGCGTTCAGGTCCATGCCTTTAGAATACGGCGCAGACTTGCCTGCCGCGGCACTCGGTAGCCCTTCAGAATGTCAAAATTGCGCGTCCGGTCAGTCCCTGTGCCTGAGGATAGCTCCGTGAAGAAAGCTCTGTTAATCATCCGCATACCCGTCGAGGCTGCGTTTGGTGTGCTTTACATGACCAGCCTTTTCTTGTTGCCCAACATCTGCAGGGGTCGGTTTCCGCAATTATTGTTCTTCGGCTTCTTTGGTATGCCACGGCAGCCGTTCGGTCACACAGCGTGGTTCTACTTCAACGCCGTCGCAGCATCAGCCGGGCTGCTTCTTGTAGCGTTCCTGGTTTCTAATGGGCTCCTCTGGTTTAAGAACGTGCGTGACATCGTCCGTAAACTAAGGACGAAGCAGCAGGCGTAAACTCATCGTGTGAGTCCGCTCGCTGCCGACCTGATCCAGATCGACCTCTCGCCGAAGAAGCCTGCGCCCAAGCCGGAGTGGCTGAAGGCGCGTGCGCCAGTGGGCGAGACCTTTCACGCGCTCAAGAAGCTGACGCGCGACCTGGGGCTACATACCGTCTGTGAGAGTGCACACTGCCCCAACATTGGCGAGTGCTGGAACCACAAAACCGCCACCTTCATGATGCTGGGCAACAGCTGCACCCGCCGCTGCGGTTTTTGCGCGGTGCCTAGCGGCAAGCCCGAGCCCATCGACCATGACGAGCCCCGCCGCGTAGCCTACGCCGTGGCGCAGCTTGGCCTGCAGCACGCCGTCATTACCAGCGTGAACCGTGACGACGACAACACCGGTGCCGCGCGCGCCTTTGTTGAGGTCATTCGCGAGATCCGCGCACAGGCTCCCGGCTGCCAGGTGGAGGTGCTGACCCCGGATTTCCAGGGCACCGAAGAAGCCATTCGCCTCGTAGTCGCCGCCGGTCCGGAAATCCTGAACCACAACATCGAAACCGTGCCCCGCCTTTACCGGGTCGCAAAAAGCGGGGGCCGCTACGAGCGCAGCATCGGCTACCTGCGCCTGGCCAAGGAACTGAATCCGCGGCAGGTGACCAAGACCGGCATCATCGTGGGCATGGGTGAAGAGACGCACGAGCTGCTGGAGGTCTTCCGCGACCTGGCCGCCATTGAGGTCGACATCCTCACCATCGGCCAATACCTGCGCCCATCCAAGGACCACATCCCCATGAAGCGGTACTACACACCGCAGGAGTTCGCCTTCCTGAAGGAAGAGGCGCTGCGCATGGGCTTTCGACACGTGGAAAGCGGCCCGCTGGTGCGCTCGAGCTATCACGCGCATGAACAGGCGCAATCGACGGGCCTGGCCTAAGCCGCGCGCCGGTAGAATAGCCGCATGTCGCACCTGATCAACTGTGAGCCGCTCAAAGACCTCATCCGCACCGTGCCGGACTTCCCCAAGCCGGGCATCCTGTTCTACGACATCACCACGCTGCTGAAGGACAAGGCAGGGTTTGCGCAGATGATCGACGCCTTTGCGGCGTACTACATCGACAAGCAGGTGGACCTGGTGCTGGGCATCGAGGCGCGCGGCTTCATCTTTGGTCCGGCCATGGCGTACCGGCTGAACGCGGGTTTTGTGCCCGTACGCAAGCCACGCAAGCTGCCCGCGCCCACGGCCAAGGTGACGTACGACCTGGAGTACGGCTCGGACTCGCTCGAGATCCATCTGGACGCTATTCAGCCCGGCCAACGCGTCGTCATCGTGGACGACCTCTTAGCTACCGGCGGCACCATGCAGGCAACCGTTCAACTGGTCAAGCAGCTGGGCGGCGAGATCGCAGGTGTCGCGTTCGCGGTGGAGCTCGACTTCCTCAAGGGCCGGTCCAAGTTCCCGGACGTGGACGTCTACAGCCTGCTGCACTACGACGAGTAATCATGGCAGACGACGACATCGCTCTGCGGCATCACCCGCCCGGAGACATGGGCGCCGTGATCCGGTGGCACGGCTACTTTATAACCAGGAATGTGGCTGGGATGATCGAGTTGAGGCGCTGGTCGCACGCATCGCGGCGGACTTTATCGACCATGTCGATCCCACGCGTGAGCGCTGCTGGATTGCCGAGCGCGACGGGCAGTTCCTGGGCTGCGCCTTTGTGGTCGCCGACGAGAGTGCCCAGGATACTGCCAAGCTAAGGCTGGTCCTGGTGCTGCCAGCGGCGCGCGGCACAGGGCTGGGCCGGCGGCTGGTGCGCGAGGCCGTCACTTTTGCCCGCGGCTGCAAGTATCGGCACATGGTGCTCTGGACGGACGGCACGCTTACGGCAGCGCGCCGCATTTACGAGACCGAAGGCTTTTCCCTGGTGCGGGAGAGGAGCACCGGAGCTTCGGTGCGATCCTTGTGGGTCAATAGTGGCGGCTGGATCTCTAATCGCCCTATGACTGCTCAGTGACGCGCAAATCTTCACCGGCCACAAGCCAGCCTTTGCGGCGGAACCACGCCTCCATGCGCTCCTGCAGCAAATCAATCGGCACCAGCAAGCCGACCTCCATCAGGCCATCGGCCACAGGCAGGGTGTCGTCAAAAACGGCGTCGTTGGTAAAGTTGCGCATGGCGAAGTTGTCGATCCACGCGATGGGGCAGGGCGTGCGTTGGCCCTGGGCATCGACCCGCTCGATTTGGAGTGTGCGCAGAAACACCCGCTATGCCCACGTAATCCTGCAGGCACTTGGCAGCCGAGTGCTGCTGCGCTGCGGCCCAAGCTGGCCTGACCTTCGAATCGTTTACTCCGCTTCCAGGTGCCCTGCGTACGTCTCCGGCTTCACGTCGTCATTGATCACAGGCAGTAGCGGCAGATTAAAGGTGCTGCCCGCCTGGTCCACCACGGCGTTCACGTTGTCTAGCACTTCGTCCACGGTCATGGTGTACAGCTCGCGCCCGTTGTCGTAGCCGTTCTCCACAATGGTCTTCAGGTAGCGCCCGGCAGCCTGAGCGGCGCAGTAGTCCGTAATGACAAAGCCAGTGCGACGCTTCATCTCGACCCAGGCAATGTTGGGCATGGCAATCCACATCGTGCGCCCACTCACGTCAAAGCGGATGTCCGTTGCATCTGCGTGCCGGGTCGCAATGGCGACAATGGTCGCCTTCCAGACGCAATGCAACTCCTCGCCGCTCCAGCGGTCCTCTACGCGAAAATCCTCATACATGCCCGTGTGCCCCTGTCTGCCTCTGTGTGAAGGGTAGAAGTTCTGCGGGGCTTCGGCAAGGCCAGCCGCGGCGGTACGATGTGCATCCGATAGAATCTGACACGTTACGCAGG
>CALMOM010000078.1:9936-29240 GCA_937873305.1 uncultured Terriglobus sp.
TAGTTTTTGATTCGTATTTATCTGACACGTTAAGGATGTGAAATTCACCTTGTTTCGGAATACGCGGTTTATGACGGAACCATGGCCTCGCAGATGGCAAACATTCCCGCATTGAAGGACCTGCAGGTCCAGCTCACCAACAAGATGAAGAAGTCCATTGAGGACTTCCGCGCGAACCTTCTGTCGCTCCGCACAGGGCGGGCCAGCGTGCACATGCTGGACAACATCCGCGTGGATTACTACGGCTCGGAGATGCCCATCAACCAGCTGGCGCAGGTGTCCGCGCCCGAGGCCAACCAGATCGTGGTGCAGCCCTTCGACGTGGGCGTGGTTGGGCTCATTGAGAAAGCCATCCGCACCAGCGGCCAGGGGTTCAACCCCATGCACGATGGCAAGGTCATCCGCGTACCCGTGCCGCCCATGACGGAGGAGCGTCGCCGCGACGCCGTCAAGCAGCTTTCCGGCATCCTGGAAGACCACAAAACCAGCGTCCGCAATATTCGCCGCGACGGCAACGACACCATCAAAAAAGCCGCCAAGGACAAGCTCATCAGCGTGGATGACGAGAAGCGCGGCATGGAAGAAACCCAGCAAATGACCGACGCGCAGATCAAGACGCTGGAAGAAATGTTCAAGGTCAAGGAAAAAGAACTGATGACCGTCTGACGCCATCAACCGTTATCGTCATCCTCTGAGCAGCATGAAGAATCCCCAAGGAGTCCGCACTCGTATAAACGGTGCGGGCCTTTTTGCGAGAAGGGCGAAAGATCTGGATGGAAACCCTATCGGCGACTGACGTTTTTAGCTCAGGAACCTGCAGAACGGCGCGCGGAACACGCGGCACAGAGGAGCAGCAGTGGCGACACAAGCAGAACAGTTTGACGCGGTGGTAATTGGCAGCGGCCAGGGCGGTAATCCGCTGGCTCAGGCCATGATGAAGCATGGCTGGAAGACCGCCGTGGTGGAGCGGCGCTACCCCGGTGGCACCTGCGTCAACGATGGATGTACACCGTCCAAGACCATCGACGCAAGCGCGCGTGTGGCCTACCTTGCGAAGCGTGGCGCGGACTTTGGCGTGATGACCGGCCCGGTCACGGTTGACCTGCGCAAGGTATACGAGCGCAAACAAAAGCTGGTACAGGCCTCACGCAAGAACAATGGCGAAGCACTCGAGGGTGAGCACGGCACGCTCATCCTGGGCGAAGCCAGCTTTGCAGAGGTGCAGCCGGGCAGCGGTACGTACCTGCTCGACGTACTGCTGCAGGAGGGTGGCACGCGCGCCCTGCAGACACCCCGCGTCTTCATCAACACCGGCGAGCGCCCCAACCCGCCAGACCTCGACGGGCTGGACGACGTACCATACCTGGACAGCACCCGAATTATGGACCTGCAGGAGGTGCCAAAGCACCTGATCGTGCTGGGCGCGGGGTACATCGCGCTTGAGTTTGCGCAGATGTTTTTGCGCTTCGGCTCAGAGGTCACGGTGCTTGAGCGCAGCGAACGGCTGGCCGCGCACGATGACGAAGACGTGGCCGAGTGCCTGCGCGGCATCCTGCAAGAGGACGGCATGCGCATCCTCACCTGCTCTGCCGTCACGCGTGTCTCCGGCGACGAGAACGCAGTCACGCTGGACGTGGAGATCGACGGCAAGCCACAAACCATTGAGGGATCGCACCTGCTGGTGGCCACGGGCCGCACGCCGAACGTGGAATCCCTGCACCTCGACCGCGTCGGCGTGAAGCAGAAGGAGCACGGCCACATTGAGGTGAACGATCGGCTGGAGACCAGTGCACCCGGCCTTTGGGCGCTGGGCGACGTGAAGGGCGGCCAGGCCTTCACGCACATCTCCTATGACGACTTTCGCGTTCTACGCACCAACCTGCTGCAGAACGGCAAAGCCTCTACGGCTGGCCGACTGACCAACTACGTGATGTACACGGACCCGGAACTGGGCCGCATCGGTCTGAACGAGACGGACGCGAAGAAGCAGGGCGTCGCCTATCGCCTGGCGGAGGTGCCCATGAAGCAAATGGCGCGCGCCAACCAGATGTTTGAGCCGCGCGGCATGATCAAAGCGCTAATCGACTCGGAGACAAAGCAGATATTGGGCGCAACCGTGCTGGGCGTGGATGGCGGCGAGGTCACCGCGCAGTTGCAACTGGCCATAATGGGCAAACTGCCGTACACCGCGCTGCGCGACGGCATCTTCGCCCACCCCACCAAGGCTGAGGTGCTGAACACGTTGTTTACCAGCTTTCGCGACGGCGCGGAGTAAGTCGCAGCGCTCCGCTTAGCATGGAAGGAGCATGCCGAGCACCCGTTCCCCTCGTACCCACGCCGCTGCGGCCAGCATCTGCGCGGCGGCGCTCCGGCAAAACTTCCTGGCCCTGCAACACGCCGCACAGATGCCGCTGCTGGCTGTCATCAAGGCCGACGCGTACGGCCATGGCGCTGCGCTGTGCGCGCCGGAACTGGTCGCGGCAGGTGCAGGGTGGCTGGGCGTCACCTCGGTGCAGGAGGGCGTTACCGTGCGCGAGGCACTGCGCGGCACCCCCGCAGACATCCTCGTCATGTGCGGCCTGTGGCACGGTGAAGCGGCTGCCTGCATCGACCATGCGCTGACCTCGGTGGTGTGGGAGCCGTACCACCTCACGCTGCTGCAATGTGAAGCCACGCGGCGAGGCTTGCCCGCTGGCAGCATACCGGTGCATGTGGAAGTGGACACGGGCATGGCGCGGCAGGGCGTCGCGCCTGGTGCTGCATTGACCCACCTGCTCACCTGCCTACAAGCCGCGCCTGCGCTGCGGTTGGACGGCGTGATGACGCACTTGGCTTCCACGGAGTGCACCGCAGACCCGCAAAACGCGCGGCAGATGGAGCGCTTTGCGCAGGCGCTCCAGCAGGTGCAACAAGCCGGGCTGCGGCCCGCGTGGATCCACGCCGGGAACACGTCCTCTACCGACAGCGGCTACATGCCTAACGCGCTGCCTGCACTGGCCGCCACGCTGGGCGCGCAGCCCATGACGCGCACCGGCCTGGCCCTGTACGGCTACGCCCTGCCGCTGGACGGCACCGCACCCCGCGTAGAGCCGAACCTGCAACCCGTTCTCACCTGGACGACGTGCATCGTAAGCCTGCGCGATGTCCCAGCCGGCAGCACCGTGGGCTACAACGCTGCCTTTGTCGCGCCCGGACCTATGCGCTTGGCGCTGCTGCCCGTTGGCTACGCCGATGGCTTTCGACGCGCACTTTCCTCCAGCAATCACCAGGCAGGCGGTGCCGTGCTCATTGACGGCAGGCGCGCGCCGGTGGTGGGCCGCGTCTCCATGGACCTGACCGTGGTGGATGTGTCGGACGTGCCAAGTGTGGCTATCGGCGACGAAGTTGTGCTGATGGGCAGCCAGGGTTCGGAGTGCATCGGCGCGGACGAGCACGCCAGGCTGGCAAACACCAGCATGTACGAAGTGCTGTGCGGCATCAGCGACCGTGTGCCCCGCGTGCTCTCGTAAGCCAGCAACGCGCTACGGCTGCCGCTTCTTCTCCACAACCGTGTAGCCCTCTGGCGGCTTGAACCACTTCGGTTCCGGTTCCGTCGTCGTAATCTCCGTCACGACGAATTGTTGTTCACCCAGCGAAGGCGATTGCACGATGGACACCAGGTTGAGGCCAAGGTGCTCTGAGAACTTCATGTCGCGGTGGTACGTGGTGAGCTGGCTGTTGCCCATGGCTCCCGGCTGTACCGTCATGGTGTCGCGGTACGCGTGGACAGGCACGCCGGCCACCGTCTCCGCCCCAAGGTCCTCATGCTCTCGGAAGGCTTTGCCGCCCCATACGGGACCTGACTTCGTCACGGACGGCGTCTGTTTCAACGGCGGCGCATCTTCATGCGGGCTGCTCTCGCAGACATGCGCTCGCGGATTGCACTCGTAGTGCAGGCCTGAGACCGGGTCGTCGATTTGGATCCAGCTCATGCGGGATCGTTCGATGCTGCCTTTAGGCGCCAACAGCCAACGCTCCATGTAGATGCGGCCCTGACTATCGCGCTTGATGGGACGCGAGTTCACCGTGGTCATGGTTCCGCCACTCAGCAGCGGGCGCGTCCACTCCGTCGACAATTGCAAGCTGAACGGAGCACCTGCAAGGTTGGGCACGTAGATGCTCTCCAGCACCTCCTGCCCACGGCCAAAGTAGCTGACCCCTCCGTCTTCCTGCTGGGCAGGCGCACTCACGACGAGCAGCGCCGCCGCGCACACGACACCGAGAACCACTCCACGTTTCATGCGCAGCAGTCTACTCCGTGCGTGCTTCAGTTCTCTTAAACAGGTACGCCCAGCTCAGCACGGATGGCACTGGCAATCGCGTCGGCATAATGCCGCATTGCGCCCTCATCCTCCGCCTCGATCATGACGCGCGCCAGCGCCTCTGTGCCGCTGTAGCGGATGACCACGCGGCCCGTATCCGCCAGCGCCTGCTCGGCATCGCGGATGGCTGAGGCAACCGACGGGATCGACTCCAACGGCCTCTTTTCGCGCACACGCACGTTCACGATGACCTGCGGAAAGGTTTTGAGATCGGCGGTTAACTCTCCTAACGACTTGCCGCTGCGATGCACAATGTCCAGCAGCAGCAGCGCCGTCAACAGGCCGTCACCCGTGGTGCTTTTACCTGTGAACAGGATGTGACCGCTTTGCTCGCCACCCAGGCTGGCACCGGTCTCCTGCATCTGCTGCAGCACGTACTTGTCGCCCACGGGCGCGCGCAGCATGCGGATGCCGCTGCGCTTGAACGCGGCCTCCAGTCCCATGTTGCTCATGGTGGTGGCCACCACCGTGTTGTCGCGCAACAGACCGCGCACCTGCAGGTCGCGCCCCGCCAGCAGCATCACGGCGTCGCCGTTCACGACCTTGCCGTTTTCGTCGGCGAAGAGCGCACGGTGGGCATCGCCGTCAAAGGTAATGCCCAGGTCTGCCTTCTCCTCCACCACCCGGCGCGCCACCACGTCAGGGTGCAGCGCGCCGCAGCCCTCGTTGATGTTGCGGCCATCCGGGCTGCTGTTGTGGATGCGCACCTCACCCAGCAGGCCCGCGAACAGCTGCGGAGCCACGGCGGACGCGGCACCATTGGCACAGTCCACCACGATGCGCTTGCCGTCCAGTGACAGCCCCGGCACGGCAGCCAGCAGCGAGCGCACGTACTCGGCGCGGTCCGACTCTTCAACCGTAGGCACCTCGGCATCCGCTGTGGGCTCGGCGTGGTCCGCCGCCAGCTGCGTGAAGATTTCAGCTTCAATCGCAAGCTCGGTCGCATCCGGCAGCTTGTAGCCGTCCGGCCCGAAGACCTTGATGCCGTTGTCCTGCCACGGATTGTGCGAGGCGGAGATCACGATGCCCGCGCCAAAGCCGTGAGCACGCGTCAAAAAGGCGATGGCAGGCGTGGTGATGACGCCGGCACTCTCCACCAGCGCACCGCCCTGCCGCAGGCCCGCCGTCAGGGTCGCCGCAATCCACGGGCTCGACTCGCGCGTGTCCATGCCCAGCACCACGCGCGGCTGCTCGCCACCCTTGCCAATGTGGTGCGCCAGCGCCACGCCCACTGCGAACACGGTACGCCGATCCAGCGGTGCCACACCAGCGACGGCACGAATGCCGTCAGTTCCAAACAGCTGTCTCATCCTGCCTCGTTTTTCGATTGCATTTCAGTCTCGGTCACGCGCGAACGCACCGTGCCCGCGTGCAGCCGCGTGGTGATGCTGTCGCCCATACGGACGTCATCGGCAGACCGCAGCAGCGTTCCATCCGCGCGGAAACTCAGCGAATAGCCACGCTGTAGCACGGCCAGTGGCGATAGCGCACGCAAGTGCTTTTCGCTCTGCAGTACCCGCGCACGCCGCGCCTGCGTAAACATCCCGCCCACGCGCTGCAACTGATCCTCGGCACGCTGCACCCGTCCCCGTTCGCGGGACGCAACCTCCGCGCCTGCGCGCAACAGCCGCTCGTGCAGCGCCCGGCTCTTGTCCTGCGCCCGCGCCACACCCCGGCTCACATCCTGTGCCTGCACGCGCGTGCCAAGTTCGCGCACCCAGCTGCCCTGCAGCTGCAAAAGGCTGCGCATCGCGGTTTCCAGCCGAAAGCGCCGCTCGTCCACGCGCTGCTGTCTGCGGCCCAGCACATCCGCCATCCTGCCGAATGTCGCCGCCGCATTCAGGCGGGCAAAGCGCTGCTGTGCATGCATCTGCTGAAAGCGCATGCCGCGCAGCAGCCGTGCCTCCAGCGCCTGTACACGCTCCTCTACGCGGTGCTGTGCAGCGGTAATCAGCTCCGCCGCAGCGGATGGTGTGGGCGCGCGCAAATCCGCCACAAAGTCCGCAATGGTGAAGTCCGTCTCATGGCCCACCGCGCTGACCACCGGCAGCACTGACGCGGCAATCCCGCGTGCCAGCGCCTCGTCGTTGAAGCCCTGCAGGTCTTCCGCGGAGCCGCCCCCGCGTGCGATCACAATGACGTCGACGGCGTGCTGCGGGCTCGTGTTGAAGTACTGCAGCCCACGCAGCACTTCTGCGGCGCACGTGGCCCCCTGCATGGCCGCGGGGAACACCAGCATGTTCATGCAGCCGCGCCGCCGCCGCAGCACCGTGCGAATGTCGTGCAGCACCGCACCCTGCGTGCTGGTGATGACGCCCACTGTGCGCGGAAAGGCGGGCAGCGCACGCTTGCGCTCCTGCTCGAACAGCCCTTCGGCGCGCAGCCTGGCCTTGAGCTGCTCAAATGCCACCTGCAACGCGCCCGCGCCACGCGGTTCCAGCGACTCGCCAATCAGTTGCAATTGCCCGCGGCTCTCAAACACGGAAACACGCCCGCGCAGCAGCACGGCCATGCCATCCTCTGGCCGAAAGCGCAGCAGCGTTGCCTGCCTGCGGAACAGCACCACCGGCAGATGCGCGTCGCCGTCCTTTAGGGTGAAGTACAGATGGCCAGACGGGGCCGGGCGGCAGTTGGAGATCTCGCCCTCCACCCACACATCCGCATAGTCGCGCTCCACGCGGCCGCGCAGCGTGCTGACCAGTTCCGCGACGGACCACAGCTTGCGCTCAGCGGGTGCGGGGATTGCAGGCTTCACTGCAACAGGCTCTGGTGCCGCTACAACCGCCACAGGCGCTACGTCAGTGGCTTCCGCTTCCACTTCCGTAAACAACAACCCAAACTGGCCCAAACGGTCCGCCATCGGCTCTGTCGCAGCACGTTTGGCACCGCGCCCACGCCGCTGCGCGAACAGCTGTGCAAGGGATGCCGGTGTCTGGTCGGGGGAAGCCATGACTGCCTACCAGGAAGCGCTACTGAGCGGGTGCGCCGCTCAGCTTCTGTGTTGCGATTTCGGCCGCGGCAGACTTCGGATCCTTGTCCTTGATTTCCGCATAAATCTTCTTTGCGTCAGCGGATTTGCCCGTGCTCTCATAGAGGGCTGCAAGGTCAAGCCGCGCCAGACCGGCTGGCACCAGAACCGAGGGCTTGCTCACGACCTTCTTGTACGTGTCAACAGCCATGGCGTCGCGACCGGTGTCATGGTAGAGCCCGGCCAGCGCCATCTCTGACAGGGTGGCCACGTCGCGGTTTGCGCTGTCCGCACTCTTCTTCAGCAGCGGTTCCGCAGCACCCTTGTCACCGGCCTCCAGCGTGGAGACGGCCTGCAGGTAGCGTGCATTGCGGCCCGCAGGGGTCATGCCGTACTTGTCTGCAATTGCGCCAAACTGCCCTGCAGCGGCACGGGCCCGCTCTGCCGTGCTGCCAAAGCTCTTGGTGCTGGGCGGCACCGGCTGGTCTGGCGTGCTGACCGGCGTATCCATCACCTGCATCGCGTCGGAAAGCGCGGCGCTGGCGGCGTTCGACCGCACGGTATAGGTGACGGCAACAGCAGCGCACACCAGCACCACCGCAACAATGGCGATCAGCAGCCGAATGGCCAGCGCGCGGTCATTCTGAATGCGGTCGAAAAACGCGGTGCTGCTCACGTTGGTGTTGACGGCCAGCGGACCATCCTGCCGTAGTGGCAGGGGCGTGGTGCGGGTGCGGGTCACAGGGTCCAAGAAAACTCTTCCTTTTTGTCCGGGCAGTCGAGCACACCGGCAAACTGCGGCAGACGTGCCGCACCCTGAAGTCTAGCAGGGACACCATGGCAGCAAAAAAAGCGCCGGGTGTTCTGGGCAAGCCGACCTTGCCCTAAACGGCACCTTCAATCTCGAAGCTGCGCAGGTTGTCGCCTTCCCCATCAAGAAGGTCATGCATGCGGACCCGGTCCACCCGGCTGCCACGCGATCCCTTGTTGAGGGCAGCCTCCAGGTCTTGCAACTGTTCCGGGCTGCCCGCGGCAATGGCTTCCACGTGCCCCGCATCGGTGTTGCGCACCCAGCCGCGCAGGCCTAGTTCTGCCGCCTCACGTTGCACATACCAGCGGAATCCCACACCCTGCACGCGTCCCTCCACCTGGTAGTGCCGCGTCAGCACGTCTTGGCTCACTGCTCGCCGCCGCTGAGATGCGCCAGAATCTCCTGTGCCGTACGGTCGGGGGCTTCGCGCTGCGGAAAATGGCCCACACCGTCCAGCAGCACACGCTTGTAGCCGGCGGTGAAGTATTTGCCCGCCCCATCCGTAGTCTCCGCCAGCTCGCAGCGGTCCTGCAGGCCGTGCAGCAGCAGCGTGGGTACGCCCAGCGTCACCGTGCTCTCAAAACGAGTCTGCAGAACGGCATAGGCCGGGTCTTTCTCCGCATGGCCCCAGCGCGAACGGTAGCTGTGCAGCACCACGTCGGCAAAGTCGTCGCCCGTCCAGCTCTTCGCTGCCTCGGCCAGGTCGCCGGCGGAGTACCAGCCCTCAGGGCTCCACGTGTCCCACTGGCGCTTGCCATAAGCCACTGGGTCCGCGCGAAATGCCGTTTCGCCTGGCTTGGAGCACAGGAACCACTGGTACCAGAACGCCTGCGCCTGCGGCAGCTTGGGTGGCTGACCAGGGCCGGGCTCGAATGGCACGGCAATCGTTACCATGCGCCGCAACCGCTGCGGAAAGAGCGCTGCCAGTGCGTGGGCCGTGCGCGCACCCCAGTCATGCCCCACAAAGTCGAACGTGCTCCACTTCAGTGAATCCGCAAGATCAATCACGTCCTGCGCGAACGCCACCGGCTGGCCGGTGTGCCGCGGGTTGCGCCCAAACAGGTGCGACCGGAACTCCGACTTGCCGTAGCCCCGCAGGTATGGCACCGCCGTGCGGTACCCCGCCTCTTGCAGCGCGGGCAACACCTTGTCCCACGTGCGCGGCGAGTCAGGCCAGCCATGCAGCAGCATCAACGGCTTGCCGTTCTTCGGTCCGGATTCCTCGTAGGTGAGCTTGAGCCGATCGGTCTTAAGGGTGTGCGTTCGCATAGCCCTTCAGATGCGCGTCGGCTTGCCGTTGCTGCGTCTCTGCCTGGAAAACGATGCCCTCAGTTTTCAGTCGGCTGCTCGATGTGATCGATCACCAGCACCGGCACATCGGCCCTGCCACTCTCCAGCCGCAAGCCAAGCTCCTGCCGCACGGCCGAGAAAAAGTCCGGCTCGGTGGAAGGCTCCGTCGCCACACCCGCGTTGCTGGGCGCAAAGTGCAACTCAAAGTCGAACCGGCCCGGCAGCGCGGTACGATCTAGCACCTCGCGCTCTGCCGGGTACGACAGGATATTTGCCATCAAATACATGGGCACACCCTTGCCTGCCAGGTTGCCGTTGCCGAACTGCAGGCCGCCCTCGTTGGCGCCGTTGGTGGTGGTCTTGAGGTGCGGGCCGCCCTTGTCTACGGTCAGCAGGTACACAGCTTGCGGACGGAATTCATAGTGCGCCTTGAGATGAAAGCGCTCGGAGAGCAGCGTCTGACACATCAGCATCTCGCCGGTGTACTGTCGCGCTGAAAACGCCGCCAACGAATCCGCCATCTGCATACTGGACAGCTTGTGGAACGCAGCCACATCATCACTGTCCACCACGGCACGAACGTCGTAGCGTGCCTCGTGTGCCCAGGCTGGCAACCCTACAATGGCCTCGTCGCGAAACGGCAGAAAGCTGAATCGGTAGCCTTGCGACAGCAACTCCACTAAGGTCATGCCTTGACCGCTGAATCCGTTCGCATGATCGTCCCAATTGTCATGTCCCTTGTCGCGCGCGGGGTCACTCGGATGAATTGAAACCGCGGCCCACGGGACCGGGTTGCCGCCGGGCGGCGTAGCGGCCGGTGCCTGCGCGCGCGCCAACGAAAGAGCTAGAACCGAGCCGCACAGCAGAGAGCGAAGCAGAGTCCGGGATAGTCTCTTCACGTTTCGACTCCACAACCATGATTTCGCCGATACTCTGGCGCACCCATTCTCTCTCAACAAATCGCATCCAGCGCGGCTCATGTACGCGCCTGCCGCCGCAACAATGCGCAAGGCTCGTTCTCACTGTTCGTTGTACTTCGTTCCGGCAGGCCTTGTGTTGCACGGAGTGTGGCTTGGTGAGTAGCCTGCACCAAGGCGATGCTTTCAGTTCCCCGTTGGCGGTTCGATGTGGTCGATCACCAGCACCGGCACATCGGCCCGGCCGCTCTCCAGGCGCAAGCCAAGCTCCTGCCGCACGGCCGTGAAAAAGTCCGGGTCGGTCGATGGCTCCGGCGCCACACCGGCATTATTTGGGGCGAAATGTAATTTGAAGTCGAACCGGCCCGGCAGCGCGGTGTGGTCCACCACAGCGCGTTCCGCAGGGTAGGCCAGCAACGTGGCGATCAGCACCATTGGAACGCCCTTTGCTGACACCTGCCCGTCACTGCTGTAGCTCAGCGAACCATCCTCGGGTGCAGTGGTGGTGGGTCGCAGATGCGAACCGTTCCTGCTCGCCGTGAGCAGGTACACAGCCCGTGGCCGAAGCTCATAATGCGCTTTCAAGTGAAATCGCTCCGCCAGCATGGCCTGTACCATCAGCATCTGGCCGGTGTACTGCCGCGCGGCAAAGGCTGCCAGCGTGTCTGCCGCCTTCATGCCGGACAGTTTGCGGAAGCTCTCGACATCGTCTGCATCCACACGGGCACGCACGTCATAGCGTGTCTCTTGCGCCCAGGCGGGCAGCCCATCCACTTCGGCGGTGCGAAACGGCAAGAAGCCAAAGTTATAGCCCCTCGAAAGCAGCTTCAGCAGCGAAGCGCCCTGCGCAGTAAAGCCATTCGGCTGCCCGGCCCAGCCATCGTTCGTTCTGTCGCGGGCAGCGTCGCTGGGGTGAATGGACACAGCAGCCCACGGCACCGGATTACCACCGGGCGGTGTGGCTAACATCTGAGCATGAAAGCGTGACGCGGTCAGGACAAGCGCACAAAGCGTAGAGCAGAGCGTCTTCGAAGTAAGTTTGCTCACTGCGTTCGACCCCGCCGTTCAGAGAAGTAGTGACTTCGCTATTAATCCATGCCGCGCGATACCCATCCGACGCAGGCTACTGGATGCGGTACACATACGCATCTTCAATGTAACGGTCGCCAAAAACCTGTCCGCCCAGCCGCATACCGGTGACGTTCGCGGCAGCGCCAAACGTCGCCCTTAGGGCTGAAACGAACCTGTCTCTTAAACGTAGAACAACGAAGTTAGGGACAGCCCACGCAAATACCGGCTGAACAGCCGCATCAATGAGCCCATGTGCTTCGAGTTTGGAAATCGTCTCGAACTCTGGCGCTGCAATAAAAAGACGTGGTTCCTCGTAATCGCTTGTCTTGGCCCATAAAGCTACCACAGGTTGAATACCAGCACCGGCAAGCGCCTGCAGTGCTTTCTCGCCAGCAGCTACATCAAGACCTACCAGTGCTGAGTCAGCCATAACAGTACTCCCTCGTCCCGATTGCCAACCGCATCCAGCATAGACGTTGTGTCTTCCTGGCTCACGATCTGGTACCTACTGTTTTCATTCCACTCTTGCACGGTCGCCCACTTTCGCCTCAGGCCTGAAGACTCATGACGGGTAAGGCTCTGTTCGAGCCCTGCAATCCTGAGCAACTTGACCAGACTATGCGTATAGATCTCTCTAACCGTACTTAGGTCAGGCGGAAAGTCGTGCAGTTGGGTCTGCTTTGCGACACATGCTTTCAGGGCACATTCAACGGCGTATCCCGCAAGGTAGTAAGCGCCACTAAAATACCGGCCTACCAGCAAGTGTTCTGCCTCGTGGAGACGCTGGTAGGCAATGGCTTGGAAGTCAAGTCTGTTCATCTCAGCTAGGCGCGGCTCATGTATGCGCCTTCCGCGGTGTCGATGCGGATCTTCTCGCCCTCGTTGATGAAGGCTGGCACCTGCACCGTTAGCCCGGTTTCCGTCTTTGCGGGCTTGGTGACGGACGATGCGGTGGCCGACCGGATGCCCGGCTCCGTTTCCACCACGGTCATTTCCACCACGTTGGGCAGCTCCACACCCACCGGCTTGCCGTCGATAAAGCTGATGTCGATCTTGATGTTGGGCAGCATGTAGTCCACGGCGTCGCCCAGAATATCGCGGCCCAGCGTGGTCTGCTCAAAGTTGTTCATGTCCATGAACACGTACTCGTCGCCGTCGTTGTAGAGAAATTCCATCTGCACGTCGTCGACAATCACGCGCTCAATGGCGTCGCCGGAGCGGAAGCGGTGCTCGAACATGGCACCCGATTCCAGGTTGCGCAGCTTGGCCTGGATAAAGGCGCGGAGGTTGCCGGGGGTACGGTGTTCCACGGCAAAAACCGAATGGAGCTTGTCGTTGTGCTTTATGACCATGCCGGGACGCATTTGGGTGGCGGGAATCGCCATAAAAGGACTCCTAAACGTATCTTTTTAGAGCTCAAATCTACACATGGAACGTGTAGTTTTCGCTGTTTTGCTGCACGAAGCAGTGCAGAATGTGTCGCATTCGTATGCGATTTGCACCCTGATTGTAGCGTGCGGTGCACTCTATGATCACTTTCCGAATAGGTGCCGGAAGAAGCGGCCAAATGCGCGAATTGGATTCGGCCCGGCTGGCGGTGGGGCGGAAGATTGCACATGGGCAGCCGTCGAACCTTCCGCCTTTGCGTCTGCACCCGCAGTTCCGGATGGGGCGGAACCGGATCTGACGGCAGGGGTCGGTGTTGCCGGTGGGCGGCTGGGTGCGGTGTCGCTCGCTGCCGCACTGCCCGGCGAAGTCAACGCGTCCGCCGCGGTAGTCTGGCCGGGCGGCCCGGTCACCGCGTTGGTGGCGGCGCTGTAGTTCAGCACGGTGGACACCTGCACATGCGTCTCGTCGGGCGGAGCCTGCGGCACGGTCGGCTTGACTAGACCCTGGCTCTCCGCCTCGGGAAAGGGGTTGTTGCGGGCCGCTTCGGTCACTACCCCGTTGCCGTGCTTGCCCTTACCGGCCAGCACCAGCGGCTCGGTTTTGGGGCAGCTGCAACTGCTGGTTTCGTGGTCCACCACCTCCTGCAGGCTGCCGTGCTCAAACAGGACGTGCTGACCAGGCTGAATGAAATACGCGCCCGTTCCAAAGGCCTCGGTCACATGCAGGATTGGCGCATCCTTGCCCGCGTTGTCGACGCACGTGTCGCCGTTTGGTACCAGGCGGATTGAGACATTCAACGGCGCGCCGTCTGATACTTGAATGCGGAAGTCCGGGGTGGCGAAGATGTCATCCTTTTCGGCGCGGGTACGCACCTCCACGCTGCCCCGATTCAGCGCCACGATCAATGGCGGTCGCTCCACGTCGATGGCGGCCTGCGCCAGCCTCAGCGAAGCCCCGGCGCATACCCGCACGGTTCCTCCACGGGTCAGCGAGATCTCTGCCGTGCTGCCTTCCGCGTCCACGGCACCCGAATTGGCAATGACGGCACGGCCGCCGCTAACCGTGACGGTCCCGCTGATCGCCGCGCCCTCAGTCTTCAGGGAGCCCAGCGGCTGCTGCGCTGCGACCGAGGCAAGCGCCACTAGCACACCCGCCAGGCCCACCACGCACACGCGCAGCATTGGCTTATAACTCCAGGAAATTGCGGATAAGGGTTTTGCCGCCTGCGGTCAGCACGCTTTCCGGGTGAAACTGCACTCCCTCAATGGGCAGTTCGCGGTGGCGCAGCCCCATGATGACCTCGCCCTCTGGGTCGGTGGTGCGGGCCGAAATTTCCAGCTCCGCTGGCAGCCCCTAAGGGCTCACCACCAGCGAGTGGTAGCGGGTGCAGGTCATCTCAGGTTCAAGCCCCTGGAAGATGGTGCGGCCATCGTGCCGCACCTGGCTGGTTTTGCCGTGCATCAGCCGCTGTGCGCGCACCACGTTGCCGCCAAAGGCCGCGCCCAGCGCCTGGTGGCCCAGGCACACGCCCAGGATCGGCGTCCGCTTGCCCTTTGCCGCGTAATGGCGAATCAGGTCGATAGACACACCCGCCTCCTGTGGCGTGCAGGGGCCGGGCGAGATCAGGATGTGGTCCGGGTTGAGCGCCTCAATCTCTGCGGGCTGCAGCTCATCATTGCGCCGCACCACCATCTCCGCCCCCAGCTCGCCCATGTACTGGACCAGGTTGTAGGTGAACGAATCGTAGTTGTCGAGCACAAAAACCATGCGCGCCTCCGCACTAGTTTACGCCGCTCCCCATGCACGGCCGAGTGAGGCAACGAAGTACAGTAAAGACGCGCTAAGCGCGCACACGCAGAGAGTTATTCCATCTTCCAGACGCCAGGCTTGCCATCCGGGTCCTTGGGCCACGTAGGACGGTCCAGTTCAAACACGTCTCGCGTGGTGCAGTAGCCCCCGCCCCCATGCATGCGGCCTACCAGCTGCAACACGCTTGGGTCCACATGGAGACGCTCGCGATTGCTGAAGGCGTCGGAACGCACATGCACTTCGAGGATCTGCGCCAGCAGGATGGTGCTGCTTGCGCTCGGCTCCACCATCTGAAAGGTGCGGCACTCCAGCGACACCGGCGACTCTGCGATGCGCGGCGGCTTGACGTGAATGGAGGGTGCGGTGGCCAAACCAACCAGCACCGCCTCATCCGTGCCGCGGGGCGCGTTCACCGCCGTTACGTTCATGGCCGGGGCCAGCGACTCGTTAACCAGGTTGATGACCAGTTCGCCCGTGGCGCGCACGTTCGCCAGCGTGTCCTTGCCCTCGCGGTCGCTGGCAGCGGAGAAGCCGACGGCGGCCAGCGGCGGGTCTGCCGACAGGAGGTTGAAGAAGGAATACGGCGCGGCGTTCACGGTGCCGTGTGTATCAATCGACGTGATCCAGGCGATGGGCCTGGGCATGACCAACGAGGCGATCAGCTTGTAACTGTCGCTGGTGCTCATGTCGGCCAAGGTGAAGTGGGCGTACTCGATGTTGCTCATGATTGGGTGCCCTTCGCCGTGTCAGTTGCTATTTGGATCAGGGTTAGTCTGCCATCAACCTGCCACTTACCGCTGGGCGCGAGTTTAAGCAGGAATAAATCACCACCAGTCGGAACGCGAGGTGTGTAAGAGAAGACCTGAATGTAGAGCAGTGCTTGATTGTGTTTCTTGTTAAAGCCTACGTTTGAAAAGAACAACCAGGCATTTGGACTTTCCCAAGGGCCTTTTCCTGTGCTTTTGAGGTCACTCAGGCGATGCTGAAAGGGTGTAACAAAGCTGTCGTTAAGGTGAGCGCTCGTCCTGCTTCGCTGAACTAAATCCGTCCACGCTTCACCTGATAAGGCGGGCCAAGCCTCGCGAGCCTCAGCATAGATTCCATCCGCAGTAGCGGGTGGGATAAACATGCCGCAGTTATTCATGAGTACGGGGTTTCGTGATGCCTCACCGCAACCTGTATTGAGGGTGGTGTCAGCTATGCCGATGTGCGGGTCAGCAACTGGGAACTTCATCCCGGCAAGCACGGCGTTGTAGGTGTCATATACCTCAGCTGGTGCTTGCTTTAGTTCTTGTGGCGAGGCAGGCACCCTAACCACAGCTACGAAAACAAAGGTGCTGAGAATTCGCGAAATCATGCATTTACCTTGAACGCGCGCGTTCAATGGCACGCACCACCGCTTTGGACTTGTTCACGGTTTCGTCGAACTCGGCTTCCGGCACGGAGTCTGCCACCACGCCGCCGCCCGCCTGGATGTAGCCACGTTCGCCGTGCATGAAGAGTGTACGGATGGCGATGCAGCTGTCGAGATTGCCGCTAAAGTCGGCGTAAAAGATGCTGCCGCCGTAGACGCCGCGGCGTGTGGGTTCCAGCTCTTCGATGATCTCCATGGCGCGGATTTTGGGCGCGCCGGACAAGGTGCCCGCGGGGAAGCACGAACGGAAGGCATCGACCGGTGCCATGCCCTCGCGCAGTTGCCCTTCGAGCGCGCTCACCAGGTGCATGACGTGCGAGTAGCGTTCAATGAACATGAGCTTTTTGACCTCGACGGAGCCAAAGCGGCTGACACGGCCCACATCGTTGCGACCCAGGTCCACCAGCATCACGTGCTCGGCGACTTCCTTCTCGTCGTGCAATAGGTCCTGCTCCAGCTCTCGGTCAGCAGCCTCGTCCGCGCCGCGCGGGCGGGTGCCAGCGATGGGGTGGTACTCGATGCGGCCGTCGTGCACACGCACCAGCAGCTCCGGCGACGAGCCCACGATGTGCGCCGGTGTCTCTTCTGCGGTGCCAGGTGCGGCCATGGGGAAGCGCAGGAAATACATGTACGGCGACGGGTTCACAATGCGCAGGGCGCGATAAATTTTAAACGGGTCGACGCCGGGTGTGCAGTCGAAGCGCTGCGACAAGACGCATTGGAAGATGTCGCCCGCGGCGATGTACTCCTTGATGCGGCTGACAGCGGCCATGTAGTCAGCGCGTGGGGTGCGTGGCGTCAACTCCAGCGGACCAGCCACCGCTGTCTTGGCGGGCGGTGTCAGCGGCTGAGCTAGTTGCTGCTCCAGCCGGTTGAGCCGGTCGAGCGCGGTGGCATAGGCGGCGTCTACATCTGGCTGGCGCAGGAGGTCTGCCGTGAGAATGAGGAAAATTTCCTTCTTCACGTGGTCGAAGGCGAGCACCTCGTCAAAGAACATGAGGCACGCATCCGGCACGCCGAGTTCGTCCAGCGCTGTGGATGGAAGCCGCTCAATCTGGCGCACGACGTCATACGCAAAAAAACCCACGGCACCGGCGGTGAAGGGTGGCAGCCCAGGCAGTTTGGCGGGCCGGTGCTCGCTCAGCGCATGCTTCAACTCGTCAAACACATCACCGGTGAAGGTCCGGCTTTCACCGCCAGCAGTTGCAGTCAGAGCAGTGCCGCGCGAGACCAATTTCTTATATGGCCGAATGCCGATAAACGTGTAGCGCCCAATGCGCTCGCCGCCCTCCACCGACTCCAGCAGAAACGCCTCCGGCTCGTGCTGGGCGATGCGCAGAAAGACCGACACCGGCGTGTCCAGGTCTGCGGTGACGGTGCGGTAGACCGGGATCAGGGTGTGGCCCGCAGAGGCAAGCGAGTGGAACGCTTCAGCAGCAGGAGTCGCGGTGGGGGTGGCGTCGGCGTACATTGAATCTGTTTCGATGGTACAGCGGCAGCGGGGTGCTGCTGCCACAGCCCAGCCGATGTGGCACTTCTACAAAAAAGGGCCGGACAGGGTCACTGTCCGGCCAGGGGTAGAAACCGAATGCAGATTAGAAGTTGAGCTTGAGAGCGAACTGGACAAGCCGCGGCGTGTAGTTGCTGTCGACGTCAGTTACCTGGCCGAAGTTGGAGTTGCCAAGCTGCACGCTGCCGCTGCCCTGCGTGAGCTGGTAGCTGGGCGTGTTGCTGATGTTGAACGTTTCTGCGCGGAACTGCAGCGCACCACCCTCAAAGACGTGGAAATCCTTGAAGAGCGACAGGTCCACGTGCCGATAGTGCGGACCAAAGACGTCGTTGCGCTGCGTGGTGCCGATGGTGCCCAGCGGCTGCGGTGCAAATGCGGTTGTGTCGAAGTACTGCGACAACGACTTGCTGCCGCCGAAGTTCGGGTTATGCAACTGGTTTGGCCGATCTGACCCACCGCTGTTGATGGGTGTGGCCCGGTTACCATAGCCGCCAGCGTTGCCACTGTTCAGGATGGACACCGGCTTGCCGCTCTGCCACACGGTGATGGTGTTGACCTGCCAGCCACCCAGCGCCGCGCTCTCGAGTGCATTGCCAAAGTGGTGGTTGCCGGCCAGTGCATAGTTCAGCGACAGGGCAAAGCGGTTCTGGATATCGTTCTCTGCGATGCCATAGTCAATCTGCCGGATGCGTGTCGGATCGGCGTTGTAGGCACCCTGCGAACCTTCCTGTGAGAAGCCGGTCACGTCGTTGGCGGCGCGGCCCCAGGTGTAGTTTGCGTCAAACGACAGACCGTTGGTCAAACGGCGCTGGAACGATGTTTGCAGGGCGCTGTAGTTGGAAACACCCTCGCTCACCAGCCAATTAACACCGGTGAGGTTCGGCAGGATAACGCTGAGCGGGCGGGCGCTGGAGAAGTTCGGCTGCCCTGTTTGCGGGTTGAGGGTGACGGTGTCGGCTGGCTTTGGCACGTTGATGTCGTTGATTGTTTGCGGCAGGTGCTGGCCAATGTTGCCGACATAGCCGATGGTCAGCACGTTGGGCCCGAACTGCTGCTGCACCTGCAGGTTGAATTGCTGGATGAGCGCAGGCCGGAAGCGTGGATCTTCGGCCGTGAAGGACAGATTAGGGCTGTTGATGTTCTGTGCCGCGGGTAGCGGCAATCCCTGGTCAAATGTGGCAAAAGCACCAGGCACATTGGCGCAGTTTCTGTTGATCGCATTGGGACTAATGCCACCGCCGCCATTGGCCTGCGACGTTGTCTGGATGGAATAGGCGGCTGAGGAAAGGCAGTTTGGCGAGTACACCGAGACGAACGGGGCATTCTTTAGGTCGGCATTGGACGTGTAGTTGCCCGGAAAATAGCTAAGCCCATAGCCGCCACGCAGCACCGTATTCGGTGCCAGCGACCAGGCGAAGCCCACCCGAGGTGCTACATCCTTGTAGTCAGAGCCAATGCCTGCGTTGGCATTTACGCCGTTGACGTTCGCCACCTGCAACGCCTGGCCAATGTTGGTGCTGTTAAGCCCAAGTGCCTGGGTAAAGTTAAAGTTCGAGATGTAGCCGTGGCGCTCTGTAAACGGTGTAAAGATGTCGTACCGTACGCCGTACACCAGCGTCAGGTTTTGCGTAGCCTTCCAGCTGTCCTGCAGAAAGACGCTGGGCTCAAACGTGCGGTAGTCCGGCGTGTTGATGTTGTAGTTGCGACTGGAGGAAGAGAATGCTCCCACCAGCGAACTGCCAAGCTGGTTGTCCTCTCGTGTGT
>CALMOM010000078.1:29250-46317 GCA_937873305.1 uncultured Terriglobus sp.
GTTTTTGAGCTCGCAGTGTTGTTTACGCCATTTATGTTCGTGCAGGCACTCTTGGTGTTGTCATAACCCGTCCCAGGATTGCAGTTATCGGTGGTCAGCCCAAAGCCGAACTGGCCTGCGGGAAACGCACTCTGCAGGTTGCGGGCCTGGCGGCGGATGTAGCTGACACCGAACTTCAAGCTGTGGCTGCCGCGCGTGTAATTAACGATGCCCGCGTACTGGAAGGTATTGTCGATGTCCTGCAGCGGTACGTAGGCACCGTCACCAATGTCGCTAAATGGACCGAAGGAGATCGGCGTCAGCACATTGCTGGTGGCATTGAAGTTCATGTTGCCGCCAAAGCCCACCTTGGTGTCGGCATTCTGGCCATAGTTCAGCGGTAGTGACAGGTTGTTGATGCGGGTGAAGCCAGCCTTCAAGTCGACAAGCAAGTTGCCGCTGAAGATATGCGTGTAATCGAAGGCGAACTGCTGCGCCGCATCGGTGGCCGGACCGGCAAAGATGTAGCGACCGCCGGAAATCTGCAGGCCGTTGACCGTGCCCAGTGCGGGCGGGATGGTGCTATCGACTTTGTTATAGGTGTAGCGGCCGAAGAACAGGTTGTTGGAGTTGAAGTGATGGTCGACACGCACGTCGAAGACGTTGCTGTTCGATACGCGGCTAGGGCTGATGACGTAGTTCTGCGTCAACTGACCAACAGCACCTGTGTTGGGCGCGGGGAACAACTTGAGGTAGTTCAGCGCAATCGGATCAATGGTGCGGCCCTGTGTGCCGTTGCCGTTGGCAACCAGGTTTGCAGGCGAACCGCCGTTCAAGCTGTTGATGTTGTTGTACTCGTCAAGGGTGGGCACGGTGCTCTGGTAGGTGACGCCGCTGACCTGCCGCAGCCCCTCGTAATCACCAAAGAAGAAGGTGCGGTCCTTAAAGATGGGTCCGCCGATGCTGCCGCCAAATTGGTTCTGACGGAGTTCCGGCTTGCGCCCGGTAGTCTGCTTCACCTGGCGCGCATCGAAAATGTCGTTGCGGAAGTACTCATACGCACTGCCATGGAAGCGGTTGCCACCGGACTTCGTGACCACGTTGATGACGCCGCCGGCGGTACGGCCTGCTTCTGGCGCGTAGCTGTTGGTTTGAACGCTGATCTCCTGCATGCCTTCGACATTGGGCCGCACGCCGCTGGTGCCGATGACGCGCTCGTTGTTGTCGAAGCCGTCAATGGTGAAGTTGTTCAGCGTGTCGTCCTGGCCGTTGACGGAGATGCTGGAGCTCTGACGGCGGTCGTCGGGGCGTGCGCCGGAGGTCAGGCCATTGCCCGGACCCTCATTTGCACCCGGCACCAGCTGAACCAGCTGAACGTAATTGCGACCGTTCAGCGGCAGATCCTGCACGGCCTGCGAGGTGACGGTGGTGCTGACAGTGGCATTTTCCGACTGCAGCAGCGGCGTCTGCGCTTCGACGCTGATGGTTTCGCTGGTGTCACCGGTCTGCAGGGCAGCGTCCGAGCGGGCTCGGTCACCTGCCTCGATAGCCAGGTCCTTGACCAGAATGGCCTTAAAGCCGGTTGCGGTCACGGTCACGCTGTAGTGGCCGGGCTGCAGCAAATTGAAAGCGTAGTCGCCGCTGCTGCCGGTAGTCACGGTACGGCTGACGTTGATGTCAAGGTTCTTTACGACGACCTGTGCGTTTGCGACCACTGCACCGGTGGGGTCCGTGACGGTGCCGACGATGTCTGCGGTGGTCAGCTGGGCATGGGCCAGCGTTGTGCCTGCAAGCGCAAACAGAACGGCGGCATGGGAAAGATGGCGGCGGGTTACGGTGTGGCCTGTCCGGAAGATGGTGCTCTGAGTCATACGTCGGTGTCCTAGGTTGAGCTATGTCGTTGCGCTGCGAAGAATTGCCGCGCCGGGGATTGTTACTGCTAACCATCGAACCGTATGCATTGCTGTTCAGCACATTTCAGGTCCATCGGGTATGAAGGGGGGTGTAAAGAGAGGAACCACGCGCCGTTTGGCAGGTAAAAACCTTGTTAAGGGTGCTTGCAAAGACTTGTAAAGAGCGCCTAAGCTGCTTGCGGATTGAGAGGCGAGACCCATCGGAGCTCTAATAACGCAGCTGGAAGACAGATTGGCCCGGGTAGAGGATGAGCAGGTGCGTGCTCAGCTGGAGCGACTGCTCCAATCTGGGCACTTCCGCAACAGCCGCCGCTACCCGGCCCTGCTGCGCTACGTTGTGCAGCAGACGCTGGAGGGCCAGGCCGCCTCTCTGAAAGAGCGCACCCTGGGCGTAGAGGTATTTGGCAGGGCCGCTGACTATGACACTGCAGCCGACCCCGTCGTACGGGTGACCATCGCCGAGATACGCAAACGCATCGCGCAGTACTACCAGGAGACGGCGCACACGTCTGAGGTGCGGATCGAGCTGAACCCCGGATCGTATGTGCCGGAGTTCTCACTGCCGCGCACCTCGCTCTTCGATGCCGTGCTGCTGCCGCCGCCGGAAGAGGACGTGGCTGTCAGCACTCCCGTGGATGCAGTGGTGCCGCGTTTAAAACCGGCTGCACGCCGACAGCGGACTACCCTGCGCAAGCCGCTGCTTTGGTGGTGGCTTGGCAGCGCAGCCGCCGCCATCATGCTCTGTGCCTTCGTGGTGCTGGGTCCGTTCGGCCACAGGTCAGCCATGGATCGCCTGTGGTCACCTATCTTTGCCGAAGACGGGCCTGTGACGTTTTGCCTGCCCATCAGTATTAAAAAGAACGGTGTAGGCCAGGCGTGGACCACAGAGGAGGCCATCGCGCATGCCATTGACATTGCCGGGCCTGCGGTGCCGAACGATGGATCGTTCCTGGACCACCAGACGCTGGGAGAGAACGTCGTCTACTCCGACGTGCTGGCCATGATGAAGCTGAGCTCGGTCGTGGAACAGCAACACCGGCCCGTGCGGGTGCGCCTGAACGTCGGCAGCAATCTCAACGACTTTCGTGAGGGGCCTACCGTGTTCATTGGGGGCTTGGACAACCAGTGGACGCTGCGGCTGCTGAAACCGCTGCGCTTCCACTTTGCCGGCAGCGATAGCGACGAGTACTACATCCAGGACGCACGGACCCCGGCCGACAAGCGCTGGTCGGTGCGCCTGCTGGACAAGATGACGGTTGTGAACCACGATTATGCGCTGATTGCCCGCGTCCACAGTGAGGCGCTGGGGCGCGTGACCATGCTGGTGGCAGGCATCGGCATGAGCGGCACGGCCTCCGCAGGTGAGTTTCTGGCCGACCCGGCTCAGGTCCGCGACCTGGAGCGGCGCATCGGCTACAAGAATCGCAACCACGACTTTGAGGCCGTGCTGGAGACCGACGTCGATGACGGTATCGCTGGAGCCGCGCGCATTGTGGCGCTGGATGTTCACTGAGTCAGCGGCCGGGTTGGTAAGTGTTTAAAAGGGTGTCCTGCCGTTGGCTGCTGCTAGCTGTACCGCAGCCAACGGCGAATCTCAGTGAGGTTCGGTTTTTTGCCGTACATCAGGATGCCCACGCGGTAGATGCGACTGCTGACCCACAGCACGGCGTAGATGGTCGCCACCATGACGGCGATCGACCCGACAATCTCATACCAGGGTACCGGCGATACCGAGATGCGCATATACATCAGCAGCGGCGCGCAGAACGGGATAAAGGATATGATGCGCGCGGGCAGGCTAGCCGGCGCGTTGAGCACCAGCGGCAGCGCCACCATGCAGGCGGCCAGCGGCATAACCAGGAACATATTTAGCTGCTGCAACTCTTGCTCGGAGTTGGTCATGGCACCCAGAGCGGCGGCCATCGCCGAGTAGAGCAGGTAGCCCAGCAGGAAGAACACGAGGAAGTACGCCACCTGCGCTGCCGACAGGCTGATGTGCGCGCCCGCGCCCAGCAGGTACGCCATGATGGGCGTGGCCGTCAGCAGCACGGCGGCCAGCATCCAGATGCTGACCTGCGTGAGCCCCACCGAGCCCACACCGATGACTTTGCCCGCCATCATTTGGGCGGGTTTGACCGTGGCCAGCATGACCTCAAAGACGCGCGAGGTCTTTTCTTCAATGATGCTGCGCGCTACGTTCATGCCGTAGAGCATGATGACGAGGTACATGAGAAAGAAGAGCGTGTACGCTCCGGCGAAATTGGCGGAGGTATTGTCCTCGGGTGCGGCGTTGCTGCTGGTCATTTCCACGGGACGCATCATCGCGTCCACGTCTTTGGAACTCATGCCCTGCTGAATCAGGCGTTCGCGCTCCAACACCTTGCCCAGGCTTTCCTGCACCGTCTCGCGCGTGGCCAGGTCGGCAGACGAGCCCTGCCGGTAGGTAATTTGCGGACGCCCGCCATTTACCGGTGTCAGCGTGATATAGCCGTCCAGATCCTTCTTGTGGATCATGCGCTCCAGCGAGGGCCGGGTGTTCGCACTGGGCGGCGAAATCAGGTTCACCTGCATGCCGCCGTCGGTGTCGCGCGCCAACTGCTCCTTCAGGTCTTGGCCCAGGCGCATGTCCTGCGACACGATGACGATGCGCGAATTCGACTTCGCGTGCTTCGCGATCAGGATGGACGTCGCAATGCCGCCGCCCATCAGCAGCGGAATGAGAATTGTGGCAATCAGAAAGCCACGAGTGCGGATGCGCTCGAGGTACTCGCGCCGTGCAATCAGCCACACATTATGCATCGACGGCACCTCCTACGCGCTCGATAAAGATCTCTTCCAGCGTCGGCTCCTTGACCTCGAAGCGCGTGATGCGGGTGCCGTTGCGCACAGCCTCTGCCAGCAGCGGCTGCGCGTCGGGCTGTGCACCGCTCAGCTTGAGATTGGCCACGCCGCCGTACTGCTTGTGCGACTCCACCGACGGGTGCTGTAGAAAGCGCTCGTCACCCTCGTACGCCATCTCCACACGGTTTCGCGGGTACTCGCTCTTGATCTGGCGCATGGTGCCTGCCAGGACAACTTCGCCACGGTGGATAAGGGCAATGCTGTCGCACATGCGCTCCACCTGGTCCATGCGGTGCGTTGAGAACAGGATGCTTTTACCCGCTGCGCGCAGCTGGAGCAGGGTGTCCTGCAGCAAGGCACCGTTCACCGGGTCCAGGCCGCTGAACGGTTCGTCCATGATGATGAGTTCCGGGTCGTGCAGCAGCGTGCAGATGAACTGGATTTTCTGCTGCATGCCCTTGGACAGCTCTTCAGTCTTCTTGGGCAGGGCCTCGGTAATCTGCAGCCGCTCGGCCCAGGCTTTGCCGCGCTTTTGCGCCTCAGCGGCACTCAGCCCGCGCAGCTGGCCCATGAAAACGATTTGCTCGAGCACGTTCATCTTCTTGTACAGGCCGCGCTCTTCCGGCAGGTAGCCCACGCGCTGCAGCATATCGCGCTGGAACGGTTTGCCAAAGAGCTTGACGGTGCCGGAATCCGGGATGGTGATGCCGATCATCATGCGGATGCTGGACGTCTTGCCCGAGCCGTTCGGCCCCAGCAGGCCAAACATGGTGCCCGGCTCAATGACCAGCGACAGCCCGGCCACGGCGACCTTGCTTTCATACACTTTGCGGATGTGTTCGAGTTCGACGGTGGGCATGGGGTATGCGGCTTACTCAAGTCTACCGGAGCACCACCAGATTTCTGCAGCGGGCCGCCTTTGTGCCGCATCTAGCTACGCAGCAAAGGGAGCGACCATGAAGATTAGCGGCAACACGATCCTGATTACCGGCGGCACCAGCGGCATCGGCCGGGCGTTGGCAGAAGCGCTGCACGGCAAGGGCAACACCGTCATCGTTGCAGGCCGGCGGCAAGCTCTGTTGGATGAGGTCACCGCGCGCAACCCGGGCATGGCAGGCATTGCCGTAGACCTGAGCGACAGTGCCGCCATTGCGACCTTTGCAGAGTCTGTGAAGGCGCAATTTCCCGCTCTGAACGTCCTCATCAACAACGCAGGGATTGCGGGTCTCGAAGACTACACTGCCGACACCATCGACCTGTCTCGGGCGTTCAGCACGATCCAGACCAATATCACGGGCGTGGTGCAACTGTCGGCGGCGCTGCTGCCCACCCTGCGCGCGCAACCGCACGCAACCCTAATGGTGACTACCTCTGGCCTGGCCTTTGTGCCTTACCCGCCAGGCCCGGTGTACAGCGCCACCAAGGCCTTTATGCACAACTGGCTGGATGCGCTTCGCGTGCAGCTGCGCAACACGAGCGTGGAAGTGCTGGAATTGGCACCGCCCTACGTGCAAACCGAGCTAGGCGGACCCAAGCAGGCCAGCGATCCGCGTGCCATGCCGCTGGACCAGTACACCGCCGAAGTGGTGGCGCTGCTGGAGCGCAATAGCTTCGACAAGGGCGAAATCCTCGTGGACCACGTCAAGCCATTGCGCACTGCGGAACGGGATGGCAAGTACCAGCAGTTCTTGGACATGTTTGCCACCATGCACGACTAGCTACGCACCGTCGCGGGCTGCCGAAAGCGGCAGTCCGCCACGAGATATGGCTACCGCGTGGTGTTTGCGGGCTGCATAGGTGCGGGAAACTCCGCCACCTTGGGCGTGACGCGCGGTTTGGTTTGTGTGCTGCCGCCCGTGTCGTCGATCACATTGAGGATGGCGCCGAGGTTGTCGAGCGCGACGGTAATCATGTGGTGGAAGCGCACGCCTTCGGTGCGCGGCACTTCAATGGCGCGGTCCAGCAGCACGTCAGGGTGGCGGAAGACGCTGTACACGCCCACTCCCCACGCCTCGTGCTGACGCACGGTGTCGGCCACCTTGTAGCTGGCCCAGCCTTTTGCGCCGTTACTGTCGGTCCAGGCTGCCTGCGTGGGCGGATCGTACGGGATTTCTGACTGGTAGAAGTAGGTGCGGCCCGCCTCGCCGTTCCAGAGCACCTGATATTGCTGGTGGTGCTCCACAAAGAGGCCGTAGACCGTGACGCGATTGCCGTTCACGACCAGGCCGTTGTCGCTCTCGTTCACGGTCCAGCCCACGCTGCTCGCACCTTTCAGGCCGTGGTCGGCGCGCCAGATCCAGGTGTGGTCGACGACTGTGTCATCGCTGTCGATGACAAGGTTTGCCGCCACCTTGCCCGCCGCTGCGCCGCCCACGCGAAAGAACACGTCGTGCAGCACGGTGGATCCGGTCGTGTGCGCGCGGTGTGAGCCTGCGGTGCCCACGTGCAGCAGCGAGGGCGATTTTTGCTCGCCCGCGTCGAACAGAAGGCCGGAGACGGTGACGCCGTCCACGTCTGCCACGGTCATGGCCTCGGTGCCGCGCACCGGGTGCAGCGTGGCGAAGCCGAGGCCCAGCACCGTGGTGTCTTTACGGGTTACACGCAGCGGTTCCTGCAGGTCATAAATACCGGGGGTTAGTAGCAGGTCTTTACCCGCGGTCAGGGCCTTGTTGATGGTGGCTGCTGTATCGCGATCGGGCCGTGCGATGTAGAAGCGCGAGAGCGGGACCAGCCGCCCGGGTGTGGTGCCGCCGTGCCAGGTGACACCGATGGTGTTGCGCTGCAGCGCAGGGATGCGCACCGCGAGTTGCCCGCCGGGTTGCTGCTCCAGGAAGGGCTGTTCGCGCACGACCGGTGTGGCTGCGACCTTGGTGTACGGCGGCTGGGGCCACTCACCGGGCGGCATCTGCGGCGTACCCAGGAAGACCATGTTCCAGTTGGCACCAGTCCAGCGCCCCCACTCGGTGTTGCGTGAAATCCACTGCTGCTGCGTGCCGGAGTCCACCGTGCCGTCGACCGCGCTGTCACTCATCCAGCCGCCGCTGGCCCAGCCGTGCTGCTGGTTCAGCACCATGTTGCCGTGAACGTGCATGCGGCGGAACGACACCGCCTGCGACACGGCCCACTGCATCGTGCCGCTGTCCGGCGTGACGGCAAAGCCCTCGGCAGAGCGCCAAAAGGTGGTCGTTGCGTTGTTGTCATCCAGGGCTGCGTCCACGCGCACGTCGCCAAGGATGTGCACCGCGTCCGGCGAAGCGCCCAGGCCGATCACCTGCGTGTAAAAGCCGATGGGCAGGTGCAGGTGGTACGTGCCCGGCGCGAACACAAAGGCGTACCGTCCGCTGCCGAACTCCGCATGCTGCTGCTGTGCGTAGACCGCGTCGATCTTTGCCTGGATGTCGGCGGTCTTGCTCTCGGGCGTGTACAGAAAGACGTTCGGCCCCAGGTCTGGCATCCCCGGAGCGCGCTGCGCTGGTGCTGGCTGCCCCCCACTCCGCTCTGAGGCATGGAGTAACTCCGAACACGCCTGCTGCAACGCGAGTCCGCACAGAACGAGAGAGCCAACGGAAACAACACGACGGAACATACCACTCACTCCAGCCGCGCACCGGGGTTGGCGACGACGTATGAGTTTAGAACACGCGATTGTCTCCTGACCAAGCCGAGCAGCGTTTCGTGGAGCCGTTGCGGTCGCCACAAATGACCAGACACGACAATTCGCGCCTTTCCACTACACTGGCACATCATGAGCAAGCACCCACTGGATGCATTGGATCCGGGCCGGCCTGTGAGCCTGAAAACTCTCGGGGAGTACCTCGGCCTGGATCCGAGCACCATTTCCTTCGTGCTGAACAACACGCCCAACCGGTCCATACCGGAGGCGACCCGGCAACGGGTGCGTGAGGCAGCCGCAAGGTCTGGCTACCAGCCAAGTCACATCGCGCGGTCGCTGCGCAGCAAAAAGACGCAGACGCTCGGCATCATGCTGCCTGAGATGGGCGATGGCTACCACTCGCAGGTGCTGAACGGTGTGGCCGACGTCTTGATGCGCGAGCAATGGTTCTTCTTCACCGTGCATCACCGCCATCGCAAGGACCTGGTCAACACCTATCCCAAGCTGCTGCAGGCGCGCGGCGTGGAGGGCATTTTGACCATCGACACGCACCTGGAGTGCACGCCCACGGTGCCCACGGTGTGCGTGGCCAACCATGGCCAGCTCTCCGGTGTCAGCAGCATCAACCTGGACGAAGACGCGGCGGCGATGCAGTCGCTGCAGCATCTTTACAACCTGGGCCACCGGGAGATTGTGTTTATGCGCGGCCAGCGTTTCAGTTCTGACTCTGACGTGCGCTGGCATGCAACCCTGCGAGCAGCGGAGGCACTTGGCCTGGTTGTGTCCGAGGCGCTCACCATCCGCCTGCAAAAAGACACGGTCACACCGGAACTTGGCTACCCGGACATGAGCGAACTGCTGCGGCGCACCCGCGCCTTTACCGCCGTGCTGTGCTTCAACGACGTGTCTGCCATGGGCGTGATCCGCTCGCTGGCCGATGCCGGGCTGCGCGTGCCGCAGGCCTGCTCCGTGGTGGGGTTTGACGACATTCCGGCAGCGGAGTACCAAATTCCGCGGCTGACCACCGTGCGCCAGCCGCTGCACCAGCTGGGCCAGACTGCCGCAGAAACGCTGCTGCGCTGCATTGCCGGGGAAGCCGTGCCGCACGAAACACTGCTGCACCCGGAGTTGATCGTGCGTGAATCATCGGCCCGCGCCGGCTGGTCGTAACCAGAACAAACGCTTGTTTACACGAGGAGTCTCGGCCACGCGGTTGACAGCGGATCAGCGAAGCGTGCCCAATGATACGGTCTGGGGCGTGGATACTTCTGTCGCACAGCCAACGAGGTGTTCGTGTTTGCATCGAAGTTTCGCCGCTCGCTGGCTTGCCTGTTTGCCAGTTCCCTGCTGCTGTGCATCGCGCCGCCGTTGCACGCACGGGGTACAGAGAAGGGCGTGTGGCTGACCACGCCGGACCGCGCCAACCTGCTGGCCCGCAAAGACGCGCTGCGATGGAAGAAGGCAGCGGCTGAGGCGGCAGACGTCATTACCGTGGACGACAGCAAGCGCTACCAGACCATGGACGGCTTTGGCCACGCGCTGACCGGCGGCAGTGCCCAACTCCTGATGAAGATGAGCCCGGCAAAACGCTCCGCGCTGCTGCAGGAGTTGTTCTCCACCGGTCCGGATGGCATTGGCACCAGCTACCTGCGCGTTTCGGTCGGCGCGTCGGACATGAACGACCACGTCTACACCTATGACGACGTGCCCGCAGGCGACACCGACCCCGCTTTGCAGCACTTTTCACTGGTGGAAGACGAGAAAGACGTGATCCCGATGCTGCGCGAGATCCTGGCCATTCAGCCGGGCATCCGCATCATGGCCACGCCCTGGACTGCTCCCTCGTGGATGAAGACCAACGGCCTGCCCAAGGGCGGCAACCTGCAGCCGCAGTACTACGACGTCTACGCGCAGTACCTCGTCCGGTACCTGCAGGCCATGGCGCAGCGCGGCATCAGCGTTGCCACACTATCGCCGCAGAACGAGCCGGAGAACGCCAAGAACACGCCCAGCATGCTGGTCACGTCGGAGCAGGAAGCAGACTTCATCGGCGGCCATCTTGGCCCCGCCATCGCCAAGGCCGGGCTGAAGACGAAGCTCATCGACTTCGACCACAACTGCGACCATCCTGACTACAGCATCGACCTGCTCAAGAACCCCGTAGCCAACCGCTACACCGATGGTTCCGGCTTTCACCTGTACCTGGGCAAGATCGATGCCATGACCACGGTGCACGACGCCTTTCCTCAGAAGAATCTGTACTTCACCGAGCAGATGGTGGTGCCCACCCGCAACGATCCGGCGCTCCTAGTGGCGGAGCCGACTGCCCGTCTGATGGTGGGAGCGCCCGAAAACTGGAGTCGCAACGTCCTGCTGTGGAACCTGGCCGCCGACCCCGAGAACGGGCCGCATACGCCGGACGGCGGCTGCCCCGTGTGCGTAGGCGCCATGACGCTGGACGGTGACACCGTGACGCGGCATGTGGCGTACTACACGGCGGCGCACCTCTCAAAATTCGTGCCGCCAGGCTCGGTGCGCGTGGACTCTGCCGCACCGGATGCACTGCCGCACGTCGCCTTTGTAACTCCGAGTGGCAGCCATGTGCTACTGGTCAGCAACACCACCGCCGCTGAACGCCACGTTACGATTCGCAGCCACGGCAAGGATGCCGAAGCCAACCTGCCTGCAGGCGCGGTGGCGACCTACGTATGGTGACCCGTTGCACGTGCGGGCAGTCTCGTCGGCTACCAACGTAGCAGACACAGGTTTGTCTACCACCCGTTCTCGCTGGTAGTGTTGCGAAGGATTTCCGTTGCCCTTTATGCCTCTATACATCCGACCCTTGCCCCTTGCCGCAGTTCTTGTTCTGAGCATCCTACCTGCCGCTCGGCCGCAGGTGCCGCCTGCAGAACGCTCCTCAGCCGCCGCCCAGGCCCTGGCACCCACCGCGCAGGAACGCCGCACTGTGGACGACCTGCTGCATCGCATGACACTGGAGGAAAAGGTCGGGCAGATGGAACAGGCTGCCGGGCAAGCCTTTTTCACGCCACCCGCCACCGCAGAAGAGCTCGCGCGCAGCGGCAAGGTGGGCAGCTTCCTCTTCTTTACCGATCCGGTGCGCATCAACCAGCTGCAGCACATTGCGGTGGAACAATCGCGCCTGCACATCCCGCTGCTGTTCGGCTATGACGTAATCCATGGCTTCCGCACCATTGCGCCGGTACCGCTGGCCATGGCGTCGTCGTGGGACCCGGCGCTGATCGAGCGCACGCAGAGCGCCGCCGCAGGGGAGGCACGCGCCGCCGGTGTGACGTGGGCCTTCGCGCCCATGGTCGACATTGCGCGCGACCCGCGCTGGGGCCGCATCATGGAAAGCGCGGGTGAAGACCCGTACCTGGGCGAGCAGGTGGCCGCGGCGCAGGTGCGCGGATTGCAGGGCGACCACGTCGGTGCGCCGGGCCACGTGCTGGCTTCGGTGAAGCACTTTGGCGGCTACGGCGCTGCCACTGGCGGGCGCGATTACGACGACTCTGAAATCAGCGACGAGCAGCTGCACAATGTGTACCTGCGGCCCTACCACGCCGGTGTCGACGCGGGTACGGCCACCATTATGTCCGCGTACATGAACCTGAACGGCGTGCCTGCCACGGGCAACACGTTTCTGCTGCGTGACACGCTGCGCCGCGACTGGGGCTTCCAAGGCCTGGTGGTGTCGGACTGGGAGTCCGTCAAAAACCTGCAGACACACGGCCTGACCGCCAACCCCATAGACACCGCCGTGCAAGCGGTAAAAGCGGGCGTCAACGTGGAAATGACCAGCAGCCTGTACCGCGAAAACTTGACCGCGGCGGTCAAGGCGGGCAAATTGGCTGAAGCGGACATTGACGCGTTGGTGCGGCCGATCCTGCTGATGAAGTACCGCCTCGGCCTGTTTGAGCACCCCTACGTCGACCTTGACCGGATGCAGGCCGCAACGCTGACTCCAGCCACCCGGCAGGCCGTACGCGAGGCCGCCGAGCAGTCGGCCGTGCTGCTGAAGAACGACAACCATGCGCTCCCACTGAGTAAGTCGCTTCGCTCGCTGGCCGTGATTGGACCGCTGGCCGACAGCAAGCTGGACACCATGGGCTCGTGGGCCATCCACGGCGACCGCGCCGATACGATTACGGTCGCACAGGGTCTGCGCGAGGCGCTCCCTAACGCTGCGGTCACGGTCGAAACTGGCGTGGAGATCGAGCGCGGCTCGCCCACCATCTTCGACGAGCAGGTGGTGCCCGAGACGCTAAAGCTGACCACGCCTGCACTGCGCGACGCTGCGTTTCAGCGCGCCGTGGCTGCCGCCCGTAACGCTGACGCAGTTGTCATGGTGCTGGGCGAGGCGCAGACCATGAACGGCGAAAACGCCAGTCGCGCACGCCTGAACCTGCCCGGCGAGCAGGAGCGCCTGCTGGAAGCCGTACAGGCCCTGGGCAAGCCGGTAGTGCTGGTGCTGATGACGGGCCGTCCGCTCACCATTGAGTGGGCCGCGGACCACGTGCCCGCCATCCTGAACGTGTGGTACCCGGGCACGGAGGGCGGCCACGCCGTGGCGCGCCTCTTGCTGGGCGATGCAAACCCGGGCGGCCACCTGCCCGTAACCTGGCCGCGTGACTCCGCGCAGGAGCCGCTGTACTACGCCACCCGCATCCCGCAGAACCCGGAGAATGTGGAGCACCGCTACTGGGACATCCCCAGCACGCCGCGCTATCCCTTTGGCTATGGGCTGAGCTACGCCGACGTGCGGCTGAGCGGCCTGTCGCTGGCCGCGCCGCAGGTCAACTCCACCGGCACACTGCGCGCCACGGTTACGATCACCAACAGTTCGCAGGTGGCCGGCACCCAGGTGGTGCAGCTATACACGCACCAGCGCGCGGGCAGCACCGCCCGGCCGCAACGCGAACTGAAGGCTTTCCAGAAGGTCACGCTGCAGCCCGGTGAAACGCGGCAGGTCACCATTTCGATGCCCACCAGCGACCTGCGCTACTGGAGCACCGCGACGCGTACGACCGTTCTGGAACCAGGCGAGTTCGACGTATGGGTGGGCACCGACGCGAACGCACCGCTGCACGCCGCTTTCACGCTGTCTCGCTGACCCCCTGGCGCGGCAGCGGCACTAACCGCTGGTTCCCGCAGGACGGGGGCTCAACGTCCAGCCGTTAGGCCTGTTGCAGGGTATCCAGCAGCGCGTCGCAAGTGTCCAGCAGCACTGCCGCCTGGTGCTGCCACGTATGACCCTGCGCATGCAGCAGCCCCGCCCGGCCCATGCGGCTGCGGAGGACCTCGTCGCGAAGCAGTTCCACGCAGCGATTGGCAATGTCCTCCACCGATCGGCCATCCACCAGAAAGCCGGTTTCACCATCGACGATCGCGTCCGGCACATCACCCGCGCGGCCGCCGATCACCGGCGAACCGCAGGCACCCGCCTCCAGAAAAACCAGGCCAAAGCCCTCCGTGTCGCCTGTCTCCGTGGTTCGGTTCGGCATGACGTACAGCGTAGCCGTGCGGTACCAGAGAAGTACTTCGTCGTTCGGCACGGCACCGGCAAACAACACACTGCCCTCCAATCCCAGCTCTGCCGCCAGATCCCGCAGCCGGGCGTCGGGCACCGCCTGCAGCACCAGCGGCATGGCGCGCAGCAGGTAGTCCTGCCCCTTGCGCTCGTCCAGGCGCGCCAGGCATAGCAGGATGGGCGCATCGCCCAGACCGTATCGCGCACGCAGCGGTGCACTTGGCTCACCAGGCGAAAAGCGCACAGTGTCCACGCAATTTGTGATCAGGTGGACGCGCCGCGGGTCCAGCCCTGCATCGATGGCGCACTGCCGCGTGAACGAACTGATAACAACAACGAGGTCCGCACCCCTCATGGCCTGCAGCCATTGCTGCCCGGCGTGGGTTTTGACGGCGGCCCACTCCTCGCCATGCGAGTACATCACTATCGGCAGACCGGCTTCCTGCGCTTGAGCAGCGGCACCAGCCAGTGGGTGGTAGATGGCGTATTCAGGCAGACCATGTCGAACGGCACCCCGCGCAGCGCAGCGCGAATGCGGGAGGAGGCACGAGGACGGATATACAGCGCGTTGTATAGCAGCTGCAGCAGGCCGCGCACCTTGCCGGGCCACCACCGCACCTTGCCATACAAGGGAGGAACGCGCACCACACGGAAAGGCTGGGCAGCGTCGTATGCCGCCTCTGCTGCTGCGTTGGCTGGGAGGGATTCTGTCAGGACCGTGACCCGCTCCGGCAGCGCGCCTGCGATGCCCTCCGGCACCATGCCCGCACCACCCACGCGCGGCGGAAACACGTCTGTCACAATCAGCAGCCGCGCCATGCGCCGGTGGGGACATCGTCATAGGCCCGTTATACTATGCAGCCGGGCATGGAGTGGCAGCGTCCTGGCGGTGCACAGGCGCGTCTGAACCGCTATGAAACTAATCGCGATTGAAGAGCACTTCGTCTCATCCGCCATCCTGGACGCCTGGAAACACTCCGCCATCGGGCAGGACGGCATGCAGGCACTGGATGCCGGCGAGATGAAGGACAAGCTGCTCGATCTGGGCGAGCATCGCCTCCAGCGCATGGACGAGGCTGGCGTCGACGTAGAGGTGCTCTCCGTTACCGCGCCCGCGCTCCATAACCTGGAGCCTGACGAGAGCGTTACCCTCGCACGCAGCAGTAACGATCTGCTGGCCAACACCGTCCGCAACAACCCGGAACGCTTCCAGGGCTTTGCCACGCTGCCCATGCCCGCACCCACCGAAGCGGCTACCGAGCTCGAGCGCGCCGTCCGCGAGCTAGGCTTGCACGGTGCGCTGCTGTTTGGCCGCACCCGCGACAAAAACCTGGATCATCCCGAGTTCTTCCCCGTGCTGGAAACCGCAGCCCGGCTGCGCGCGCCACTGTACATCCACCCGCAGATACCGCAGAAGCCCGTGCGCGAAGCGCTTTACAGCGGCTTCAGCGACCCAAAGATCGACCTCGTCTTCAGTACCTTTGGCCTGGGCTGGCATTACGAGGCAGGCATCCAGTTCCTGCGCCTGATGCTCTCGGGCACGCTGGACCGGCTGCCCGACCTTCGCATCATCCTGGGCCACTGGGGTGAGGTGGTACTGTTTTACCTCGAACGGATCGAGGGCATGACGCGCGTGGCACCACTCAAGCAATCCGTCGCCGACTACTGCCGCCAGCACCTCTACATCACGCCCAGCGGTATGTGGAGCCCCACGTACCTGCAACGCACACTCGATGTGATGAGCCCGGACCGCCTTATCTTCTCAGTGGACGACCCCTACCGGCCCGGTCAAGGGGGCCGCACCTTTGTCGAAACCGCCCAGCTCAGCGAGGCCGACCGCGAAGCCTTTGCCCACGGCAACTGGGAGCGGCTGGTGAGCGGCATCCGGCGCTAAGCTCCTGCTTCGCGTTTGTCATCCCGCTTAACTCTGATTTGTCATCCCGCAGCGCAGCGGAGGGACTGCATGTATGCCGGGCCTTCGCACGCTGTCACTCAATGGGTGCCCCATGTCTCCCTTCTGAGACGTGGGTTGTTCGATTCGCCACAACTTAACTCGTGTGTCACGACGCTGGGGCGCGAACACCCAAAGTTCAGGAACGCCGCCAGCATCGACTGTCGCTGACTACGGGTCCCGATAGCCGCGCTCCAGCAGTTCGCGCGCGGCCTGCGCGTGCCCCTGCAGCGCGGCTTCGCGCATCCAGTGCCGCGACTGCACGTAGTCATGCTCGACGCCTTGACCCGTGCTGTACAGCTGCGCGAGTTGAAACTGCGCCTCCGCGTTGCCGTGGCGCGCAGCCCTGCCGTACCAGGTGGCGGCCAGTTCGTCGCTGAGGGGCACGCCGCGCCCGAGGCAGTACAGGTCCGCCAGCTTCGCCTCCGCCTCGGCGAAGCCCTGGTCTGCGGCCAGCCGGTACCATCGGGCGGCCTCGCTGTCGCTTTGCACAGTGCCTTCGCCGCGCCGGTACATCAGGCCCACGTTGTACTGCGCCCATGCCAGCTGACTGTGCGCGGCGCGCTGGCACCACTGAAATGCCTCGTCGAAGTCACCGGCCTGGTAGTGACGAAAGCTCAGATTGGCCTGCGCATAAGCGTGGCCCTGCTCGGCGGCTTTGCGCTCCCACAGTGCCGCGGCTGCGTTGTCCTGCGGCACACCCTCGCCCGCGTCGTACATCGTGCTCAGCAGGTATTGTGACTCCGCATGGCCCTGTATCGCGGCAAGCAGGAAGTTTGCCGCAGCCGCCTCCAGATTGCGCGCTGCATAGTCCAGCACACCCTGCTCGTAGTGTGGGTTAGTAGCAGCCGCGGCGGCATCGCGCCTGCCCCGCGCAACCAGGCTGGCACGCCGGGGCTGCAGCGCCATGCCCGTGCCAGCCGGCACATGCCGCAGACCGCCGCTATCGGCCATGCGCAAACACCTGCCGCTCTACAAAGGCTAGGCGGTATTCCGCATCCGCCACCTGCGCGCGCAACCCCGAGGCAAGCTCCAGCAGGAGATCACGATGCTCCAGCGCAGCGGCCTCCGCATCGTGGTACAACTGCCCGATCTCGCCCGCCAGCATCGTGTGGTGCTCCGCGTCCAGTGCGTCCAGATCGCGTTGCGCCTGCCGCATCCCACGCACAATGCGCCCACGCTCTTCCGCGTTCGAGTCGCCCTCAAACGTCGCATCGTGCAG
>CALMOM010000079.1 GCA_937873305.1 uncultured Terriglobus sp.
GCACACTACCGCTGGTAAGCAATACCATTCTTTCGTTGTTCGTTTCTCGTTGTTCGTGACCGGCGGCTTTCATAGCCCCGGTTCACTTGTAGCAAGAGAAGCCTTGTAACGCGGCTGTCATACTCGGCCAGGCGAGAACAACGATCGACCACAACGATCGCCACCGCGGATCACTGTTCCGCAGAAGAGACAAACACTGTGCCACGCACTATCGCGCTGAATAAATGCCGCAACATCGGCATCATGGCCCACATCGACGCCGGCAAAACCACTACCACTGAGCGCATCCTGTTCTACACCGGTGTGAACCATCGTATTGGCGAAGTGCACGAAGGCACCGCCACCATGGATTGGATGGAGCAGGAGCAGGAGCGCGGCATCACCATCACCTCTGCCGCGACCACCTGCATGTGGAACAACTACCGCATCAACATTATCGACACGCCCGGTCACGTGGATTTCACGGCTGAGGTGGAGCGTTCGTTGCGCGTGCTGGACGGTGCTGTAGCCTGCTTTGACGCGGTCGCCGGTGTGCAGCCGCAGTCGGAGACGGTGTGGCGCCAAGCCACGAAGTACAAGGTGCCGCGTATTTGCTTTATCAACAAGATGGACAAGAACGGCGGCGATGCCGAGTACTCCACGGGCACCATTCGTGACCGTCTCGGTGCAAATGCCGTCATGATCCAGATCGCCATCGGCGCTGAAGCCAAGTTCGCCGGTGTCGTTGACCTGGTCGAGATGAAGGCGATCCTGTGGCACGACGAGACGATGGGCGCAGAGTACTCCGTCGAAGAGATTCCCGCGAACCTGCTGGACAAAGCCAAGACCTTCCGTAGCCAGCTGATCGAGGCCGTTGCCGATTCGGACGACGTGCTGCTTGAGAAGTTTCTCGAAGGTGAGGAGCCGACTATAGACGAGCTGAAGTCCGCCATCCGCAAGGCCACCATCGGCATGAAGATCTTTCCGGTGCTGATGGGTTCGTCCTTCAAAAACAAGGGTGTGCAGACGTTGCTGGACGCAGTGGTCGCGTACCTGCCCAGCCCGCTGGACATCCCGCCCATGATTGGCCACGACCCGGAAGACATGGAAGTGGAACTCATTCGCAAGCCGGATGACTCCGAGCCGTTCTCCGCGCTTGGCTTCAAGATCATGACCGACCCGTTCGTCGGCCAGCTCATCTTTATCCGCAACTACTCGGGTACGCTTAAGACCGGCGACTCCGTTCTGAATCCGCGTACGCGCAAGACGGAGCGCATTGGCCGTCTGCTCAAGATGCACGCCAACAAGCGCGAAGAGATCACGGAGATTCTGGCCGGTGATATTTGTGCTGCGGTTGGCCTCAAGAACCTGGTCACGGGCGACACCATTTGCACGGACAAGTCGCCGATCGTGCTTGAATCCATCGATTTCCCAAACCCCGTGATCGAAGTCGCCGTCGCGCCGAAGACCAAGGCCGACCAGGAAAAGATGGGCATGGCCCTGGCGAAGCTGGCGCAGGAGGATCCAACCTTCCGCGTCCGCACCGACCAGACGAACGGCCAGACCATCATTAGCGGCATGGGCGAGTTGCACCTCGAGATCATCGTGGACCGCATGATGCGCGAGCACAAGGTGGAAGCCAACGTCGGCAAGCCGCAGGTGAACTACCGCGAGACCATCAAGTCCAACTCCGAGGCGGAGGGCAAGTACATCCGCCAGTCGGGCGGTTCGGGTAACTACGGTCACGCCAAAATCCGCATTGAGCCGAACGAGACTGGCAAGGGCTACGAGTTCTCGAACGATACGAAGGGCGGCTCCATTCCCAAGGAGTACGTCAAGCCGATCGACCAGGGTATTCAGGAAGCTATGGCCGGTGGCGTGTTGGCGGGCTACGAGATGGTCGACATCAAGGTCAGCCTGTACGACGGCAGCTACCATGACGTCGACTCGAACGAAATGGCGTTCAAGATCGCCGGTTCCATGGCGTTCAAGGAAGCCGCGCGCAAGGCAAAGCCGGTGCTGCTGGAGCCAGTTATGGCCGTCGAAGTGACTGTTCCAGAAGATTACATGGGCACGGTCATCGGCGACCTAAACTCGCGGCGCGGACGGATCGAGGGCATGGAGATGGTCGGTGGTGTGCAGGCCATCAAGGCTACGGTACCGCTGAGCACCATGTTCGGCTACGCTACCAACCTGCGTGGCAGTACCCAGGGCCGCGGCAACTTCTCCATGGAGTTCAAGCAGTACGAAGAGACACCGCGCAACGTCAGCGAGGAGATCATTGCCAAGACGCAGGGCAAGGAGAAGTAGCTTCGTTCGCAGCTTGATTGAACCAGGAAGGGCCGCTCACACCGAGCGGCTTTTTTCTTTGCGGCAATCCAACGTGTCATCCCGACCGGAGCGAAGCGATCTGCTACTTTCCTAAGGCTGTAATGCAGCCCAAGAGGGAAGCAGGTCCTTCGGCTGCGCACTTCATGCTTCGCTTAGGACGACGATTGGACATCAATAAGCGGCAAAGCCTGCAGAAGAGCAGTTCAGCCAGGTGCCATCGGAGGCTCGTGCTTGCGCTGCCATCTCTACCGTATACTGGGCGCGCTCCCCACAACTAAACGCATGAGGTTGGATCCGATGTTCGCTTCGCTCGCCCGCTATGTTGCCGCCGTCGCTGCGCTCACCTGCTGCTCGCTTTCCGCGTTCGCGGCAACGGAGGTGCTCGTCGGCGACGCCAAGTCGCAGCCGGAGAGCATGGCCGTGGGCCCAGGTGGCGTGCTGTACGTGGGAAGCGCAAGCTCACCGTTCATCTATCGGGTGCAGCCCGGAGCAACGACCGCGGAGAAATTCATCGACTTATCGTCGGAACCAGCGGTCAACTATTTTCTCGGTGTCCTCACCGATCCAGCTACGAATACACTCTGGGCGTGCCAGCAGACTCCTGTGCCCGATACCAAGCCGGTCCAGCGGCACACCGCACTGCGCGCTTTCGACCTGAAGACGGGTGCGCCCAAGCTGCGCTGGAATCTGCCTGGCGAAAACACCACCTGCAACGACATGGTAGTGGGCCCGGATAAGGCGCTCTACATCAGCGACACCGGTCCGGGCCGCATCTACCGCCTTGCCCTTGGCGCGCAGTCAGCGGAGCTTTTCTCTGACGCACGTCAGCTCGGCGGCATCGATGGCATCACCTTTCTTGATGGCGTGCTGTATACCAACAGCGTCGTGTTCAACAAGCTCTACCGCATCCCGGTGACGGCCGGAAAGGCAGGTGCGCCGGAAGACATCTGGATGGACGCCCCGGTGAGGGGCATCGATGGGATGCGAGCGGCCAATGGCAAGCTCTTCGCGGCGGAAAACGGTAGCGGCAAGATCACGCAGCTTGAGCTCAACGGCGACCGCGCCCACGTCACCGTGCTGAAAGAAGGCCTGAAGACCCCCACCGGCGTCGAGCCTGCAGGCGACACCCTGTGGTTCACCGAGCGCGGCACGGGCAAGGTGATGTCTATGCCGCTGCCGAAGTAGCAGAAAGGTACGGGTTCTTCTTGCACGATTGCCGCATGCACGCTACACTCAAAAGGTTGGTCTGAAGGCCAGCCGCATCTCGCAGATCTTTGCGTACAAGAGAGTAGAACAGCATGGCTGCACAGCAGAGAATTCGCATCCGCCTGAAGGCGTATGACTACCGCGTTCTGGACACGTCCACTGGCGAAATCGTGGAGACTGCAAAGCGCACGGGCGCACAGGTGGCGGGGCCCATTCCTCTTCCGACGATGAAGAATAAATACTGCGTGCTCCGTTCCCCCCACGTGGACAAGAAGTCCCGTGAGGCCTTCGAAATCCGTACGCATAAGCGGCTGATCGACATCCTCGAACCTACCCAGCAAACGGTTGACGCGCTGATGAAGCTTGACCTGCCCGCCGGGGTGGACGTCGAGATCAAGACTGTCACCAAGTAACACCCAATCAGATTTCGGTAGCAGTACCGGCAGTGCTCACGCGGGCATGATGAGGAGCAGAACATGGCGGTAATAGGAATGCTGGGCAAGAAGATTGGCATGACCCAGGTGTTTGATGAGGCGGGTGTGGTTCACCCCGTGACAGTCATCAAGGTCGGCCCTTGCGTGGTCACGCAGTTGAAAACGCAGGCGAAGGACGGCTACGATGCCGCCCAAATCGGCCTGGTAGAGTTTGTAAAGGCCTCGAAGCTGACCAAGCCGGAGCAGGGCCACCTCAATAAGAGCGACGCGCCGCCAGTGCGTGAGATCCGCGAAGTCGGCATTGAAACCGCCACCGGCTCCACCGAGGGTGAGGGTTCCGTGAAGGCGGGCGACCGCGTTTTGGTCGATATCTTTGACGGCGAGCGTTTTGTCGATGTCGAGGGCAAGAGCAAGGGTCGCGGCTTTGCCGGTGTTGTGCGTCGGCACGGTTTCGGCGGCGGCCCCAAGTCGCACGGCCACATGTTCCAGATTCAGGGTTCCATCGGCGCTTCGTCTTTCCCCTCGCGTGTGTTCCCAGGGCAGCGAATGCCCGGTCACTACGGTGATGCGCAGACCACTGTGCGCAACCTCCGCATCCGCGGCATAGACGCCGAGGAGAACCTCCTTCTAGTCGAGGGGGCGGTTCCGGGCGCACGAGATGGCATCATCCTAGTTTCCAAGGCGAAGAACCCGCCGCGCGAGCGTCGTGGTTTTGCCGGCTCGGGTACGGTCGATCCGCTGAAGGCGTCGAAGAAGGCTTCAGCAGGTAAGGCTCCGGCCAAGAAGAAGTAGAGCGGTACTGCATTTCGCGGGCCACAGCGTGAGCTGGACAGACAGCGGGATGACACAACGAACGTAGGGCACCCGCAATAGAACGAGTGCCAAAGGAAGCTAGGTATGGCAAAGATCAACGTAGTGGACCTGAGCGGTGCTGCCGTCGGTGAGTTGGAGCTTGCGGACGAGGTATTCGGCGTCGAGGTCAACAAGGCTCTGCTGTGGGAGGCGGTAAATCACTACCGCGCTGCCATGCGTCAGGGTACCGCCGCCACGAAGAACAAGAAGCTCGTATCCGGTTCGGGCAAAAAGCTGTGGAAGCAGAAGGGTACCGGCCGCGCTCGTGTGGGTTCAGTGCGTTCACCCATCTGGCGTCACGGAGGTACGGTGCACGGACCCCAGCCGCGCTCGTACGACTACCAGTTCCCGAAGAAGAAGCTGCTGGGTGCGCTGAGCTCTGCCCTTGCCAGCAAGCTGCAGGATGGCAAATTAACCGTGGTCTCCACGCTGGATGCGGCGGAGCCGAAGACGAAGCTCTACCGTCAGGCGCTCGACAAGTTGGATGCGAAGAAAACGGCTCTCCTGGTCGAAAGCGGACAGAAGCTGAGTGAGAACCTGTTCCTAGGTTCGCGCAACCTGGACGGTGTAGAACTGGTGCTCAGTTCTGAGGTGCACCCATACGACCTGCTTCGCTACGAGCACGCGATCTTCTCGCAGGCCGCACTGGAGGCCCTGCAGGAAACGCTGAAGAAGAACGTGTCGCGCCGCAAGCACGCTACTGAAAAGGAGGCTGCGTAATGCCGACCCTGTACACCACCATCCGCCGTCCCTTAATCACCGAGAAGGGCATGGGCGCGAAAGAGACTGAGGGCACGCTGGTATTCGAAGTGGCTTGTGCCGCCACGAAGACTGAAGTCAAGCAGGCGGTAGAAACGCTGTTCAAGGTTAAGGTTTCCGCAGTTCGCACGGCAAACTTTGCCGGCAAAGAGCGTCGCCGCGGCAAGTTCACCGGCTACAAGCCTGACTGGAAGAAGGCGTATGTGCGCCTGCAGCCGGGCGAAAAGATGCCAGAGTACGTCAACAGCCTTTAAGCAGCAATAAACATTCCGCGCGCCTGACGAGCTATGCGGAGGCAAGGAAAAGCAATGCCAATCAAAACATTCCGTCCGATTACAGCGACCCTGCGCTTTCAAACGAAATTGGTCACGTCGGACATCACCACGAGCGAACCTTACAAGCCGCTGCTCGAAGTTAAGCAGCGGACTGGTGGACGCAACTCCACAGGTAAACTCACCATTCGCCACCACGGTGGCGGGCACAAGCAGAAGCTGCGCATCATCGACTTCAAGCGCGACAAGTACGGCATTCCCGGCACGGTTGCCACCATTGAGTACGATCCTAACCGCTCATCCCGCATCGCGTTGATTAGCTACAAGGACGGCGAAAAGCGCTATATCATCCAGCCGGTTGGTCTCAAGGTCGGCATGCAGGTCACCAGCGGCCCCGAGGCCGACATCCTGGTGGGAAATGCTTTGCCCCTTAAGAACATTCCCGCTGGTACCACGGTGCACAACGTCGAGCTTCGCCCGGGCAAGGGTGCGCAGATGGTACGTTCCGCAGGCTCGTCCGCGCAGTTGGTCGCCAAGGAGGGCGAATACGCCCTATTGAAGCTGCCCTCCGGCGAAACGCGCCGCGTTCTAGTGGATTGCATGGCTACGGTCGGTCAGGTGGGTAACACCGATCACGAGAACATCAGCTACGGCAAGGCTGGTGCAAGTCGTTGGCGCGGCATTCGTCCGGCCAATCGCGGTGTGTCTATGAACCCGGTAGATCACCCCCACGGCGGTGGTGAGGGCAAGACCTCAGGCGGACGTCACCCTGTGACGCCTTGGGGCCAGCCGACACGCGGTTACAAGACCCGTAACAACAAACGGACCGACGTGTTTATCGTCAACCGCCGCAGCAAGTAACGTCAGGGAGCGAGAGGGAAACCATGGCACGTTCGACAAAGAAGGGTCCGTTCATCGACGCGCACCTGATGACTAAAGTGACGGTGCTGAATGACGCGAGCAAAAAAGAGGTCATTAAGACCTGGTCGCGCCGTTCCACCATCTTTCCGGAGTTTGTAGGCCATACCATTGCTGTGCACAATGGCCGAAAGTTTATCCCGGTATATGTGACGGAAAACATGGTGGGGCACAAGCTGGGCGAATTTTCGGCAACGCGCACTTTCAAGGGGCATGCGGCCAAGGCTGAGACCGCGAAGGGTAAGTAAGCAGTTCCGGCAAGCACGCGGGGTGTAGTTCTCCGCAGAGGAAGAGATATGGCAAAGACGGCCGAGAAGAGTGCAGTACGGGAGTTTCGCGCGGAGGCGCGCTTTCAGCGGACCAGCCCGCAAAAAGCCAAGCTGGTGCTGGACACCATAAAGGGGTTGAGCGTGGAGAACGCGCTGAACACCCTGATGTTCACGCGCAAGCGCATCGCGCCGGTGGTGGAGAAGGCGTTGCGGTCTGCCCTGCAGAACGCGAACTATCTAAGCCAGGAGCAGGGCTTTGACCTGGACGTGGATCGCCTGGTCGTGAAGATGGCCGTGGCCAACGAAGGTCCGCGCATGAAGAGGATTCGCCCTGCCCCCATGGGCCGTGCGTTCCGCTACCAGCGCCGCCTGGCACATATCGTGATTACGTTGGCTGAGAAAAAGTCTGAGCCCACCGCAAATGCTACCGAGGCAAAGCCGAAGGCGAAAAAGGCCACATAGGTTTACGCCCAATGGGCGCTACGAAGTACTGAGTAGGTCTGCGCAGGACGCAGACGCGAAGTGAAGGGGTAAGTTATGGGTCAGAAGGTCCATCCGTATGGGTTCCGCCTCGGCGTCAACAAGCCGTGGAAGTCGCGCTGGTTTGTGGAGCGTGGCTACGACAAGCTGTTGGTTGAGGACGTAAAGCTGAAGGCCGAGTTGCGTGAGAAGCTGAAGGCAGCTGGCGTCTCCTCGGTGGAAGTGGAGCGCCCAGGTAACAAGCTGCGCCTCATCATCCGCACAGCACGCCCAGGTATCATCATTGGCCGTAAGGGTACCGAAATCGACAAGCTCAAGGCGGATATTCAGAAGCGGACGAGCCGCGAAGTGTTCATCGACATCTTGGAGGTGAACAAGCCTGAGCTGGATGCGCAGCTCGTGGCCGAGAACATTGCGCTGCAACTGGAAAAGCGTGTGAGCTTTCGCCGCGCCATGCGCAAGAGCGTGGATTCGGCGCTGCGGTTCGGCTGCAAGGGAATTAAGGTCCGCGTATCAGGTCGGTTGAATGGAAACGAGATTGCTCGTTCGGAGTGGTATCTGCAAGGTCGTCTGCCACTGCACACGTTGCGCGCCGACATCGACTACGGCTTTGCCGAGGCAAAGACCACCTACGGAATTATCGGTGTGAAGACGTGGGTGTACCGCGGTGACATCTATGAGCAGCGACGTCGTCGCGACACCGTGACCACCACGGGTGCGTTTTAGCCCTCTGCGGTGCCTTCGCGCACCGCAGCCATACCAAGAAGTGCAAGCGCGCGGAGACTGGAAGGGACACCCCTGACCAAGGCCGCAGCCGGAGATAGCAATTATGTTGATGCCTAAGAAGGTGAAGTATCGCAAGCAGCAGAAAGGTAAGATGCGCGGCAAGGCCTGGCGCGGTTCCGAGTTGGCGTTTGGCGACTATGGTCTGAAAGTTGTCGAGTGCGGCTACATCACGGATCGTCAGATCGAGGCAAGCCGTATTGCCATGACCCGCTACATCAAGCGTGGCGGCAAGGTGTGGCTGCGTATCTTCCCGGACAAGCCGATCACTAAAAAGCCGGCCGAAGTTCGGATGGGTTCCGGCAAGGGTGCGCTGGACCACTGGGTTGCCGTTGTTCGTCCTGGAAAGCTGCTGTTTGAGATGGAAGGCATTTCCCCGGAGATCGCGAAAGAAGCCATGCGCCTGGCCTCGAATAAATTGCCGCTGCGCACCGCGTTTGTAGTGCGTCCCGGTGCGAAGGCGCCAGATCCGAAGGCTGCTGCGGCTGCAGCGTAATGTTTGCTGCCGTCAAGGCAGCCTGAGAGAGAACCATGGATATCAGCAAGATCAATGAACTGAATGATGCCGAACTGAAGGCGGAAGAGACGAAGGCTGGCGAGCAACTGTTCCGTGTCCGATTTGAGAAGGGCCTCGGCAACACAGAAGGCATCCGGAAGCTGCGGGAGCTGAAGAAGGATATCGCGCGCATCAAGACGGTGGTGCGCCAGCGTCAGCTGGGCCAAACGTCGATGGCGCTGAAGAAAGCGAAGGCATAGCAATGGCTGAGACAGCAGAAGTCAGCACCGCGGCGGGCACGCCGGAGAAGACAGGCCACCGTACTGAGAAGATCGGCCTCGTCACCTCCACCAAGATGGACAAAACCATCGTCGTCTCAGTGGAAATGCGCAAGGCACACCCAAAGTACAAGCGTGTGGTAAAGAGCAACAAAAAGTTCTACGCTCACGACGAGCAAAACTCCGCCCGCATCGGCGACCAGGTACGCATCCGTGAGAGTCGGCCGTTGAGCAAGCTGAAGCGTTGGACTCTGGAAGAGATTGTCCGCCGCTCGTCCTTGTCGCTGAGCGAGGCTGCTCCGGCAGCCAAGTAAGTTCTGCCCGCTGCGGCACTGTTCGCGGCCGGGCACATCGCGTCCTGCGCGACGATCCTGCAGTGGTTGTGCTGTGATCCGCTCCGCGTTCGCGTCCATTGAGAGTCACTGGGGCGCACAGCCCCCGGCCCGGGCGGAAAGCCAGTCGGGTCAGGAGAAGAAGCAATGTCCGTACAGATGCGTACCATTCTGGACGTGGCCGATAACTCGGGCGCACGCCGACTGCAGGTCATTCTGCCGCTTGGCGGCGGCTTGGGTAAGAAGGCCGGTCTGGGCGATGTGGTGACGGCAGCCGTCAAGGAGGCCTCACCGGACGGCACCGTGAAGAAGGGCAAAGTCGTAAAGGCTGTCATTGTCCGGATGCGCAAGGAAGCGCGTCGCAAGGATGGCACCTACATTCGCTTCGACCAGAACGCAGCCGTCGTCATCAACGATGCGGGCGAGCCGGTCGGGACCCGTGTGTTCGGACCGGTTGCACGTGAATTGCGGGATAAGAAGTTCCTTAAGATTGTCTCGTTAGCACCTGAAGTCATTTAGACAGGCAGGGCACGTTGCAGGCGAGTTGCCTGCCTTTGAAACGAATGAAGGCCTCAACCTGCGGAGGATAGCGCAGAGGCTTGCGGCCGGCATGAACGGCGCGGGATAGGGAGTAAGAGAATGGCGCATGTATTGAAGAACGATACCGTAATTGTGATTGCGGGCAAGGACAAGGGCAAGACAGGCCGCGTGCTGCGTGTGATTGCGGATAAGAACCGCGTTCTGGTGCAAGGCATTGGCATGGTCAAAAAGCATGTCAAACCCAATCCACAGCGTAATATCAAGGGCGGTATTGCCGAGCAGGAGTCGCCGGTCCACGTCTCCAACGTGGCGTTGGTGGACGGCGAAGGCAAGGCTACCCGTGTAAGCGTTCGCCTTTCTTACGGTAAGCGCGAGCGAGTTGCCAAGACGACGGGCGAGGTCATTGCTTTCCCAAAGGTGAAGTAAGTCCCTGTTGTAGGGCACGCTTCACTGGAAGTGAAGTAAGATAGCAGATGCAAGCAGGTGCGAAAGCGCCTGCGCTGTTCGCGGGAAGACCTCTCCGGTAGGCACCGGGTGCGTTCCGGCGACGTTCTCCGGTGAACAGCAAAACGCAAGGAACACCTCACGTACCGGTACACGGGCGCGCTCCTAAGGCCCTTCCAATCCGACACCGTGAGAGAAAGAAGACGTAGACGTGGCACGGTTACGCGAAAAATACACGAATGAGTTGAAGGGTGCGGTTCAGAAGGAACTCAACCTCGATAACGTGATGGCGGTTCCGAAGATCGAGAAGATCGTCATCAACATGGGCCTTGGCGAGGCGACGCAGAACAACAAGATCCTTGACCCGTTGGTAAGCGACCTGGCACAGATCACCGGCCAGAAGCCCGTGCTGACCAAGGCCAAAAAGTCCATCGCTCAGTTCAAGGTGCGCGAGGGGCAGAGCATCGGCGCGATGGTGACATTGCGTGGTGAGGCAATGTTCGAGTTCCTCGACCGCCTGATCTCGGTGGCGCTGCCCCGCGTACGTGACTTCAAGGGCGTCTCAAGCAAGAGCTTTGATGGCCGTGGCAACTATACCCTGGGCCTGCGCGATCAGCTTATCTTCCCGGAGATTGATTACTCTCGCGTTGAGAAGTTGAAGGGTATGAACGTGACCATTGTGACCACCGCGAAGGACGACAACTCCGCTCGTGTCCTTCTCAAGCATTTCGGCATGCCGTTCCGCGCATAAGCGGCGCAGCCCCCACCCACGAATCAGGAGAAAGTCATGTCGACCACTGCAAAGGCAGTTAAGGACGCGAAAACGCCGAAGTTCAAGTCACGCCAGCACAACCGCTGCCAGCTGTGTGGCCGTCCGCGCGCTTTCCTGCGTAAGTTCGGAATCTGCCGCCTGTGCTTCCGCGGCCTTGCGCTAAAAGGCGAGATTCCCGGCGTCGTGAAGAGCAGTTGGTAGGCCCGAAGAAGCTGTGTTCAGGTAGCGGAAGCGCCTTGCTGAACGACAGCGGACAGTACAAGAAATCCTCTGCAGTCCTGCCACCATGTGGTCGCAGCAAACAAGGGGTAGAGAGAGACACTTATGAGCCTTACCGATCCAGTTGCAGACTTCCTGACCCGCGTACGGAACGCCATCAATGCTCGCCATCAAAAGCTGGATGTCCCTGCCTCCAACCTGAAGACCGAGATTGCCCGGATCCTCAAGGACGAGGGGTACATCACCAGCTATAAGGTGAGTGACGAAGAAGGGAAGAGCGTTCTGCGTGTGTATTTGAAGTACGGTCCGGACGGCGAGAGTGCCATTCTGGACCTGAAACGTATCTCCAAGCCAGGTTCGCGCGTGTACACCGGCAAGGCTGGTATACGCCGGGTGCAGGGCGGCCTAGGCATCTCCATCTTGACGACTCCAAGGGGTGTTATGACGGGCAGGCAGGCATATCGCGAGAACCTGGGTGGCGAGGTACTTGCGCACGTTTGGTAGCAGAGCGGAGCAGTAACGGGCGGTGTCAGCCGTCAGGCTGCAGTGGAACGGTGTGAGGAAGTTTCACCCGCGACTCGCAAGCCACAAGGATTGAAAACATGTCACGTATCGGATTGAAGCCCATCCCCATGCCAGTCACGGTGAAGTACACCGTCAACGGCAACGTCGTCGAAGTCACGGGCCCAAAAGGTAAGGTGAATGCCTTGTTGCCCACCGGCATTCGGTTAGAGCAAAAGGAAGGCCAGCTGCTCGCTGTGCGGGATAACGACTCGCAAAAGGCGGTCCACGGTCTGGGCCGTGCTCTTGTGTTTAACGCGGTCGAGGGCGTTACCAACGGTTGGAAAAAGGAACTTGACATCGTCGGTATCGGCTACCGCGCCGAGTTGAAGGGCAAGGACATGGTCGTGTTCACCCTTGGCTACAGCCACCCCATTGAGTTTCCACTTCCGGGTGGGATCGCTGTGTCCATCGATCCAAAGCAGACGCACCTTACGGTGGAAGGGATTGACCGCCAGAAGGTCGGGCAGGTCGCTGCGGACATGCGCTCGCTGCGCAAGCCGGACCCGTACAAGAACAAAGGTGTGCGGTACTCAGACGAGAAGTTGAAGAAGAAGGTCGGCAAGACCGGCTCCAAGTAGGCCGTTAGCCTTTGGCCTAGTACTCAGGAAGACTGCTAGGGACCTTGAACTAATCGACGGTTTTGGCTACAACTTATAACTCAACCCGAGGCGGCGGACACCGATGCCGTTGCCCACCAAACCGAACGCGGCCACAGGGTGGCTGCGCTGATAGGGAAGGACAAGTAACATGATCACAGCAACCCAACGCAGCACCATTCGCAAGCGGGTCCATGCACGCGTCCGCGCCAAGGTGGCGGGCACGGCAGAGCGCCCGCGCCTCAACGTCTTCCGTTCGCTCAACCACATCTACGTGCAGGTCATCGATGATGCCTCCGCCACCACGCTTGCTGCTGCCTCCACCATCGCGAAGAAAGGTGCAGAGAAGAAGTCTGGCGGCAACATCAGCGCGGCTGCCGAGGTAGGCAAGTTGGTCGCTGAACGTGCCAAGGAGAAGGGCGTCACCAAGGTCGTGTTTGACCGTGGCGGCTACCTCTACCATGGCCGTATCAAGGCACTGGCCGATGCCGCGCGCGAGGCGGGTCTCGAGTTTTAACAACGGTTAAGTGGGGTGTAGGCTCCAGAGGATGACACATGGCACTGCGTAAAAAGATCGATGCAAACAGGCTCAACCTGAAGGATCAGGTCGTGGCCATCAACCGCGTGACCAAGGTAGTCAAAGGCGGCAAGAACATGTCCTTTGCGGCATTGGTCGTCATTGGTGATCCGGATCAGGGAATTGTTGGATACGGCAGCGGATAAGCAAAAGAGGTGCCACAAGCCATCCGTAAAGGAATTGAGTCCGCGAAGAAGAACCTTTACAAGGTGAACCTGACCGAAAACAGCATTCCGCACCAGGTGCTCGGCCGGTATGGATCGGGTCACGTGCTCTTGAAGCCGGCTCCTGAGGGGACCGGTGTGATTGCCGGTGGTGCCGTGCGCGCCGTAATGACTTCAGCAGGTGTGCAGAACGTCCTGACCAAGTCGTTGGGAACTGCAAACCCGCACAACGTGATCAAGGCGACCTTCGATGCGCTCACCCAATTGCGTGACAAGCAGATGGTAGCAACGCTGCGTGGCAAGGACGTACAGGAACTTAGGTAGTCGCAACTGCGATATACCATTCGGCTCGATCAATCCGATTGGGATCGGTGAGGACAGGACATGGCTGAGAACGTAAGCAAAATTAAGATTCAGTATTACCGCTCGAAAATTGCAACACCCGTGAAGCACAAGCTGGTCGTTAAGGGTTTGGGTTTCACCCGGCTCAATCAGATTGTCGAGCGGGAAGATACACCTTCCATTCGCGGCATGGTGGCGGCAATACCTCACCTT
>CALMOM010000080.1 GCA_937873305.1 uncultured Terriglobus sp.
ATTTGATGGTGGGCACAGCAGGATTCGAACCTACGACTTCCACCGTGTGAAGGTGCTCTTTTCCCAAAGAGACCCAGAAGGACGTGGCTCTAAGCACCTGAACGAGCCTGAAAGCACTGCAACCTGTAGATAGTGGCCCCACATTGGCCTCTCGCTTGGCCCCAGATCACACCGCACCGCTAACGCGGCACAGATGGCAACGGTGTGAGCTTGGACCCAGGCGTGATGCGAAGTTAGGTCTGACAGTGATCGTTCTGTGTAGCTGGCCTGTAGCTGCCAAGATGCAATGTCAGTTCGGGGCCACTTTTATCATTCGGGTGCTGGTCGGCGGAAGTGCCAACCTGACGGCAGCATGGAAGACCGGCTAAGCAAGCAGTTCGGTCTCCCACCCTGCCCACAGCCTTTGAACTCATTGCAGTATTCCGCACAATTTAACCGCGCGATGACGAGCAAGTGTAGGACAATTCCGAGTAAGAGCGGTGAGTGTGATGCGACTGCTGGTGGTCGCGGAAGCACTGGAGCTACATACGATAAGGAACGTGACCGCAGATAGGTACTAAGCCAAGCCGAGTACGCGCTAGTTCAATCGACATGGCGGATACCGCCTTGCCTCCCGATGGCTGCCCGGTATGCCTTTGCGGCTTCGATGTCACGTTGAGCAAACCTTTGCCTTAACTGTGCAAGGACCACTTGATCGGTGATCCCCTTGCTGGAAAGACTGTCTAGAAACCATCCGCTCCTGTTGGAAGCCAGCATTTCAGAAGTCCAGCCCCGTTCATACTTGTGATCGGTGAACAGACCACCGGCTTCGGAGTAGGCCGGAATCCTACTCGGATCGTCTGTCATCGCGACGACCATCTCGGAGGAAGATCCTCTTGAGTCAAGATGAATTGTAAAACGCCCACCAGCCGCCACAAACGCACTTATTCGGTCCGGGGTTGAAGCAGCTGCGTGCTCCTCTGCGGTTCTGCCACCTTTGTCTTCCTGGTCAGTGAAGCGCCCACCAGCTTTTTCAAAGGTGGTGATTGCTTTGGCACCGTTTTCGATGGCCAGCATCGCTGCCGTTCGCCCAGAGCCATCCTGGTGGTCGTCGAAGGTCCCTTTACCAGCGAGGAAGGTCAGCATCGCAGCGTCTCCGTCGTTCACCAAACCTCCACCGAGCGTATGTTTGGGGAAGTGCAATTCCATACGTGCATTGGGCCAACCAACGTCTGAACGCGTAATCGCCCAGAGAGCCGCGGTCCTGCCATGGTGATCCTGCTTTGCGTCGAACCGCCCACCCGCCCGGGTAAACGCTTTGACTGTCTCAGGGCCTGAGATCACGGCAGCGATGCCCGCCGTATAGCCAAGGGTGTTCTGCCAATCTGTGAAGCGGCCACCAGCCTGGGCAAACGCATTGACAGTGTCGGCACCACTCACCGCAGCGATCATCGCCGAGGTCATATCGTTCTGATTGGGTTTGTCTGTGAAGTGGCCGCCGGCCCAGGCGAACATAGAGACCGCAGCGGCACCAATGCGTGCGGCTTCGTACTCTCCGCAGGTATTAAAGTGATGAGACCACCCTGTCGCGCGACTGCTTCCTGAAAGAGGGCTTTTGTTGCGATGTCGCGACAGTATTGTTCGGCTGTGTCACCGTACTTGTCTTGCTGGGTTGTTAAGTGCCCGCCGAAGGTCAGGAAAGCTTTCGCTATGACAGGACCGTCCCACATGGCTGCCATCGCCACGGTCTGGCCTAGTGAATCGGTTCGGTCATCGAAGCGGCCTCCAGTTTTGACGAAAGATTCGATTCGGAGCGGGCTTTTAAGAGCAGATCGTTCATCATCTGAGGAAATGTAGACGAGGCCGCCTTGTCGCTCGATGGCTTTGTTGTACGCTTCCAGGACCGCACCGCCTCGCATGGTCGCCATCTCCCCTGCAGATTTGTAGTTGACCTGATGCGAGTTGAATTTGCCGCCAGCCGATGAGAATGCTTCAATAGAACGTACACCAGACATCAGCGCTTCCATGCCGACGTTGTATCCGGTCATATGAGAGTCGTCAGCGAATCTGCCGCCAGCCCCGAGAAAAGCAGGGATGTCAGCTGGGCTTTTGACAACAATGGACGCGACCGTTCTACCCGAACGATCTTCGTCGTCCGTGAAACGCCCTCCAAATTTGATAAACGCGGCGATTGCGTCAGGACGCTCTTCGCTTTTCTGGCTTCCGTGGAAACGATCGTCCACAGCATAAAAAGCAGCCGTACGGCCTTCTTTGTCCTTGTCGTCAGTAAATCGACCACCTGACCTGTAGAAGAGCTCAATAACTTCAGCGCTGTTCGAGGCTGCCAACATTGCTGCAGTTTGCCCAAAGGCATTCTTCTGGCCAGTGAATCGGCCACCTGCTTTAACGTAGGGCCCGAGCGTCCTCATGCCACCAAAAACCGCCAGTAACTCTGGAGGGCTGCCATTCCCCATGAGTTCTTGGCCGAAGGCCGGGCACGACCCTAAAGCAAGAGACAATTCAGTAGAAAGTGACCCGCAGAGATGCGAGAACGGTACCAGAACGGTAGAAGCGAGAGCACCATACACAAGACTCTTCGGCTACATGGCACTATGGCATACGTTAATCTTTCCGACGAGCAGAGCTCTTTCCACTCATTTAACGAACGTGATCGTTCCGAGACTAGGAGCATCCGGCACAAGCGGGACAGGGCATAGCGTTAGGCTGTGACTTGCGCAGACAAAAGCCGGTGACACCAGCATGTACAGATCACAATGTCTGCCTTGGCACTGACTTGCAGCCCGCAACAGTTCTCATGTCCGTTCCTGATGCAGAGGTCAACCTGCTGACACTCAGGTGGCAGCTCTTTGAGGAAGGCAAGCCATTCTCCTTTTCGCATGGAGACAGCTTAGAGCAAGAGCGCGCATACCACTCAAGAAACGACTGCGTTCTCAATGTAATCGCTCACCATCACTTCCACAAAAGCTTTCAAGGGGGGCAAGAGCTTGAGCCCAACCTGCTCTGGGATCGCGGTGTAAAGGCCCGGGTTAGCGTTGGTCTCGCCGGGCGCAGCCCTGTGACACGGGACAGTAACTCCGTGCTTCATCAGGCGTCCGTTTAAGGATGAAGTCGTATCGAGAAGGCAGACCGGTTTGATCGACTACGGGCTTGTCCATGGGCGGATCCTGCATGCCTCTAGTGATGTCACCAAGGGAAGTGTTCTGGACAGTTAAGGCGGCCAAATAAGCATACGAGAAGCCTGTGCTTTCGCTTGGCTTACGCGTTGTCACCGCCAGTTGAAATCCGCCTTCTGCAATTTGGATGGCGTACGCCGGGAGTTTGCGGGATTCATGGTGAACGCCAGCCGAAGGCGAGAGACGAGCAGCTGCTGAACATCAGCCGCAACTGCGTTCGGCTTGAATGGCCTTCAGCGTGAGGCACCATCTACATTGGAGTGAATCTGCAGTAGAGGTGACAACATGGCGGGATCTGCTTCGCTGAAGGCCACAGGAAACCCGATAGGTTCGCCGACCGAGAAGTTGCAAGCAGCAATGTGGCTTCCTACAGCTCGGAGACCTGTGCTAGGTGGCAGAGATATCAGACTTAGTAGCTGTAAGCACAAGCCCTGCGAGCTTGCCAGATATTTCAGTACGGAACTCGTTCGAGAGCTGACATCGGTTCACGTCAAGGTACGCTCCTGCAAAGCACCCTCAGGTACCAGTGCTGTCACCATGAACGTTTGTGACAGCTTCACTGAAGCCGGTGTCACATGACACTGCTCAATCCACGAGCGGCTCTGCAGCTCCAATGTGCCGAGCATCCAGTCGGAGCGATTTACGCAGCCACAAGTTCATCGGCTCCGCATAGATAGTCGCTACCAACCAGCCAAGGACCCCCGCAAGGGTGATCGAGCTGGCAAAGAGGACCGGCACTCCTTTCAGGGGAAGACTGAAGTGAGTGAATACCGAGAAGAGGGCCAGAACAGCGAACATGTGTGTCAGATAGATCTCATAGCTACGCTGGCCAAGAACAAGCAGCGGCGCGAACACCCTCGGCGCTTTCCAGTGACTCTGAGAGGCGGCAGCAATGGCGAAGCTTACCCCAATCGCCAGGATTGTGAAGTTTAGTCCCGACTTCCCCATTCCCCACTTGTACCCCAGTAGCGACAAACAGAGCCTGAAGACGATCAGTATGGTCCCAATCACCCCAGCGGTTCGTACGGCAGCCTTGGAGAAGGCCAGCTTCGAGAGGAGCATGGCGGTCAGGCACCCCAGGGCGATCCCGTCCATGCCCCCGAAATAGGAGTACTCACGCCAGACAGGGTTAGGATTGAACGCCTTCATGCGCGCAAACGGTCCAGCAAAGACGAAGAGGAGAAGCAGGCCGGTCAACAACCACTGTTTGCGTAGGAGGCGGGCCACCAGCGGAAAAGCAAGGTAGAACATCTCCTCCACGGAAAGGGACCAGAGAATGTCCCATCCGCCAGGCAGATAGCCCCTAGTCGCCTCCAAGAAACCGATGTGGAACGTCAGTGCGGCGAGCAGAGCCCTGCCAAGGCCACCCGTTTTGGCCGACACAACAAAGGCGTGTACACCCGCTAGATGCAACACACTCAACACCAGCAGCAGCAAAAGCATCAGCGGCGCGATGCGGGCAAAACGCAAAAGGTAGAAGTCTCGGACGCTGAGGTTTGCCGGTGTGCCCCAGCGACGAAGGCTGGTCGAAGTGATGAGAAAACCGGACACGACAAAGAACATCTGAACTGCGAATTGCCCATTCCACGCAATTGTGGAGGCAAGCTGGTCGGGAACTCCTTTGAGATAAGGAACCTTGGCTCCCAGAAGCCGCATATTTACGTGATTCATCAGAACAAAGAGAATCGAGACGCCGCGTAGCAGGTCAACCCCGTCGATTCTGGACCAATTCCTGTGTGGCTTTGCGTGAACGCCCATGTTCTTAGTCTGCGTCAGCTATGAGCAATCAACCTCGTACTGATCAGACGAACCTCGTTTGCTACTACGCTTACTGATCTTTGCGAAGCAGAACAGAGGTCCGCTTGTGACAGACAGGGAGGAAAGCTTCGCAAGACTCTCTTGAGGCCTTCCACTAGAAGTGGAAAGAGGACGAGAGGAACACGACCCTGTTGGCTGCGCTGGTCAGACCGAAAACACTATTGGTCGAGATGGAACGGCCGAAGTAAGGCGACGTGAGAACGCCCACCGGAGTTCCTGGATTTGTACTGTTCAGCGCATTCACTGCTTCGAATGAAAAGCTCAGAGTGTAGCGAAGATCTGGAGGCGGCGGAGCTGGACCTGCTTTGACGTCTGCGGCAGCCATCTTTGAGACCTCCGGTCGAGGTCCAAACTTGAAGTCCCGATTCAGTCTCATCGCTGTGAACGTGGTTCTTGGCCCAAGAGCGAAGTTGTAAGGAATGATCGCTTCGCCTGGTTGCGGTACTGCGTCAAAGGTGCCGTATGCAGTTCTGTACAGGACCGAAGTTGGACCCGGATTCGATGCGAAGGCAGGACGGTCGTTGTATTGAGTGTCACCGTTAAGATCGTTCCCTGTAGTGATATTGAATCGCGATCTCGAGAATGCACCAAGAAAGCTGTCTACCGAAAAGTTATAGGGAAGCTTTACGTTCAGATCAGAGAACAGTCTCTGGCCGACCGGCTGCATGCCGAGGCCTGAAGCTCCGTAGTCAGCCGAGACGTTGTAGGGTTGCGAAGGGAATGATGTTGCCCCAAAGGTGTCGTTATGTTGGCGACGCGCACCGTAGAAGACGAAGACTGAGAGCCGCTTCGTGAGTTGCAGATTCGTATTGAGGGAGAAGCTCTGAGCCTTCTCAACACCATCCGAAGCAAACTGATAAACATCGCCGGTGCGCCCCAGGGGACGTGAGCCGTCCGCAAGCGGCGCATTCACGTTGTTCGAGTTGTACTGGTGGGTGCCACGGACGGCATAGTAGGTAGCCGTAACTGAACCCAGCTTGCCGAGCGAGCGCTCAAGAGACAGACTTGCGATGTTCTCCGCAGCAATCCGCAGATGAGGGCTCAGGGTATAAGGGGTTGCAGGCGTGCTGGTCAGCTGGTTTGTTGCTGGGATCGACGGGTAGAAGGTCGGATTGATGATGAAGTAGGACTGCTGACTGATGCCGTTCTGCCGAATTGCTGTGAGCAGGTTCGGCGCCGCAAAACGTTGGTAGAAGATGCCGGCGTTGGCTCTGACAGTGACGTAGGGGCCGTGCTTGTCCGTCTGCCCCACCGCCCAGGCAATGCCCGCTG
>CALMOM010000081.1:0-6082 GCA_937873305.1 uncultured Terriglobus sp.
ATACATGATCTCGCCGTCGGCAGCCTGAAGATGCCACAAAGCGATGTGTAGCAGGTATACAGCCTAATATAAAGCAACATGCGCCGCGTCGGAATGCTTCTGCTGCTACTGGTGTTACCGTATGCATCTGCTTCCACGACCAAAGCTGAACGGGTCGCGCAGCAAGCAGCACAGCGCGAGCTGGATACCTCGCCAAGCAATGGCAACATACCCTCGTATCAGCTCTCACCTGCTGCCTTGAGCAAAGGTCAGGCACTGCAAAGATCGTGGCAGAAAAGACATTTCGCCGCGGAAGTATGGAGCATAGTTCAGCTTCTGCTTCTGCTCCATTTTGGCCTCGTACGCCGGTTCCAAGCCATAGTGACGCATCGCTTCCGCAGTCGCTGGGCTCAAAGCTATGCCTTCCTGATGCTCTTTCTGCTGGCTACGGCCCTGCTCAGCCTGCCACTCGACATCTACGCGCAGTGGATCGATAGGTTCTACGGCCTCTCCGTGCAGAGTTGGGCGGGGTGGACGGGCGACCTGACGAAAGCCCTGCTTCTCACGTGGGCAGTCGGCGGTCTGGTAGTGGCGCTGCTGTGTCTGTGCATCCGCCAGCTCCCGCGCAAGTGGTGGCTTGCGTTCTGGCTTGCGTCCATTCCCATGACGCTGGCAGGTGTGTTCCTGACACCCTACGTAATCGATCCTCTGTTCAATCGGTTTGAACCGCTCACGCGTTCTCAACCTCAGTTGGTCGAGCGACTGGTGCAGGTAGCGCAACGCGGCCACATGGACATTCCACCGGAACGCATGTTTCTGATGAAGGCGTCTGACAAGGTCACAACCCTCAATGCCTACGTAACAGGCTTTGGCGCCTCAAAGCGTGTTGTGGTGTGGGATACATCCCTGGCAAAGGGAACACCGGACGAGGTCCTTTTCATCTTCGGGCATGAGTCAGGGCACTATGTCCTGCACCACATCGTGCAAGGCATCTTCATGTCGACGCTGGGTCTGCTCGTCCTGCTTTACCTAGGTTTTCTGGCGGTGCAGTGGGCCATACGGCAGTTCGGTCCCCGCTGGGGCGTGAACTCGGAGGATAACTGGGGTACGCTTGCTATCCTCATGCTTGCGTTCTCCTGCGCCTCCCTTGTGCTTGAACCGGCTTTGTCAAGCATGTCACGCATCCAGGAGCACGCAGCCGATGTGTATGGACAGGAGGCCATCCACGGCCTTGTGGCCGACCCGGCCAGAACCGCGCGCGACGCGTTTCAAGTGTTGGGAGGAAGCAGCTTTGACGTGCCGAACCCATCACAACTTCTGGAGTTCTGGAGCTACTCCCATCCCTCCATCGGCAGGCGTGCGGCTTTTGCCGCACATTACCAGCCCTGGGCCTCAGGCATGCAGCCTAAATATTTCAGGTAGGCGCAGTCACAGGGCTATCGAAAGAACGCTCGCACGGATTGCCAGACCAGCACCACTGAAAGCAGCGTGACTACTGCGGCAGTTGTCACAGCAATGCCATTGAAGCACCAGCCGTTGCGGTACTTGCCCATCAGTTCCCGACTGTTCACCAAGCGAAGCATGTAAAACATGACAACGGGCAGCAGCAATCCGTTCAGCACCTGCGAAAGGATCGCCATACTCACCAGCGGAAACCGCGGGATCAGAACCACACCTGCACCAGCGGCGATCAAGCCCGTATAGAGCCAGTAGAAGACCGGTGCCTGCTTCCATGATCGATCGAGTCCGCTCTCGAAGCCTAAGCCCTCGCAAACGGTGTAAGCAGTGGAGAGTGGCAGTATGGACGCCGCGAACAAGGAGGCGTTAAAAAGACCAGCCGCAAAGAGCAGGAAGGCATAGTCACCGGCGATAGGCCGCATAGCCTCGGCCGCATCGGCTGGAACGCTGATATTGCGTACACCGTGCACCCAGAGCGTGGCCGCACAGACTACCACGATGAACCACGCCACGATGTCGGTGAAAATCGAACCGATTGTCACATCCAGCCGTGTGGCGTTGTATTGGCGCACCGTCACGCCTTTCTCCACAATGGAGCTTTGCAGGTAAAACTGCATCCATGGCGTAATGGTCGTTCCAATGACACCGACGGTCATATAGAGGTAATTGCGATCGCCCCATGCTGTTCTTGGCGGTAGCTTGACCGTTTGCACCAGCGCTTCATGCCAGTCAGGACGACCCAGTACGCCTGCCACAATGTATGCGAGATACACCACAGACGCGAAAAGAAAAATCTTCTCGACGCTCTTATAATCACCCTTGACCACCAATGCCCACACTAGCGCAGCGCAGATAGGCACAGCCACGTACTTGCTGATGTGGAAGAGCTGCATGGAACCCGCGATACCGGTAAACTCCGCAATCACATTGCCGAAGTTGACCACCACGAGCAGCAACATGACCACCACCGTCATGCGCAGCCCGAACTCTTCGCGGATCAGATCAGACAGCCCCTTACCAGTGACCGCACCCATGCGCGCGCACATTTCCTGCACCACAATGAGCGCCAGCGTAATGGGCACCATGGTCCACAGCAGTGAATAGCCGTACTGCGCACCCGCTTGAGAATAGGTGAGGATTCCACCCGCGTCGTTATCGACATTCGCGGTGATAAAGCCTGGGCCCAGCGCTGCAACAAAAAACAGCACACGTCCGCGCCAGCTACGCAGGAACCTCATGCGCGCCTAACTCTCTGAGCCAGCATGGGCCTAAGGTGGTCCACAATGCGACGCACCTGGGTGTCATTGTCATACCCACTGCTCCATGCTCGTTGCTGCCCAGCAAGCGCGATCCGGTGCCTGGCCGCTTCGTCAGGCAGGTAGTGCCGAATCTTTGCCGCCAATTCCTCATAGTCCGAGAAGAAGACTGCCTCTTCGCCTTCGCGAAAACGATCCAGATGACCTTTGGACCGCTCGGCCAACAAGAAGCCGCCACACGCAGCGATTTCGAAGCTCTTGTGAGCAAACTCGTCCTGGTTGCTGTGGGTTAGAAAGCTAAGATTGATGCGGGAGCGCCAAATTGCATCGCGATACTGGCTGCCTGTCAATTCACCCTCCCGATAAAGTTGCTGCAACGCAGCCCCGTCGAGCGCCCGAGCCCAGTGACGTTTTCCGCCGGAAACCACCATCGGCAAGCCTTCGTTGCGCAGCCTCTCGAGCGTAGCCGCACGCTGGTCATACGGGGTGCCGATGAACGACACTCCCCTGTTACGCTGTGCATCGGTGTAAGGCGGAACGGCTGGAAAGTGAACGGTGGACTCGTAGGCCGTCTGCACCTTCATTACGTCTTTGGCACCAGCTGCCCTGTAGTCCTGCAGATTGCGGTCACGCTGCGTGCAGTGCAAATCGTAATGAGGAATGGCCTTTGCGTACAGGCGCCAGCCGGGATCGCGCCGTGGCCCGAAAAAGTTATCGATCATGTACGAGACCGTGACCACTCCCATACGGCGCAGTTCCTGCAGCGTTGCGATCTTCATCCAGAGCACTTTGTCGGCCCACACTACCTCTGCCTGCTCCTGCCGAGCGAGCCTCAGGATGTCAGAATTTAAGCGATGAACTTCTGGTCCGGCTGCAAGACGAAATTCCAGTTTGCGCAGCAATGGCTGCCGCTGCCCGTACTCAAGCGTGTTCACGGTCGTGACCTCGTGCCCCTCACGACGCAGTGCAAGCACACGGTATCTCGCAGAATCGTACTCGGCCAAATCAGAGACGTACAGGATCTTCACGTTTAGCGCTCCGCCCGTAACAGGGCAATGACCTGCTCAGCATAGATAACCCCGGCAAGCGTCCCATCAGCGTTTAGCACAGCCAGCGATCGCAGGTTGTACTTGTCAAACAACTCCGCCACCTTTTGACTGCTGGCGTTAAGGGTGCAGGACGACGCGCGCTGCTCTCCCAGGGAGAGTAGCTGCGTTTCACCAGCCGCAAGTGCAATGCGTGCCAGGCTAACAACACCGGTAAGCCGCTCGCCTGCTCCAAGCAGGAAAACCTCGCTAACCGTTTCCAGATCTCCCTCAAAGGTACGCAATGCTGAAATGGCATCGGTTACCGTCGCTGTTTCCAACAGTGCGATGTAGTCGGTTGTCATGCGGCCAGCCGCCCAGTCGTCTGGAAATTCCAGCAACTCCTCAACCTCAGCGCGCTCATCGGGTTCCATCTCGTGCAGGATGGCTTCAGACCGCTCTGGCGGCAGTTCCGATAGCAGATCGGCCGCGGCACCCGGATCCATCTCCTCCACAATGTCGGCGACCTTGCTGAAGTCCATGCGCTCCAGCAGGGAGCGCTGCAGCTTGGGCTCGATTTCTTCAAGCGCCTCTGCCGCAACCTCCTCATCGAGTGAGGTAAACACCGCATCGCGTTCGGCTGGGTCAAGATCCTCAAGGATGTCTGCAATATCAGACGGATGAAGTGAGGAAAGCCGATCGCCCTCTACTTTCAAGCGCACACGACGCGCAGGATCACGGTCAATGAGATCGACAAACTCCCACGGAATGCCTCGCTGCTGGAAGCGATGCGCGACTGCCTCGACCAGTCTCCGTGGCAAGCCTTTCAGCAAACGCCTTACAGCTCCTCGTAATCCAACCTCCACTTCAGCGATGCGCAAGCTGCAAACATGATCGTGATCGATCTCCCATACCAGCTCCACATCATTCACACGCACGACCTTGTGTCCGTGCACGTCGATGATCTGCTGATCGAGCAGATCGCGTTCCAGAAGCACAGAGGATGCGGAGATGCTTGCCTCTGAAAGTTTTATCCCAGGCCCCAGACGGAGTTCGGCACCCGCGCCGCATTGCAGCACTTTCATGGGAGCGGCCAGGAGTAAAGAGCCTTGCATACGTCCCGTGGGTGACAGCAACAGGCTGCTTACGTGGGTGCCAAGCTCTTCCGATAGCAGTACAAATTCGGCGACTCGCCCAGCCACTGTGCCGTCATTGTGGTAAACACGAGCGCCAACAAGCGACGACAGGCTGACACGGCGCATTGTTTGACCTGTCACGCCCTGCCCTCCACTTTCTACGGCTAAGCGCAGTCTACCGAACGCGTCCCGACTTAGGCCACCACACCTTCATGCAGGCAGCACGTGTGACCTGTTGTTTTCTTGACAATCCTCCACGGGGCAATGACACTGCCGGTAGGACGGTACGTCCGCTGCACTTGCAGGAGAAACTTGCTCAATCCGCCAACAGCACGAACCAGCTTGACTCTTGCCTCAACATTGGCGACTGTCGATCGCGTCGAGCAAGAAGCCGAGATGTTTGCCAAGCAGTTCGGCTTTGACGATGACGAAATCAGCAATATCGCCATGGCGGTCCGTGAGGCGACTGTGAACGCTGTAGTTCACGGTAACGGCTACAGCGGGAACAGAGAGGTGGCCATTCTGTTTGAGGCGACCACCACGGATCTGATTTTCCGGGTAGCCGACCAGGGCAGCGGATTCAATCCGGCGGCCATTCCGGACCCTTTATCACCGGAGAATATTCTGCGTGGTTCAGGACGGGGAGTCTTCCTAATGCGGGCGTTTATGGACAGGGTAGACTTCCGCCAGTTATCACCTGGTACGGAACTCACATTGACTAAACACCGTACCGCCAACAAGGCGGGTGTCTGAACATTATCCAACGACGCCGATCCTTCGGCAGGAGAGCACGATGAGCATCAAGGTAAGCACGCGCCAGGTAGATGGCGTGACCATTCTCGATCTAAGCGGACGCATCACCCTTGGTGAGGGCAGTGTCACGCTGCGCGACACAATTCGTGACCTGCTGGCGAAAGGCGACAAAAACATTCTGCTGAATCTGGGCGACGTCAGCTACATCGACAGCTCTGGCATCGGTGAGCTGGTGAGCGCTTTCACCAGCGTAAAGAATGCGGGGGGCGAACTGAAGCTGCTGAACCTTACCAAGAAGGTGCACGATCTGCTGCAGATCACCAAGTTGTACACAGTATTCGACGTTAAGGATGACGAAACCACGGCTGTGGGCTCCTTCACCCGGTAAGTTTCGTTGCGTGAAAAATCCGTAGCGGGTGGGCCGGGGTTTTCACGTATACTTGTTGTTGTTGATTTTAATTGACACTTGGGAGCC
>CALMOM010000081.1:6092-6883 GCA_937873305.1 uncultured Terriglobus sp.
ACCCCCCGGGGGTGGGCGCATCCCCCGTGTTTTTTGGGTTGGGTTAAAACGCGGCCCGGCCGGCCGGGGTTTTTACAGGAAGACTTGTAGTTGGTCAGTTAAAGTCAACCTTGGGCGCCTGCCGTGACGTCGGGTCAGCACTGTAGTAGGTGTCTTTGCGATGGTAGCCGGACAGACCTGCCCACAGGCTGTTCGGAAACACGGAAATGGTGTTGTTGTAGTCCAGCACCGTGTCGTTATATCGCTTGCGCGCAACAGCAATGCGATTCTCAGTACCCGACAGTTCATCCTCCAGTCGCATGAACTGTTGATTGCTCTTCAAGTCCGGGTAGGTTTCCTGCAAGCGGGTAAGCGGCAGCAGAGTAGCCGAAAGCCGGTCGTTTGCAGCCAATTTCTCCCCCGGCGTCTGCGCCTGCAGTAATCCGCTGCGCGCCTCGGCGATCTTTGTCAAAATGTCTGTTTCTACCTTGGCATAGCCTTTTACACTCGCCACCAGATTGGGGATCAGGTCCGCCCGGCGCTGCAGGTTGACATCGATATCGTGGAATGCCGCGTCGGTCTGGTTCGACTTGACCGCGATAGTGTTGTGCGCGGACACCCAACTGCCACCGACCAGCAGCAAGAGCACCACCAAAACAATGACTCCAACCAAACCCTTTTTCATAGTTCCTCGACTTCCATTCCCTTCCAGCATTTGAGGCATCGTGTCACATCCTTGAGAACTTACCAGCCGCCCCCGGCTCCACCGCCGCCGGAACTGCCACCTTCGCCGCCACCAAAGCCACCACCAT
>CALMOM010000082.1:0-1864 GCA_937873305.1 uncultured Terriglobus sp.
TTTGATTGCCGAGACGTGGAAGCAGCAAAACGACAAGGCTGCGACCGGTGCGACCAGCAAGGCGCAGGGTAGCTTTCTGAGTGACGCACAGGGTAAGCTGCGCGACCAGGTGATGGCGCTTTCTACCCGCATCAATAGCCGTGATCTATCGAGTGCGAATGAGGAGTTCAGCCTCTTCGAAAAGGACATGCAGGAGGCGGCGAAGAACATGCTGCCCGCCAGTGAAAAGCTGGGTGCGACCAGGTGGGGCGACGCTCTGCAGTCTGAGCAGAAGGCACTTCAGGCACTGCTGCGTGCCGAGGCCACGTTCCGGCAGATCCAGGTTGCCTTTGGCCAGCAGGGTGGCGGTGGCGGCGGTGGCGGCAGCACGGGGCGCGACCTGGCCAGCCTCTTCGACCTGGAGCTGGACACGGAAAAGAACCAGTACGAGACCGCGAAGACCAGTTCGCCGCAGGAACAGAAACAAAAGGAAGTTGAGGATGCGCTGGCCAAGCTGGACGCGCTGGCCAAGCGGCAGGAGGAATTTGCCAGTAAGGGCAAGGATCCGCAGCAAGCCTTTCAGCAGCGCTGGCAGCAGGAAATGCTGCGCCGCGAGGCCGAGCAGCTGGAGCGCCAGATGGAGCAGCTGACGCAGAACAAACAGGGGGATCAGCAAGGGCAGTCGGGTCAGCAGGGGCAATCCGGTCAGCAATCACAGTCGGGTCAGCAGGGGCAATCCGGTCAGCAAAGCGGTTCGCAAGGCAGCCAGTCCGGTTCACAGGGTGGTCAGGCCAGCGGCTCGCAGTCGGCGCAGAACAGCAGTCAGTCCGGTGCGCGATCCGGCCGCCCCGGTTCGCAGCAGCAGCAGGCGTCGCGCCAGTCTGGTAATCACGGTGGGTCACAGTCCGATCAGCGGATTGAGCAGGCGCTCAGCCGCATCCGCTCGGCGGAAGACGCCATGAAGCGCAGCGGCACTGCGGCCGCGGCCAACCAGGGAGAAACGCAGCAGCAAGCCGCGCAGCGCCTGCGCGAGGCCACCGGGTTACTGGGTGGCGCACAACAGGACCTGGCTGGCGGCAAGCTCTCCGCCATGTCACGCGAGGCAGACCGCCTGCAGGGAGAGGAGCGTGCGCAATCCGAGCGCATCGACCAGTACACCCGCGACACGCGAAACCAGCAACTTGACGTTGATAGCTACCAGGCCCGCGTGCGGCAGCGCAGAGAGCTTTCCGCTGACCGGCAAGAGCTCTCCAGTAGCCTTTCGCGTCTGCAGCGCGACATGCGCGAGGCCGCGCGAGGTATGGCGGGCAGCCAGGCGGAAACATCGCAGAAGCTGCGAGATGCGCTGTCCGAAATGGATCGTGCGGACCTGGACACCCGCGTGCAGCGCACGGCAGACTGGCTGCGCAGCGGGATTAATCCCAACAACAACGGCACCGAGAAGGGCATTGCCGACGGCCTGGGCAAATTGAGCCAGCAGCTGCATGCCGCACAGGGTTCGTTGGGCAAGAGCGGCGTTCCAGGTCCCGGTGCTAAGCCCGAGAACAAGGACCAGCAGACAGCAGCGCTTGGCCAGGTGGAGCGTCTGCGCAGCCAGTTGCAGGCAATGCAATCCGGTCGTGGGAACGGTGCTGGAAATGGTCGAGCCGGAGGCTCACAGACGCGCGCGGGCCAGCAATCCGACACCATGGCAAACGACCGGCAAGCCCGTTCGGGTGGCCAGCAGAGCAGCGCGCAGCAGGGCCAGGGTAATGCGCAGGGCGGTGGTTCACAGCAGGCGCAGGGTGGCCGTGGTACCAGCCAGCAAGGTCGAGGACAAGGTCCAGGGCAGGGTGGCGGACAGGGCCAGCCGGGGCAAGGTCAGCAAGGACAAGGACAACAAGGG
>CALMOM010000082.1:1874-4471 GCA_937873305.1 uncultured Terriglobus sp.
CAGCAATGGCGATGCCTTTGGCAACGTGAACACGGGCAACAACACCTATGCGCAGGGTGGCCAACGCTTCGGAGCGAAGGGTCCTGAAGGCAATCCGGCGGATACAGAGCGCGAGTTCCAGCAGAGCATGCGCGATCTGCAGGCGCTGCGCGGCATGGTGAAGGGCGACGCGGAGGCGACGAAGGAGGTTGGGGAACTGTCGAAGCAAATGCAGGGGCTCGATCCCGCGCGCTTCCCTGGGAACTCCGTCGTTGTGGAGCAGATGCACGCCGAAGTGCTGCGTGCCGTGGACAAGCTGGAGCTGCAGTTGCAGCGGTCCGGTGCCACGGATGCGCACACAGGCAAGGCATACGCCGTGCCGGCGGGGTACAACGACTCTGTTGCGGAGTACTACCGTAGGCTGAGCAAGGGGCGCTAGTCCGCCCGCAACACGGCGTCGGCGGCGGCTGCTGCCAGCACCGCGCCGCAGACATCGTGCACGCGAATCAGGTGCGCTCCTGCCAGCACGGCTGCGGTGTTCGCCGCGTGGGTCAACGCATCCCGTACCACGGTGCTGTCCTGCTGCCCCGCGGTAACTTCGGCTGCCAGGAAGCCCTTGCGTGACAGACCCACCATGAGTGGGTAGCCAAGCTCTGCAAAGGCGGCACACTGGTGCAGCAGCCGCCAGTTTTCGTCGCCGCGCTTGCCAAAGCCGAAGCCGGGGTCCGCCACAATTCGGCCCTGCGCAATGCCCGCGCCCGTTGCCTGCTGCAGGCGCTCCCGCACTTCCACCAGCAGGTGCTCTGTAAAGGACGCATCCGCCGCTGCCGCGTTTGCCGGCCATTGAGAAGGCAGGCCGCGCGTGTGCATCACCACCATGCCACAGTGCAATTCCGCGCATGTGCCGAGCATGGCTGCATCCCATACACCGCCGCTCACGTCGTTCACAATCTCCGCACCTGCGCACACTGCGGCACGTGCCGTGGCGGCTCGGTAGGTGTCCACGGAGAGCAGGGCATCGGGGCGCTCGCGCAGGATGCCCTCAATCACAGGCAGCACCCGGTCCTGTTCCTCGGCTGTAGAGATGGCATCAGGCGTTGCAGCGGGCGAACCGGGCCGCGTGGACTCGCCGCCAATGTCCAGTATGTCCGCACCCTCGTCCAGCAGCCGCAGCGCGTGGTCCACGGCCAGCTCTGCCGTGGCGTGCTCCCCGCCATCACTGAAGGAATCAGGCGTTACATTCACAATGCCCATCCCATGCGTCCGTTCGCCCAGATGCAGGCTCCGCGTTCGCAGCTGCCAGGTGTATCGCACGCGCGGCAAGAAGGCCATGGCAGCATTCTACGAAGTTCAAGCCGCGCCTTTCCGCAGGCGAATCACCGGGTACGGCCAGGCGGTGTCTCCGGGCATCTGTCTGCACATGCGTACTGTGTTTCTGCTACTTGCCTCCAACCTGTTCATGACTGTCGCTTGGTACGGCCATCTCAAGTTCCGTGAAACGGCACTTTGGAAGACGATCCTTATCTCCTGGGGCATAGCTTTCTTTGAGTACTGCTTGCAGGTACCGGCGAATCGCATAGGATCACAAACCTTTAGCCCGGCGCAGCTCAAGGTCATGCAAGAGGTCATTACGCTTGCTGTGTTTGGCGTGTTTGCCGCGTTCTATTTCGGCGAGCGCTTCCACTGGAACCATGCCGTCGCCGCGGGCTGCCTGGTGGGTGGTGCGTTCTTCATGTTTCACAAGTTCTAAGTACTGGTAGACTCTGGCGCATGTTCCGGCGTGTCCGCTCCCTCCTGCTGCTCTCGGCTTTCGCAGTGCCTTGCCTGCACGCCCAGCAAACACCGGCAACGCAGGGAGCCGCGCCGACCCCGCTGAACGGGAAGCTCTTTGGCGAGCAGATTGCCGCCATCGTCAACGAGCCCGCCGTAAGCCGCGCGCACTGGGGCGTGCACGTGACCACGCTGGATGGCAAGACGGTGTTTGCGCTGAACGAGGGGCAATTTTTTCAGCCCGCGTCCAACTTAAAGCTCTTCACCACCGCCGCGGTCATGGCGCTGCTGCCCGCAGACGAGCGGCTGGTCACCCGCGTGATCGGCAGCGGCTTGTATGGCGCTGATGGCAGCTACACAGGCGACCTTGTACTGAAAGGTGTGGGCGATGCCAACTTTTCTGGCCGACCTGTGCCGTACCTGCGCCCGGTGCCCGGCCAGCCGGCACCCAAGCGCGCCGAACTGCGCTACATCGACGAGCTTGCCGACAAGGTAAAAGCTGCGGGCATCACGCGCGTCGAGGGCAACGTGGTGGGCGATGATTCGCTGATGCCAAACGATCCGTACCCCGCGGACTGGGCGATCGACGATACGCCCTGGTACTACGGCGCGCCCATCAACGCGCTGATGATCGCGGACAACGCTGTCACGTTGACTGTCCGTCCCGGCACAACGGCAGGGGCGGCGCCAGTCGCTGACTTCGATCCCGCATTGCCGTTTTATACGGTAGATATGCAGGCCGCAACGTCTGCAAAGGGCAGCGAGTCTGCGCTCGACATCCAGCGCGAACTCAACACGAGGACCGTACACATCTACGGCCAGCTCGCTGCCGATGCGAAGTCGTATGT
>CALMOM010000082.1:4481-6877 GCA_937873305.1 uncultured Terriglobus sp.
GGATTTGAGCATCGGAGAGCCAGCAGAGTACGCCGCGGCTGCGCTGAAGGCGGCGTTGGAGATGCGCGGTGTAGCTGTAACAGGAACGGCGACGGCAAAGCACGCGCCTCACTTTGAAACGGCGTTCATAAAGCACTCGGTTGAGCCCGTGGAGATTGCTCATCTGTCACCCATCCGCAAGCTGCTGCTAGCACCGCCGACTTGCTTTGATTGCACAACCAAGGTGTTGGCCGAGCACATTGGGCCGCTGCTGCGCGATGATGTTGCCATCACCAACAAGACGTCGCAAAACCAGCACGCCGAACTGCTACTGAGACAGTTAGGTTTGTTCATCACCGGTAGCGGCATCACGGTGCAGGGTGAGCGCGTGCTGCGCACCTGGCTGACAAACCAGGTAGGCATCGACCCGGACGACTTCGTCTTCTACGACGGCTCGGGCCTGTCCGGCCACGACCTGGTCACGCCGCGCGCCATTACGCAGCTGCTGCGTTACGCGACAACACAGCCGTGGGGCGCGGCATGGAAGGCCTCGCTGCCCGTGGGCGGCGAGGATGGTTCGTTGCGCGCGCGCTTTCCAGACCCGCCGCTCAAGGGCCATGTGTTTGCGAAAACCGGCACGCTGGGCGAAGTGCACGCCCTGTCCGGCCACATCGATTGCGCGAGCGGGCAGACGCTGATTTTCAGCGTCATTGTCAACGACCATGCACCGAGCACTAACGACGATCTCAAGGCGATGGACCGCATCGTCGCTGCCATCGCGGCCGGCAACTGATTCAGTCCTGCTGCACAGGTGGACGCGGAAAGCCGCCACCAAAGCGGTAGACCAGCAGCAGCATTAAGCTGCCCAGGACCAGGCTAAGAAGTGCATCCACCCTCAGCGAGCCAGCCGCGCCGCCGTGCGCGGAGCCCTTGCCATCCAGAAAGGTTGTGCCTGCGATGGCCAGGTTGCACGCAGCAATGCAGACGGAGTATTGCGTGGCCGATAGCGGATTGTCACGGCCCACAATTTGGAACACCAGCGCACTGGTCGCCGTGTAATTGATGCCAGCCAATAGGTTGTACGCGAGCATGCCCACAACGAACACGGCAGGTGTGTGCGGCAGCAACGCCATGACCAGTGACACCATGGCTGCCACCATGGCGGGTGCAATAAAGACCAGCCGCCGGTCGTACCGCGTGCTGAGCGGTGCGCCCAGAGCTGCGCCCACCACACAACCGGCGGTGAAGAGCACACCGACGGAAAGGTAGGGTGGCAGGCCGTCCGCGTGGAAGTCGCCGATCATGCCGCCGAAGAGGTTTTGCAGCGCAAAGGTTGCAGACGGTACGGCAAACACCAGCAGGGCAAATAGAAAACTGCGTTGATGCACTGTGGCGCGCAGGTCGCGGAAGAGTTGCCGCATGGCCTCGGCGAAGGGCCGCAGGGTACGTTCCTCGCGCAGTACCAGCAAAGGAACAGCGCCCAGCACAATGGGCAGCGGCACCAGCAGCGCGGCGGACCGTACGGAGAGGTGCCGGACTTCCCAAACAGCCAGCTGTCCGCCCGCCCCGGTTAGCGCGAGGTATGCGATGTTCATCCAGGCGGACACCGTGCCGTGTTTCGCGGGTGAGATCAGGTTCGGCACCATGCCGCCAATGGCGCTGGTATAGATCTGGTTGCACAGATAGCCGAGGAATAGCAGCAGCATCAACACTACGGTCCCGGTACCGTGCCCGCCATTGACTCCGGCCGCCCGCAGCAGGGGCACAGAGATGCCCAGGCACACCGCTGCCAGACCGGCCAGCATCATGGCCCATACACGCCGCGGCAGGCCACAGTCCACAAGCGGCGTCAGCACAAAGCTAACGTAACTTGCTGTCAGAATGAGCGCAGCAATCTCCGACTCACGCTCCAGCGAGACGCCACGTTCTGGCAGCAGCTGCGCGAGCGACACCGCCACAAAGCCGTTAAACGTGCCGCCATAAAGGATGCCAAACACCCAGGGCCGTGTGTGCCGTGCCGCTTGTGGACGCGTGATGAAAGAAGTGGACACCTGGTGCCATGCTACTGTGGCCGATACCGCATCGCCTGGCGCACGCCTGGTTACGGTGCTCTCTGTAAAGGCGCCCGTCGACTCGGTTGTGGTGGAAGGAGCGCCAGTATGAGAAGGTCACCTCTAGCACGATCGCCAGCCAGGCTGCGTGTAAACTACAAGGGTACGCCGGTCTTCGCGGACTGAGTTTCGCGCGGGCAGGTCGAAGGAGCACTACGTAGAGCTCCTGTCGGGACGTGGCTCAGCCTGGTAGAGCGCACCCTTGGGGTGGGTGAGGTCGCAAGTTCGAATCTTGTCGTCCCGACCATTCAGACCCCATGCAGAAGCGGGGGGGGGCGCGGCGCCCGGGCGGGGGGGTGGAACACA
>CALMOM010000083.1:0-12857 GCA_937873305.1 uncultured Terriglobus sp.
CTACCACGACCTCAATCTCGTTGAGCGAATCCTGCGCGACCAGGTGACGGACAACTTCTCCGCCATCTGGGTCGATACCGAGGCTGAGTACGAGCGCGTGCTGCGCTTCCTGCAGCGCTTTCAGCCCTCACTGGTGCGCCGCGTCAAGCTCTACACAAAGGAAACGCCTCTGTTCGAGCACTTTGGTGTCACGTCCGAAATCGACAAGGCGCTCAAGAGCAAGGTATGGCTCAAGTCTGGCGGCTCGATTGTCATTAACCAGACCGAGGCGCTGGTGGCCATCGACATCAATACGGGCAAGTACGTCGGCAAGACCGCGCGGCTTGAGGACACCATACTCAAGACCAACCTGGACGCTATCCCGGAGATTGTGCGCCAGATTCGCCTGCGTGACCTGGGCGGCATCATTGTCATCGACTTCATCGACATGGATGAGCGCAAGAACCGCGCCAAGGTGCTGCAGACGTTGGAAGACGCTATGGCGGTGGACCGCGCACCGTCGAAGATTTTGCCGTTCAACGACTTCGGCCTGGTCATTATGACGCGCAAGCGTGTAAAGCAATCGCTGGAGCGGACGCTGTGCATGCCAGACCCGGTGACCGAAGGTACCGGCATGATCAAGTCGCCCATCACCATTGCCAACGAAATCTACATCGAGATGCGCAAGATGCATCGGCACCTGGAGAAAACGGACATCATGCTGCGCGTGCATCCCGAGGTCGTTAAAACGTTGAAGGCAAGCGGGGGCAAGCGGCTGCAGGAGCTCGAGGACATGACGCGCAAGACCATTCTGGTGAAGAGCGATCCTGCGCTAAGCCCGGAGGCGTTTGACATCCACTAGCCAAGGCGCAAGCGTTAGCGGGGAGAGGGTGCACACCGGCCTCCTCCGCTGTGCGTGAGGATTACAAGGCGCGAAAGGACGGTAAGCATTCCTTGCAGTGCTGCGTCACACAACTTAACCGCGCGATGCGTGTCCAACACTTCACAACGGTTCGCATAGGAGTGCTTCTACGATGGTTTCTCGCTTTCACATTGCAGTTCTTCGCAACTGCTCCGTAGCGGCCGTGCTTGCTACAGCACCGGCTGCGGTCGCACTGGCTGCGACTCCGGTCGCTCCGAATACGGCTTCCTCCTCCTTGTTCAGCACGGCCAGCGTGGGCGACGCGCTGCGCGACGTTCGCTACCAACCAGAGGGTCTGAGCAGCAGTTCCGATGCGGATACCGCAGCTGGTTCGGCGCTCACTCTGAGTGACGAACGCGACAGCCTTGCCGGTGGAGCAGCCCAACCCGGTCCGGGCCGCCGTCGCTACGGCCGTTCGCGCTACCAGGATCGTACGCACAACGCGGATGGCTCCAGCAAAATCGCGTTTGTTGCCGGTGCTGGCCTGAACCTGCCGGTGGCAAACACCGGGCGGTATTACACCCCCAATTACGCCATTGAGGCAGGTGCGGGCCTGAACCTCAACAAGACCTTCGGCGCGCTGCTGGAGTTTCACTACCAGCACATGGGCCTGACCAGCGGTGCCATCAATACCGATTACACCAACACCTACAATTACTTCGTCGCGCAAGGCAACAATGCGTCCGACGTTGCAAGCTACCTGTCAGGCTTTGACGCCAACGCACATATCTACGCCATTACAGTGAATCCCATCGTGAACCTGGTAGGTCAGGGTAAGGTGGGTGCCTATGTGACCGGCGGCCTGGGTTATTACCACAAGACCACCAACTTCACACTGCCGCAGCTGACGCAGAATATCTATGGCGGTGTCGGGTATGTCAACACTACCTTCGATAGCTATGGCACGGGCGGCATCGGGTACAACGGCGGTGTCGGCCTGACGTATAAGCTGTCCGAGTTCAGCAGCGAACGGCTATTTGTAGAAGCGCGATACGAGTGGCTGAACCTGGGCAAGAATAATAGCGACTTCTTTCCCTACAACGGCCGTAACTCGGAGCTGATTCCGATCACAGCAGGCATTCGCTTCTAGGCAGCGTCTGCAGGCCAGCAGGCGCATCCTTCGGGATGCGCCTTTTTTGCGGCGCAGGTTCCTTTGGAGGTTCTGAGGGAGTCGCATGGTGCACCTATTCGGCGGGTTTCTGACTTAGGTTGGTAGTAGCGGCTGTACTGGACGCCGCAGGAGCACTGTTGGTACGCCTTCGTTGGATTGCACCCCTGACCTGCCTGATGGCTGCCTCAGCGAGCAGCGCACAAAACCGGCCCCCGCTGGATGCGGCGAATGAAGCTGCGCAAAAAATCTTTCAGCGCACCGCATCCACCGGCATGGTCGTGGCGATTGTGCGCGATGGCGAGGTGTGGACCGGCGGCTACGGTCGGGTGGCACCGGGATCAAACCAAGTACCCGCCGCAAACTCGCTGTTGCGGCTGTGCTCCATCACTAAGATTCTGGCGACTGATGTTTTAGCGAAGCTGGTCGTTGAAAAGAAAATCTCGTTCGATGACCCGCTGCAGAAGTTTGCACCCGCGGGTGTGCCCGTGCCCGTGCTCACTCTACGCGGGCCCGCGCCAAGGCCCGTAAATCTGGGTGATTTGGCGACCCACACCGCGGGGCTGCCACGCGAGATCGCCTACCCGCCCGCGGGCGCTGCCCACTTCACCTTTCCGGACTACGCTTTCCGCTGGCAGTGGTTGCCAGGCTTTCGTCTTCGCACCGCGCCCGGAGACGCGGCGCACTATTCCAATATCAGTTTTGATCTGCTGGCGGATGCGCTGAGCCGTTCCGCAAACGAGCCCTATGCCGTGCTCTTCCAGCAGCGCACCGCTCAGCCGCTGTACATGATCGACACCACACTGACACCGAACCCCGACCAGTGCAGCCGTTTGATGTCGGGCTATCACGAATCGGCAGAGTGCACGGACACACAGGCAGCGGCGGGCTCTGGTGGCATGTATTCCACGGCGAACGACATGGTTCGCTTCTTGAAGTATCTGCTGTACCTGCCGGGTGTGCCGGTGCACCAGAACGGCTGGTCGACGGGCATGTACCTTGATCCGGCAAATCTGCATAGCGTCCAGGGCCTCGGTCATGCGGGTGTGGCGGACGGCATTGGGCTGGGTTGGATCGAGATCAACAAGCAGTATGGTGAGTCGCGCATCGTTGAGAAGACCGGTGGTGGCGCTGGGTTCCAGACCTACATCGCTCTGAACCCTGCGCGCCACGCAGGCATCTTTATCGCGCGTACCGATGGCCGCAGCCGCGGCGGAGCCAACATGTTTCGCGAGGCCAACGACCTTCTGCTTGCCATGGTGGATCTGCCGCCTGTTCCGGTCGACATGGAAGACCCTGAGCGCGAACGCACCGCCGAGGACCTGGAGGCTGCCGCACCTCCCCACCGAAGAGTGCAGCCGGGGCATCACGCACAGGCATCTGGTGTGCGGCGGCCGGATAGGGCGCCCGCGCGACAGGCGCGATCCACGTCCGCCGCCGCGCACAGGCGCAACAGACAGCCTGCAGCCAGCAAACGGAGCGGCACGGGGCGGCCGGCAACGGCTGCGCGGCGTCACCGCAGTCGCTAGCGCCGTGGCACCACCTTTCTGCTTGACGCAGCGGCAGGCCGGAGCTACGGTAGCGGCACCCCAACAGCACGGCCGTGTCGCACTTCCGCGTAGCGGGATGCGACGGGAGACGCACCTACAAGGTGCGCACGCTGCTTGGCTGGGCATCACCACCGGAGGCAGCACGTTTGAATCGCCTTGGTCTCGACCCGTCCAACACTCTCGCCGATGGCTCGCTCTGGACCATCTTCGCAGAACTCCAGAGCGCCGGCGAAGCCACGCGACGCAAGGTGCTACGGCCGCACGAAGACGAGGTCACACAGTTGCCGGATGTCGCTGCCCTGCGCGACAGGCTCGACCGCGCGCTGGACGCACTGACAGAGAGAGAAGTCTGGTTGCTATGCCAGAGCAGTGACATTGCGCAGCCGCTGCCAACGCTGCCGCAAGCGGACGCGCTCCAGGCGTTGGCCGGGTCAGACTCGTTCCTGCGCTACGTCAACACGTACCTCTACTTCGGGGTGCGCATGTTGCTGCGCCGGTACTTCGAACCGGCTGCCGTCGTGTACAGCGACGGCGGTCCCTTCAAAATCAACCGGGAGCCGTGGTGGCTTGCGGTACCGCCGCCCCTGGGCAGCGATCATATGGCCACGGCACAGATGCTGGTGGAGGAGAGTGCCAACAGCGATGACGTTCAGGCAGCATTGCTGTTTTTGGATGGCGTGATCCCAATCGCGCTCCGCCCATTTCGCAGCAGCCTGAGCCAGACGCTGGAATTGTGGATCCGTGGTCTGCAGCCTGAACTGTCCGGCACCGATGCAGGCGCGCAACTGGACGGGATCATGCGCGGGTTGATCGAATGGGCCAAGCGGCAGGCAGCCTTCTACCTGCGGTTTGCTCCCGGCGCGCACAACGACGCGCATCCGCTGCGAAACCGTCCCAAAAATGGGTGGAAGTGCGACACTCCGGTGATTGCCCGGGCAGCGCTCGGCGACCTGAACTGGATTGCAGGTCTTCTGCGGACCGACGTTACGGCGGCTGCTGCGGTCACCAACCGGGCGGTGTCATGGCTTGGCCTCCTCCGATTTCGTGCGGCCCTGTTTGGATCGCCCGAGGAGCAGCAGGACCTGCAAGCAACGGAAGAGATACTTCGCGAGGTCTTCGGCGCGTGCTGCGATCTGGTGCAGAACTCGTACGAAGTGGCCTGTGTGGAGCGGCAGCAGTGGGCGCAGTCCACTGGGCAACGGTCCACAAGAGCTGCGGTCACGTCTGGCGGGGAGGGCTGGCGCGCCGTATTCGATGCCGAGCTGGACGAGGTCAGCGGGCAGCGGAACTATCGCGAGTATGGCGACGGCAAGCAGCGCGACAGCGAAGCCTCTGCCGCAGCCAAGGGGTGGAGCCGCCATCTGTACACCGGCGAGACCGTGCCGGATCTGATCGGGCTGGCGTTTTCCGGGGGTGGCATTCGCAGCGCCACCTTTAACCTGGGCATCCTGCAGGGCCTGCAGGAGCTTGACCTACTGCGGCAGGTGGACTACCTGTCCACGGTGTCTGGCGGCGGCTTTGCCGGTTCGTGGTTGATGGGCAATGTCAAGCGTTCGACCTATTGGCTGGGCCGCCTGACACCGTGGGACGACTCCATCAGCCATCTGCGCAAGTTTTCCAATTACCTGGCACCGCGCACCGGCATCATGAGCATGGACACGTGGAGCCTGGGCGCGCTCTGGCTGCGCAACACGCTGCTGATCCAACTTACTGGGCTGGCTTGGCTGCTGGTGCTAATTTGCGCTACGTATCTGTCGCGTCTCGGCTTTCTTGGCCTGGCACACGCGTCCGTCGACGTTGCCGCGCACGGCTGGTCCGGGGCCTCGACTGGCATCAGGGTGCTCCTGTTCGGCAGCCGATGTGTGCTGGCGATCATTCCAGCGCTTGTTGTCGCAGAGCTGGCGGTGAACCTGTGGGGAGGCAAGTCCCGGCCACTTCGCCGCGCCTTGCTGAGGCTGGTAAGCCGGGCAACCGTGCGACGGTGCATGCAAGGGTGCGATCGGTTACTGCAGCGTGGGTACATTGTTGGCCTGGCGGTTATCCCCGCGTGGATGGGTGCTGCGCTGCTTGCGGCGCAGACGTTCGCATCGGCATGGCATACGCAATGCACCGGTGCGCTTGCCGGTCCGGGGTGGCTGGCCAACACCGCAGCGCACTGTGTGGCTCGAGCCGTCGAACCTCACTTCTCCACCGTGTTTCTGGCGGTCTTCTCCTTGAACGGGGCGGCGCACAAGGAACAGGCGGTGCTGCTGTGCACCTTTGCCGGGCTCCTGGTCCTCAGCCTGGTTTGCCTGTTGCAGTCCAGAACGCGCCGGCCGGGGGAGCGCACCGCGCGTTTGGGGGCGGCTTTGGGTATTGCCGTGCTGTGCTCCCTGCTGGTGCACGTATGCCTGTCGGCCGTCACGCTGCTGATGCAACTGGAGGTGGAACAGCTGCAATCGCTCGACCGGGTTGGAACGGTGGTGGCGGTGTGGGCACCGGCGGCAACGCTGATCACGTACGCCCTTGCCATTCTGCTGCTGATAGGCCTTGCCGGGCGCGCCAGCGACGATGCACAGCGAGAGTGGTGGACGCGCTATGGTGCCTGGGTGCTGGGCACTGCCGCGGTGGGCCTGGCGGCTCCGGCTGTCGTATTTTGCAGCCCGTGGTTCTTCCACTGGTTGCACGGCCATCACAGGTGGATCAAGTGGGGCACCGTTGCCGGATGGGTGGGAACCAGCCTGGGCGGTCTGCTGGCCGGCCAAAGTAGCCGTACCGTGGGCCAAGGTGCAACGCGCTCACCTTCGCTCCAGGTGGTGGCGAATGCCGGTGGTGCGTTCTTCCTGCTGGGTGCGGCCATGGGTGCGGCAGAACTGCTCTACATCTTCCTTCGCGCGGAAGCGAGCCCATCCGCTGGACTGGGCGTGTTCGGCATGGAAGCTGTCCCCGCCGTGCGACTGCTCGTCTTCACACTGGCCGCAGTGCTTTGCGCAGCCTTGATTTTCTCGTGGCGGTTCGACCTGAACGTCTTCGGGTTGAGCGAGTTGTACCGCAACCGCCTGGTGCGCTGCTACCTGGGTGCCACCCGCTGGCAGGACGGTGTACGGCACCCGGAGAGCTTTACGCAATTCGATTTCAAGGATGACTTTAAGCTGAGCAGACTTTCTGGCAAGGGCTTCCGCGGACCCTTCCCCCTGATCAATTGCTCGCTCAATCTGGCAGGCAGTTCAGACCTGTCACTGCACACGCGTCACAGCGCTTCCTTTACGCTTTCGCCGATGTACTGTGGTTCCGCACGCGAGCTGGTGGGGTATCGAAAGACGCACCGGTTTGCAGGGGATATGCTGCTGGGCCAGGCGATGGCCGTATCCGGTGCAGCGGCGAGCCCCAACATGGGGTACAACACCGCGCCCCTTGTGGCCCTGCTGCTGACGCTTTTCAACGTACGCCTGGGCTGGTGGTTTCCCAACCCTGGCAGTCCACAGGCGAACCACAGGGGGCCGAGCGGCCTTTATTACCTCATGCTGGAGTTGCTGGGGCTGGCCAGCGAACGTCGAGCGTACGTCAATGTCACCGATGGCGGGCACTTTGAAAATCTGGGCATCTACGAGCTGGTACGCAGGCGCAGCCAGCTCATCATTGCCTGCGATGCCGAGTGCGACGAGACCATGACCTTTACCGGCCTGGCGAATGCAATCCGTCTGTGCGCCACGGACTTTGGTGCGCACATCGAGCTGGATCTCGCTTCGCTGCGGCGCGGCGACACTGCACAAAGCCGGGCGCACAGCGCGGTGGGCCTCATCCGCTACAGCAATGGCAGCGTTGGCCGCATTCTCTACCTCAAGGCCTCGCTCACGGGCGATGAGGACGCGACGGTGACGCAGTACGCCTCCAGCCACGGCACCTTTCCTCACGAGACCACGGCGAACCAGTTTTTCAAGGAAGAGCAATTCGAGAGCTACCGCCGCCTGGGCCACCATGTATTGCGCACGGCCCTGCGCAGCGTTGTGACCCGCGAGCCGCTGATTCGTGCGGCAGAGCGCCTGATGGACACCACGACACCCGCCGCCACCACTGCGGAAAAGTTTCTGGAGCACACCCGTGCGCTGGAGCGCCTCTGGCAGCACTTCCGTGCTAATCATCCCCTGCAGATGCAGCGCGGCGGCTTCTTGGCGGAGCTGATGGGGCTTGCACCGCAGCCCTCGCCGCACGCCGCACCCGATGCGGATGTCACCTCCATTTGCCTAGAGCTACTGCAGCTGATGGAAAACACGTTCATCGATCTGCGGCTGGATGATTTCTGGGAGCATCCGGATCATCGCGGCTGGGCGTTGCTGTTCATGAACTGGGCGCGATCCCCACGCTTTCGTGCGGTGTGGGCAGGAAACCATCGTACCTTCGGCATCCGCTTCGAACACTTCTGCGCCACGCGGCTGGGCCTGATCAAGGACACGCCCGTGCTGCGTGTATCACCGCTAACCCGCGACTGAAGTCGCCGCAGAAAGGCGGACTGCTCCAGTCCGGCATGGTAGCCTTAAGACTTACGGATTGGCACACTGTTATGAGCACTGAGACCCAAAAGTACACCCGCAACAGCCCTTATGAGTCGACCATGCTGGTCAACTATGTGCTGACCGACAAGGACTCCGAGAAAGAGACCCGGCACATCGAACTGTCGCTCGAAGACGGCATGCAGTACACACCAGGCGACGCCGTAGGCATTCTGCCCACCAACCGTGACAACGAGGTTGAGGCCGTGCTGAAGTCGCTTGGATTCAGGGGGGACGAGACCGTCCTGGACTTCTTTAAAAAGCCCACGACGCTCGACGATGCACTGCGCACCAAGCTGCACATCGGCAAGCTGACTCGTGGCTCTGTGAACAGCTACGCCAAGCTCGCGCCCGAGGGCACACCGGGGTTGGACTTTCTGAAGGGTCTGGCCGGTCAGGACAACAAGAGCAAGGCGGAGGAGTACGTGTGGGGCCGCGAGTTCATCGACCTCGTGACGGAGCACCCCGGCGGCATCACCGATCCGCAGCAGCTGTTTACCGTGCTGCAGCGCCTGACGCCGCGCATGTACTCCATCGCGAGCTCGCAAGCTAAGTTCTCTGACACGGTACACACCACGGTCCGCGTCGTCCGCTACCACACGCACAACCGCGATCGCCAGGGCCTGTGCAGCGGCCATCTGGGTGAACGCGCAGATGCGGGTGCGACCATGCCCATATTTCTGCACGCGAACGCACAGTTCCGCCTGCCCGAGGACACGGCAGCCCCCGTCATCATGATTGGGCCCGGCACCGGCATCGCCCCCTTTCGCGCCTTTCTGGAGCACCGCCAGGCGCATGGCCACACGGGAGACAACTGGCTCTTCTTCGGCGAGCAGCGCGCGGCCTCAGACTTCCTGTATAAGGATGAGTTCCACGGCATGCTCGCCGATGGCACGCTCCAGCGGCTCGACACCGCCTTTTCGCGTGACCAGCAGAAGAAGATCTACGTGCAGGACCGCATGAAGGAAAACAGCGCCGAGCTGTGGCAGTGGCTGGATCGCGGTGCCTACTTCTACGTGTGCGGCGACGCCAGCCGCATGGCCAAGGACGTGGAGCAGACCCTTCTGGACATCATCGCCAATGGCAAGAACTGCAGTCCCAACCACGCCGCCGAGTACCTCGGCGAGATGAAAAAGGCAAACCGCTACCAGCTCGACGTCTACTAACCAGATCTGCCTGGCAGCATCTGACTTGTAAGGATGCAAGGGCGAATCAAGCGAAAGCAGCAAGAGCGTGCGTCTGAGGAGCGCTCTGCAACACAGGTGGCAGCCCCGAATGTGACCTGCGCGCTGTGCGCCCGTCCGTTGGGCGCGCGCGTGGAGTGGCATCACCCCATACCCAAAAGTCAGGGCGGCAGTGTTACCGTGCCGGTGCATCCCATCTGCCACCGCACCATCCACGCCGCCGTGTCGAACCACGATCTTGCCGAACGGTATGCCGACCTTGACACGCTGCGCCAACGTGACGACATGCAGCGCTTTCTGCGTTGGGTAGCCAAGAAGCCACCGGACTTCAACGCACCGACACGGCAGAGCCGCGACAAGCGTGACGCTGCCAAGTCAGACTTATAGCCGTCGGCCGTCCCATGTGCAAGCGGGTTTACGCCCTCCCATTGCTTCCGGAGGCAGGCAGCGTCAAGCCGCGCAACGGCGGCATCCCACATCAGCCGCAACGCCTCCAAGTGCAAGAGGGCATAGTCCTCGGAGGAAGTGCATGTTTCAGTTTGAAGGCAAGGTTGTCCTGCTTACCGGTGCGGGTTCGGGTATTGGAGCGGCCGCGGCCAAGGCGTTTTTGCAGGCTGGCGCAACCCTGGTGGCGGCAGACAAGGACCAGGCAGGGCTCGACATGCTCCAGCAGGAGTTTGGCGCGGACAAGGTACACACGCACCAGCTGAACACAAGCGACCCCGCCGCCTGCGAAGCGCTAGTGAAGGAAGCTGTAAGCAAGCTCGGCAAGCTCGACGTGCTGGTGAACGATGCGGGCCTGGATCACATGGGCGCGGTCGATGAGGGCGGCCTCGACCAGTGGGAGCGCATCATGGGCACTGACCTGAACGGCTACTTCTACATGATTCGATTCGCCATACCGCACCTGCGCGCGTCGAAGGGGTGCATCGTCAATGTTTCGTCCGTCTCCGGCCTGGGCGGCGACTGGAATCACTCGTTCTACAACGCGGCCAAGGGTGCCATCACCAACTTCACCCGCGCCCTGGCGCTGGACGAAGCCAGAAACGGCGTCCGCGTGAACGCCGTAAATCCGTCGCTGGTCTACACCAGCATGACGGAGCAGATGAAGTCACAGCCGGAGCTCATCAAGAAATTCGAAGAGCGCATCCCGATGGGCCGCGGTGCTAACCCTGAGGACATTGCCGGCCCCATCCTCTTTTTGGCCAGTGAAGCGGCACACTTTGTCACCGGCGTGAACCTGCCTGTCGATGGCGGCCTGACCGCCTCCAACGGCCAACCCGCGCTCTAGGGCCAGCCGTGAGGAGGGTTGAGCAGCCGTCCCCAAGGCCACGGCGGACAACAGGCGTTCCATTCGGGAAGAAGGGCACCGGCAAACCTGCCTGCTAAAAACTCTTGTGCAACTTCATGGGAGGGAGTTTAATCCGGCACGAAAGAGATCGGCCCTTTCGACAGGAGTGTGACATGGCCTTTTGGAAACAGACTGTAGTGTCTCTCGCCATGGCTGCCGCCCCGCTCAGCGCTCTGGCGTGCGACCATCCCGGCACGCCTACCTCGATGTCCGTCGTACCCTCTGCCTCGTACGTCACCATTTGGTTCAACAACGGTGCGTCAGAAGGCGACCACACGAACCTGTTCTTCGATGTTGAGTCAACCGAGCCAACTGGGACCTATTCGCTAACTCCGATCCCGCACATCACCACGGTGCTTCAGTTTGGCAAAATCCCCTATCGTGCGCAGGGCAATATCGCAATCTACAAACTCACACCGATGAAGCAGTACTGCTTTCGCCTTTGGGTGCGCGACGACAGTGCGACTGGCTGCCGGTCAGAACAGCCCACGTCACCCCAATGCGTGACAACGCAGAAGCTTGGCCCAGCCCTGCCGCCGATCCTGGGCGGCTATTCCAAGATCGTGCCGTACAACACATATCTGGACAGGGATGAGTACCCCTACCCACCCAAGAACGGCTTTAACTGATACGTGCACCGAGTGCCATGCGGAAGGCTGATGCAATTTGGCATTTGCAGGGATGGGAGTAACGGCACTACGCAGTGGATGACCAAGTTTCTTTCGTTTTGCACTGACTTCAGCATGGAGGTATCAACGTGTCCCTTCGTTTCGGCACCATGGCGTTCTGCCTGTCGGTCCTGCTCGTTGGGCTTTTGGCCGGGCTGCAATGGGGTACCGGCATGGCCCAATACACGGCGCTGAGCCTCCCCGGTCCAGTATGGCTCCTGCGGCATCAGGCTGAAGACGCTCTATTCCGGAACGTGATGCCCACTTACATGTGGGTCACGCTGCTTTCTCTCATTGGTGCTGCGCTTCTTGCTCGCGGCAAGGCACGTACTCTCTTTGCGGTGGCGGCAGTCTTTGCGCTCTTGCAAATGGTCGTCACCATTGCGCACGAGGTTCCAATCAACCGGCTCGTTGCAACCTGGTCTCCAACAAGCCTTCCGCCCGAGTGGGACGCTATTCGGCATCGCTGGATGTTGGGCCACTGGATCAGGACGGTCCTGTCATTCGTCGCATTCCTGTTTGCAACCCTGGCGCTGCGGCGCAGCAGTTTTGGAACGCCGTTGTCACGGTAACGTGTAGCGCAGAGTCGGCCTTTTGTATCTGATCAGCCTACCGATTTCCGATACGTACAGATTCCATGATCCTTCGTAAACCATGGTCGATCATCAAGCCCTGTGATGTACTAATGCTTTGATAGAAGACTTCCGAAGCGTCATCACCAGACTGTTCTTCAGCCACGGTATCTTTCCAGGTGTTCTCGGTTGCGTGGGCCTCGTCGGTCTCGAAGAAGTAACAGGTTCCGTTCGCAAAGGTGGCGTACAGGGTGCCGGAAATGCTTTGATTCATGCCGCCAGTTCCTACCTGCCATGAGGAGAAGCGACGCCCACCAAAGGTGTTGTGCCCGGACCCGGTAGAGTCTGCAAACGGTGCTGCCCGTGCGTCGCAGTTCTGAGCAGTCGCTGTAGAAAACGCGGTGTACACAATTCCGAAACCTTCGAGTGTTGTGTGGGCGTACGGACCGGTAGTGCGTTCTGGAAAGCCTCCTGCACTGTAGCCAAACTTGGCGACAGGCTGAACCTCACCAGCTGCAGTAAGAGCTGGCGGCCAGTACCCGAACTGCACTCTGGCGTTCCACGTAGATGGGTAGCGAAAGCTCACGCCATGTCGCGCGTCAGTGTATCTGCCGTCGAGTGTCCAAAGCTGCTTGATCGTAGGTGCAGTGGATTGTTGTATGGAAGATGAGGCCACTCGCTGCGCCGGTGTTGTGGTGAGGCCTAACGCAAGTAGCGCTGCCAGCAAACGAAGGCGCACAGGTGTCCCCTGAAGTGATCTTCGGCTGTGGCCTACTGACCTTTAGGGTCGAAGTAGTACTGCACGGTGATGTACTGGCCGGCGTAGCCGTCGGGCAGCGGAGCGAAGGTGTCGATGCGTTGCAGGGCGCGGAGCGCGCTGGAGTCGAGCGTGCTGTCACCGCTGGGCTTGCTGATGGCGATGTCGGACGGCGTGCCGTCGCGCGCCACGCGAAAGCTGATGAAGACTCGGTGACCCGGCGCGCCACCGTCGAGC
>CALMOM010000083.1:12867-17265 GCA_937873305.1 uncultured Terriglobus sp.
GTATACCACTGCGAAGCGACCTTGGCCGTCAGCTGCCGCACGTAGTAGGCGTAGCGCTGACCGAAGGCCGAGTCTGTCACGTTGGTTGACGAGGTGCCCGCGCGGTTCTCCACCGCAGCCATCGCGAGGCGCAGTCCCGCGATTTCGCCGCTGGTGGCGCGGTCCGGTTGCGGCTGCTGTGGCTGCGGTCGCTTGGGCGGCTCGGGGGAAGGGCGCTCCGCAACCTTTGGCGGAGGCTGCTTCTTTTCTTCCTTGCGCACTATGGGGATGTCGGTCGGCCTGGGTGGAGGCTCTGCGTTGGGCCTGGGTGGCGGCGGCGCAGGGCTGGGCTGCTCGCTGGCCAAGACACTGTCCTGCTTTGGCTCTACGCGCGGCGGCAGCGGGATGCTGTTGACCATGGTGGCCTGCACGGCACCTGCGACTTCCTCCTTGTCGCCCCAGCTTTCACCATGCCGGTGAAAGAGAAACGCCGAACTCAGCAAGCCGCCCAGCACGACGCCGTGCAGTACAAGGGCGGCAACGAAGTTCTTCTTCGTGGCGGCTGCTTGAACGCTCGGCTCTTCGAGTGCGGGCATGGGTTTACTTCTCGTAGGGCCGCGTGACGATGCTGATGTTGGTGATGCCCGCCTGCTTGACCGCGTCCATGACCGAGGCGAAGGCGCCGAAGGGGACTTTTTGGTCGGCGCGCAGGTAGATTACCTTCTTCGAAGGGTCGCCCTTGGTGCGCAACAGGGCAGGCAGCTCATTCAGGTTGACCGCCTTGTCCTGCAGAAAGACGCGCTGTTCGTGGTCGATGGACACGACCGTGCGCTCTTCCGTCAGCTGGTTCACGGTACGCGTCTGCGGCACGGCGACCTCAATGCCTGACTGCAGTACCGGCGCGGTCAGCATAAAGATAAGTAGGAGAACTAACACCACGTCAACCAGCGGTGTGATGTTGATGTCGGCAAGCGAGGTTTGTGTACGGCCGCCGCTGGAGAATGCCATTGCGTCCCCTTACCGTGCCGTCTCAACCATGCGCGGGCGCAGGTCTTCTGGCGGCAGCGGCTGTGTTGGAGCATTGCTGACGGAGTCGAGGGCATTCAGCAGTTCGCGGCTGAAGTCGTCCATACGCGCGGCAAACTGGCGAATGCTGGCGGTGAGCTGGTTGTAGCCGACCACGGCAGGGATGGCGACGACCAGCCCGGCAGCCGTGGTGATGAGCGCCTCCGAGATGCCGGGAGCGACGGCTCGCAGCGTGGCCGCGCCCTGCGTGCCCAGGCCGTGGAAGGCGTCCACGATGCCCATCACGGTGCCCAGCAAGCCGACAAACGGGGCAGTGGCGGCGATGGTGGCCAGCCAGGTCAGCCGGCTCTCCAGGCCGGTCAGCGCCTCGCTGCTGGCGGTCTGGGCGGCCCGTTCCAGTGCCATAGGGTTACGGGCCGTGCCGCGCTGGCTGTTCTGGCGGCCATGCTCCTCGACGATCTCCTGAAAGACGGAAACCAGGGGCGAGGGCCGGTACTGCTCGGCTACGGCAGCCACTTCGCTCAGTCGAGAAGACTTGCGAAAGGCGCGCACAAACGCCTGCCCGCGCGACTTGGCCTTGCGGAAAGCACCCAACTTGCCGAGCATGATGGTCCACGAAAAAATCGACATCGATAGGAGCAGGCCCAGGACCGCCATCGCGACCGGACCGCTGTTGTGCAGCATTTCACCCAGCGCGGACGAGCTGGTCGCTGGAGCTGCTGCGATGTCCGGATCGGCCTGCAAAAGCGTGAGTAAGACATTCATACTGACACCTTGAGTTTAGTTGCCAAATGCGTATCTTTACGACAAAAAGGTGCCGTGCGAGGTGCACGTTCGTGGCATTGAGCACGCAGATAAAGCCTGTCTGTCGTTCCAATCCGCAGTTCTGTAGCTTCGCAAGCAGGTTTCGTTCACAGCACGATGCGTTCTGCATTTGTGCCACCGCTGCTATAGGGGGAGTTCACGGCGATACCAGGGACGCCAGACGAGTGGGAGTGTCGATTACGCCACCTGTGGATTTGACGTCCCCAACCACCTGTGGCGTGCTATGCTCTGCGCGAAGAGGTAGCGAAAATGCTGCTCGAGCTGCGCGCCGAAAACTATGCCGTGATCGACCATGTGGTAGCTACGTTTGGCAGCGGACTCAACCTGCTGACGGGAGAGACTGGCGCTGGAAAATCCATCCTGGTGGATGCCCTGGCGCTGTTGCTCGGCGGACGCGCGGCCAGCGACGTGGTGCGGCATGGGGCGGAAAAAGCGGTTGTCTCGTGCGTTTTCGAGTCGACGCCCGGGGCAGAAGCGGTGCTGGAGGCGAACGGTATCGACGTGGAAGGCACTGAAATCCTGCTGCGGCGTGAGGTCAACACCAATGGCAAGGGCCGCGTATTCCTGAATAATCAGCCCGCCACTGTCACCGTGCTGCGGCAGCTCGCGCCGGAGCTGGCGCTGGTGCATGCGCAGAGCGAGACCATGGGCAGCTTTGACCAGGCGCAGCAGCGTGGGCTGCTGGACCGCTTTGCGGGTATCAACACCCTGCTGGCACCGGGCAAGGAGCTGAGCGCCGATCTGCGTGAAAAGCTGCGCAACCGCAAGGTGCAGCCGGCGCAGGTGGGCGAAAACATCCGTGTAGCGTATGCCGCGTGGCGCGGAGCGAGGGAAGAACTCGACCGCCTGTCCGGCGAGGAACAGGAGCGCCTGCGCATGGCAGACCTGTGGAGCTTTCAGCGCAACGAGATCCAGGAAGCCGCGGTCACCGGACCGGACGAGGACGAGACGCTGGAGGCAGAAAAGCGTGTGCTGGCGAATGCTGAAAAGCTCTATACCGCCGCGATGAGCGCGCACGAGTCGCTGTACGAAAGTGAAGGTTCGGCAGAAACCACACTGGCCGCGGCACAGAAACAGGTGGAGGAGCTTGCCCGCTACGACTCCACCTTTGTAGAGGCGGCGGCCCAACTGGCAAACGCTCGCGCAACGGTGGCCGACCTGAGCGCGACCGTGCGCCACTACGCCGAGAACATCAACGCGTCGCCCGAGCGGCTGGAGACTATCGAGGATAGGCTGGCCACGCTGGACAAGCTCAAGCGCAAGTATGGCCGCACGCTGGTCGAGGTGATTGCCTATGGTGAAGACGTGGCCGCAAAACTGGCTAAGATCGAGAACCGCGACGTGCTGATCGCTGAAGCCAAGAAGCGGGTGGCCGAAGCCGAGCACGTCTACACCTGCGTCGCGCAGGATCTGACCGAGATGCGCACCGCCGCCGCCCGCCGGCTGGAAAAGCTGGCGGAGCAGCAGATCAACGATCTGGCCATGAAGGTGAAGTTCCGCGTGGAAGTTGCGTCACAGAAGGAGCAGACCTTCTGGAGCGGTGTCGGCTGGGACCACGTGGAATGCCTGATCGCCACCAACACGGGCGAGCCGCTCAAGCCCCTGGAAGAGATTGCCAGCGGCGGTGAAATGAGCCGCGTGATGTTGGCGCTTAAAGTATCAGTTGAAGAAGGCGGCCCGGAGCGTACCCAGCGCCGCATTGCGCTGCCGCGTACGCTGGTCTTCGACGAAATCGACATTGGCATCGGTGGACGAGCGGCTGAGGCGGTTGGACAGAAGCTGAAGGCGCTGTCTCACCACCAGCAGGTCCTTTGCGTCACCCATCTGCCGCAGATTGCCGCGTTTGCAAACCAGCACTTCCTAGTCGAAAAGTCAGAGCGGGATGGTCGCACCCGCACTGCCATTCGACAGATGAAGGATGAGGAACGCACTGGAGAAATCGCCCGGATGATCTCCGGTGCGACTGTGACGGAGACCAGCCTGCGCCACGCCGAGCAGATGCTGCGTGCCAGCATTTAGCCCGCCCGCCAAATACGCCTGAAATTACGTCGTTATGGCCATGATTGTCGTGGCGGCTTATTGCGAACTAAGCTACTCTTATTGAGAATCGCTTGCGGCGATCAGGAGAGATACCATTGATACCAAGAAGTGCGCACATGAGCTTTGAAGCTGTACCGTAGGCGACGACAAGAAGTACTGTTCACAGAGCTGCGAGGATTCGGTAGGCACCACCACCGTGGGTTGCGACTGCCCCCATGCCTCCTGCGGCGGTAAGCTGTAACTTCTCACGAGTTCATTTGGCGCAAGACCCGTGCTTCGGCGCGGGTTTCGTCGTTTGTTAGTGTGCACCGTTCGTAGTTCAATTCGGACTGGAACTCAAATCTCACCGCGATATACTGGACATGTGAAAGAAGCCGCCCTTGCCCCCGATGAAGTGCTGCCCGAGAACGCAGGGAGTCAAAAGCGTGTTCTGCTTCTAAAGCCGCGAGGCTTCTGCGCTGGCGTGGTGCGCGCTGTCGACATCGTCAAGATAGCCCTGGATACCTTTGGCGCGCCGATCTATGTGCG
>CALMOM010000083.1:17275-24802 GCA_937873305.1 uncultured Terriglobus sp.
CAAGGAGATCGTGCACAACAGTTACGTGGTGGACGACCTGCGCCAGAAGGGTGCGATCTTTGTCAACGAGCTGGACGAGGTGCCCGAGGGCAAGCGGGTGATTTACTCGGCGCACGGCGTGTCTCCCGCGGTGCGGGAGCGGGCCAGGGAGCGCGGGCTGAAGGTCATCGATGCAACCTGCCCCTTGGTCACAAAGGTCCACGTAGAAGCGGTCAAGTTTGCGAAGCAGGGCCACTCGTTAGTGCTGGTGGGTCACCGCGACCACGAAGAGGTGGAGGGTACCCAGGGTGAGGCACCGGACGTCACACAGGTGGTCTCGACCGTGGAAGAGGTAGAGCAGCTGGTCGTGCCGGACCCGGAGCGTGTCGCGTACCTGACTCAGACCACACTTTCGCTGGATGAAGCCAAGTACATGATCGAGGCGCTGAAGAAGAAGTTCCCAAAGATTGTGGGACCGCACGCGCAGGACATCTGCTACGCCACGGAAAATCGGCAGACAGCCGTTAAGAATGTGGCGCACGGCGCCGACTTGGTGCTGGTGGTCGGCTCGCGCAACAGTTCCAATAGCAACCGGTTGGTAGAGGTTGCGACCAATCTCGGCACAACGTCCTACCTGATCGACAAAGCCGAAGACATTCAACCGCACTGGCTCGCCGGCGTGGAGAAGGTGGCCATAACCGCAGGTGCATCCGCGCCCGAGGTGCTGGTGCAGGAAGTGGTGGAGTATCTGCAGGGCTGTGGGTATGGTTCGGTAAACGAGGTGGAAGTGATGCCGGAGAATGTACGCTTTGGCCTGCCACCAGAGATCGTGCAGGCCATCGCGTCCGCGCCAGGTGCGCAGACAGTATCTTCTGTGGCTCTGTAGCGCACCAATACCAAGGAACTGCGCATCGTGCGCAGGGCAGGGACGTCTAAAGACAATGCAGAAAAGCGACCAAAGTTCGGCGATGCCGGTGTCTGCAGGGCCGTCCCAGCCGCGCTTTGGCCGCATGGACATGGCACTGGACCGGATCCAGAGCAGCATCCGGTCAGCCGCAGACTGGCTGCTGGGCCAGCAACACGCTGATGGGTACTGGTGTGGTGAGTTGGAAGCGGACGTCATGCTGGAGGCGGATTACATCTACCTCCACACGCTGCTGGGCACGGGTGACCCGGGCAAAATGCAGCGGGCTCTAAACGAGATTCTGCGCCATCAGAATACGGACGGCGGGTGGAGCCTGTACCCGGGCGGCCCTTCGAACATCAATTATGGTGTCAAGAGTTATCTGGCGCTCAAGCTGATGGGCTGGTCGGCCGAGCACCCGCTGATGGTGAAAGCGCGGGAGTGGATATTGGCGCACGGTGGTGTGGTGCAGTGCAACACGTTCACCAAGATCTATCTGTGTGCGCTGGGGCAGTATGACTACGACGCGGTTCCGGCCATTCCCCCGGAAATCGTTTTGTTCCCTAACTGGTTTTATTTCAACATCTACGAGATTTCGTCGTGGTCCCGTGGCATTCTGGTGCCGCTGTCGATCACCTATGCCAAAAAGCCGTTAAAGAGGCTGCCGGCGGAACAGGGAATTGAAGAGCTGTTCGTGGGCGGGCGGGCGCACGCCGACCTGCACCTACGCTGGGAGCGGAGACTTTTTTCTTGGCGTAACTTCTTTTTGTTCTGGAACCAGGTGGCGCAGTGGTATGAGCGAGTGCACATTCGACCCCTGCGGCGGAAGGCCATTCGCGCGGCAGAGCAGTGGATGCTGGAGCGCTTTGAAGGGTCGGACGGCCTGGGTGCGATCTATCCGGCCATGCTGAACGCCATTGTGGCGTTGCGCCACCTGGGCTACTCGCTGGACGACCCGCAGATGATCCGCGCGATGGACGAGTTTGAAAAGCTCGGCATCGACTGCCCGGAGGGCACGCCGGACTATCCGACGCCTACGTTCCGCATGCAGCCATGCTTTTCGCCCGTGTGGGACACCGCGCAGGTCATGTCGTCGCTGGGCGAGGCAGGGATTGCGCCGACGGACCCGCGCATGATCCGGGCGGCGGACTGGCTGTTCAGTAAGGAAAGTCGTCACAAGGGTGACTGGGCACTGAAGGTCAAGAATGTGGAGCCGGGCGGGTGGGCCTTCTTCTTCAACAACATTCATTACCCCGATGTCGACGACACCGGCGAGGTGCTGCTGGCATTGAAGGCGGTAGAGCACCCGCGCGAACGGCAGCAGCACGAAATCTGCCAGCGTGCCATCAACTGGGTGTTTGCCATGCAATGCCGCAATGGCGGGTGGGCGTCGTTTGATCGTGACAACACCAAGATGATCTTCCAGTACATCCCGTTTGCAGATCACAATGCCATGCTGGACCCTCCGACCGTGGACATCACCGGACGCATTTTAGAGATGCTGGCAGCCTACGGGTACACACGTCGCGACAAGCGTGTCGAGGACGCGGTGCAGTTCATCCTGAAAGAGCAGGAGACGGACGGCAGCTGGTTCGGGCGTTGGGGCGTCAATTATCTCTATGGCACGTTTCTGGTGCTGCGCGGGCTGGAGGCCATTGGCTTCGATCAAAACGAGCCCGCCGTGCAGCAGTCCGTCGAGTGGGTGCGAGCCGTGCAGAACAGCGACGGCGGCTGGGGCGAAACCTGCGGCACCTACGACGAGCCCGCGCAACGCGGTACCGGTCCAAGCACACCATCGCAGACGGCATGGGCGCTGCTGGCGCTGCTGGCGGGTGGCGATACGCGGTCCGATTCCGTCGCGAAAGGCGTCCGTTGGCTGGTGGATCATCAGGCGGAGGATGGCTCGTGGAGTGAACTTGTACCTGGCCGCAACGGCGAGAGCTATTACACTGGCACGGGGTTCCCGAGAGTGTTTTACCTGGGATACCACCTGTACAAGCAGTATTTTCCGCTGTTGGCGCTTACGACATACAACCGGACGATGTCTCGAGCGGAAGCATGACTCGAACCGATTACGTTGGGGCTGCGTGCAGCACGCGGCCTTGCAGGAGGCAGGGTAAAGCATGGCGATTCCAGTAGCGCAGGCGTGGACGGTAGCAAGCTACGTCATCAAGCAGAAGCTGAAAGGGCGCAAGCGCTATCCGCTCGTGCTGATGCTGGAGCCGCTGTTTCGCTGCAATCTGGCCTGCGCCGGCTGCGGCAAAATTCAGTATCCGGCTCATATCCTGAAGGCGGAGCTTACGCCGGAAGAGTGCTTTAAGGCAGTGGATGAGTGCGGCGTACCGATGGTATCCATACCGGGCGGCGAGCCGCTGCTGCACCCGCGCATGCCGGAGATCGTGCAGGGTCTTGTGGACCGCAAGAAGTACGTGTACATGTGCACCAACGCGCTGCTGCTGAAGGAAAAGCTGCACCTGTTCAAGCCGTCGAAGTACCTGTCATTCTCGGTTCATGTGGACGGCGAACGCGAGCACCACGACTTTGGCGTGTGCCGCGAGGGTGGTTATGACATCGCGATGGGCGGCGTCAAGGCTGCCGTCGACGCGGGATTCCGGGTGACTACGAACACCACGCTGTTCGACGGCGCGGACCCCAACTCCGTCCGGCGTCACTTCGACCAGCTGATGGATGCAGGCGTGGATAGCATGATGATCTCGCCCGGCTACACGTATGACAAGGCACCGGACCAGAAGCACTTTCTGGGGCGCGCGCGCTCTCGCCGGCTGTTTACGGCGCTGTTGTCGAATCGTAAGAAGCGGTGGCAATTCAACAGCAATCCCATCTTTCTGGAGTTCCTGATGGGCAAGCGCGAACTCACCTGCACGCCCTGGGGCATGCCCACGTTCAGCATCTTTGGCTGGCAAAAGCCCTGCTACCTGCTGCAGGACGGCTATGCCGACACCTTCCAGGAACTGCTGGATGAGGTGGAGTGGTCGAACTACGGCACAGAAAGTGGCAATCCGCGCTGCGCCAACTGCATGGTGCACTCCGGCTATGAGGCCAGTGGCGTGAACTATACCTTCGGTTCGCTGAAGGGCCTGTTGCAGACGGCAAAAGCCATGTTCGGCGGACAGTACAAAGACTTGCACGCGGAAAAGCTGCTGAACGAATGGAAGCCGACCAACCATGGCCAGCTGGTGCAGATTGGTTCCGGCATCCTCTCGAAGGAAGCCGAACAGGTGAACCACGCTGAAAGCCTGGTGGCGGGAGACTGATGGCGACCGATCAGCAGGAGCACCTAAAGCTGGAGCAGCTCGAGGCGCAGGCACCCGACGAACTCGAGGTGATGGCTGGCCGCGAGCGCGAAAATCTCGAAGGCTGGCTGCCGGAGTTGGCAACGGACGCAGAGATTCGGGACGCGCTTGAGAAGGCGTTCGACTATCGTGGCGATGTGACCATGACACTGCGCTCAGGCGAAGTCGTAGAGGGCTATATTTACGACCGGCGCACCGGCCGGACCCTCGCGGACTCACTTGTGCGAATGATGCCGTCCAAAGGCGAGAATCGTGGCCGCCGTTCCATCGCCTATGGCGACATCGCGGCGCTGGCGTTCAGCGGTCGCGACACCGCGGCGGGTAAGACTTTCGAGGCCTGGGTGCGCAAATATTGGGAGAAAAAAGCAGCGGGCGAGACGAATATCCAGATCGAGCCCGAGAAGCTCGACTAGCCGCTTACAGGCGAACATGAATGTTTTCCTGACAGGTGCGACCGGCTTTGTCGGCAGCCATGTGGCGCATGCCTATGCCGCTGCCGGTGCCAAGCTGCGGGTGCTTGCACGACCGACCAGTGACTTGGCCCCGCTCGCGGATATCTTTGCGGATGTGGTTGTGGGCGACCTGCTGCAGCCCGAATCGCTCCGCGGTGCCTTGACCGGCTGCGATGCGCTCGTTCACGTGGCGGCGGATTACCGCCTGTGGGTGCCGGAACCTGCGGACATGTACCGGGCCAACGTAGAAGGCACACGCGAACTGCTGCGGCTGGCGCGGGAGGTGGGCGTACGCCGGGTGGTGTACACCTCGAGCGTGGCCACCATGGGCTTTACCACTTCAACAACCATCGTGGACGAAGACACGCATGTGTCCGAGGCGAACATGATCGGCCACTACAAACGCTCCAAATGGCTGGCCGAGCAGGCAGCGGTCGCAGCAGCCCAGACGGGGCAGCATGTCGTGATTCTGAATCCCACGACGCCGATTGGACCGGGTGACCGCAAACCCACGCCCACCGGTCGCATCCTGGTCGATTTTCTCAATCGCAAATTTCCCGCCTACGTGGAGACAGGGCTGAACCTGGTAGATGTGAGCGAGGTGGCGCGCATGCACGTGAGCGCGCTGGAGCGGGGTACGCCCGGCGAGCGCTACATTCTGGGCGGCGAAAACCTCACGCTGAAGCAGATTCTGGACCGCATGGCCGCGATTTCCGGGCTGCCTTCGCCTACGCTGAAGGTGCCGCACACGGTGGCCATGGCGTTCGCCTTCTTTGACGAGACCATTACCGGCAAGCTGCGCGGCAAAGAGCCCCGGGCGACTGTGGAGGCCGTGCGCATGGGCAAGAAGATGATGTTTGCGTCGTCTGCCAAGGCTGAACGGGAGCTCGGCTTCAAAGTGACGCCGACAGAAAACGCACTACGGTCTGCCATGGAGTGGTTTGTGGCCCATGGGTACGCGCCCGCGTATGGTGCTACGGCATGCTGAACGACGCCATCGTCATTATTGCCGCGCTGCCCGGAGAGTTGAAGCCGATGGTGCGCAGCTGGGCCGCGCTGGAAACGCGCAACGGGGTGGACGGCTGGCAGCACCCGAGTGGGCCAATCATGGCGTTTTGCGGCGGAATGGGTGCTGCGACGGCCACGCGTGCCTTTGCGCGGGCGCGAGAGGTGTGCGAGCCGGTGCGGATCATCTCCGCCGGTTGGGCAGGGGCACTGCGAGAGGACGTATCTGCAGGAACGGTCATTCACGCCAGCATGGTACGTGACCTGCGCACGGGAGAGATGTTGACGTCCGACGGCGCTGGAGGCCTGCTGCTCACGGCGGCCCGCGTGGCTGGGCACGAGGAAAAGGTGCGTCTGGCAGGCACCTACACTGGGTCCGTCGCCGTGGATATGGAGGCGGCAACGCTGGCCCGCCTGGCGGGGGCGCATGGACTGCACTTCAAGGTGATTAAGGCCATCAGCGATACGCTGAATGAGGAGTTGCCGGATATGAACCCCTACCTGCGAGAGGATGGCACGTTTGCCACGGGTCTGTTTGCCGCGCGCATGGCGCTGCAGCCGCGTTACTGGAAGCCTTTGATGCAGTTTGGCAAGCAGGCAAGCCTTGCGGCAGACCGGCTGTGCGCCGCGCTTGCCGACGAGATTGGAATCGAGCGACCACGATGAGTACCGCAGGAACAGAGACACCTTCTATAACAGACCTAGCCATACCGGGAACGCAGCGTGCGGCGGTTTACAGGGGCGTCGATGATGTTCGCGTGGAGACGGTGCCGGTGCCGGAGATCGGCCCCGGTGAGGTGCTGCTACGCATCGATACCTGCGGCATCTGCGGCACGGACCTGAAGAAAATCCACACCGGCTCGCACTCTGCGCCGCGCATCTTTGGGCATGAGATGGCGGGCACCATTGTGAAGGTGGGTGAGGGCGCGCAGGGCTTCGCCGTGGGCGACCGCGCCATGAGCTTTCACCACATTCCCTGCGGCCATTGCTACTTCTGCCGCAAACACACCTATGCGCAGTGCAAGACCTACAAAAAAGTCGGCGCAACGGCCGGCTTTGGTGAGCCCAGCGGCGGCGGATTTGCAGAGTACGTCCGTGTCATGGACTGGATTGTGGAGCGCGGGCTGGTCCACATTCCAGACGACATCCCGTTTGAGCAGGCGGCCTGGATCGAGCCGGTAAACACGTGTTACAAAGCCATCGAATTACTGGATTTGCAGCCGGACGAGACGGTGCTGGTGATTGGGCAGGGTCCCATCGGCATCCTACTGGCGGCCTTGGCCAAGCGGACAGGTGCAACTGTGTTGACAAGTGACCTGTACCCGGAGCGGCATGCCGTAGCAACCGCATACGGACTCGACCGTCCGCTGGATGCCTCCGCCGACGTGGTTTCGGAGTGCAAAGCCGCGACGGACGGGCGTGGTGCGGACGTTGCCCTGCTTGCCGTGGGGGCAGATGCGCTGATCGCGCTGGCAATGAAGGCGATCCGCCCGGGTGGGCGGGTGTGCCTGTTTGCCCAGACACAGCATGGCGAAGCACCGTTCGATCCTGCCGCCGTGTGCATGGACGAAAAGACGCTCATGGGATCCTACTCCTCGTCCGTGGACATTCAGGACGAGGCGGTCCAGCTGGTCTTCGAAGGATACCGCGACGACAGCTTCGATCTTACCCGCCTAATTTCACACGGGTTCTCGCTGGAGGACGCGGTTGAAGGGATAGAGCTTGCCTCGCACCCTGTGTCGACTTCGATGAAGATTGTGATTCAGCCATTTGTTTCAGACAGGAGGTAGTTCCATGAGGTCACTGCTGCCAGCTCTGCTGCTGACGTGCGTGCCCCTTCATGCACAAGCGGCTCACGCAGACGCGGCATACG
>CALMOM010000084.1 GCA_937873305.1 uncultured Terriglobus sp.
CTTGCCGTCATCACAGGCGTGGCCGGATTCGTGTTGCGCTACCGGTACCACTCGCACGTCCTTGACGAAAAGATCGAGCAGGCAGCCGCACAGGTACCGGCACAACTGCAGGCCGCAGGGCCAACCCCGCCAGAGTTGCTGCATATGCTGCAGAGCCCCGAATTTCGCGCCGGTAGTTTCATTCTCGGCCACGTGCTCTCACTGCTTCTACTGGTACTGGCTGGTGCCGCGTGCGGCTGGATGGCTGCGACCGTGCTCCGCGCCCGGCGTCAACGCAGCATCGACTGAGCCGGCCAACTTGCGACCGCACCCGGCGGACCGTATGCTTACGGCACGATGAGCGACACTGCAGCCCTTTCCACCGACGCCCCTGCCCCGGCCACTGTCCGCGAAAAGGGACGGCTCATGTCCGCCTCCGAGATCGAGCGCACGCTGGTCCGCCTGGCACACCAGATCGTGGAGAGGCACGAGGGCAGCGGCAACCTGGGCCTGGTCGGCATCAAGCGGCGCGGTGTACCGCTGGCCCAACGCATCGCAAAGGCCATTGAGAGAATTGAGGGCAAACCGGTCGAGGTTGGCACACTCGACATTCAGTTCTACCGCGACGACCTGTCCACCAATGGTGCACGCCCGACCGTGACGCCCGCCGACATCGGCTTCGACATCGCGAGCCGCGACATCATCCTGCTGGACGACGTGCTCTATACCGGCCGCACCATCCGCGCCGCGCTGGATGCCCTGTTCGACCACGGCCGCCCGCGCTCGGTACGCCTGCTGGTGCTCATCGACCGCGGCCATCGCGAACTGCCCATCGAGGCGCAGTTTGTGGGCCGCGTGGTGCCCACCTCGTCCAAGGAAATCGTCGAGGTCAAGCTGAACGAGGTGGATGGCAGCGACCAGGTGCTGCTGGTCGAGCGGCTGGATTAGCGCTTGGCGATGAAGATGCTTGCGCTCCTCCTAGCTTTTGCTTGCATGTCGACTCGTGCGCAGAGTCCAGCTGTGTCAACTGACGTATCGCTGAAGATCAATCCACATATTTCGAGTGCAGGCGGCCTGCAAAGTTTCACGTTTACCCTCACGAACGCGACCCATCATCCCGTTGTCTTGCCCGAGCCCATTCTTGACTGCGGCGGTTCCTACACTGGTGCGATTTGGCTGCGGTATCGTGTGGTAACACCGGACCAGGCTGGCTCAGGGATGGGCTGGGGATGTGCAGCCGACAAATACGGATGGCCTACAATTACGGATCGCGTGAAGGGGTGGAAGACATTGCACCCGGGCGAGTCTCTCAGGCTGGAGGGCGAAGCGCAGACCTTGCACTTAAAAAGTCTCCAGGCCGGAACATACGACTTCTGGGCCGACTACACCCCGCCATCTGTAACAAGCGATGAAGCTCGAACGCTGATGCAGTCTGGGTATCAGCTCTCGTTGAAAGAGCTTACCTCCGAACATGTACACCTGGAGGTAGGCAGATGAAGATTGGCATCACCTGCTATCCCACCTACGGCGGCAGCGGCGTGGTGGCCACGGAGCTAGGCATCGAGCTGGCTGCGCGCGGGCACGACGTGCACTTCATCACCTACCAGCAGCCGTTCCGCCTCACCGGGCGGGAGGTGGGCATCCACTTCCACGAGGTGGCGGTCACCACCTATCCGCTGTTTCAATACCCGCCATACGACCTGGCGCTGGCCAGCCGAATGGCCGAGGTGGCGGAGTTCTACAAGCTCGACCTGCTGCACGTGCACTACGCCATCCCGCACTCGGTGTGCGCGCTGCTGGCGCGGCAGATGCTCGCGGCTCGCGGCGTGCGGCTGCCCTTTATCACCACGTTGCACGGCACCGATATCACGCTGGTGGGGCAGGACCCCGGCTACCTGCCCATCACCAAGTTCGGCATTGAGCAGAGCGATGGCGTCACGTCGATTTCAGACGATTTGAAGCGCAGTACGGAGCGCGACTTCGACGTGTACGGTGGCCTGCACGGTCCGATTGAGGTCATTCACAACTTCGTGAACTGTGATGTCTACAAGCCGGACGAGGCGAGACGGACAGAACTTCGCCCACAGTACGCCGCAGCCGATGAGAAGCTGATCATCCACCTGTCGAACTTCCGCCGGGTGAAGCGCGTGGGCGATGTGGTGGAGGTCTTTGCGCGCATCGCAAAGCAGGTGCCCGCGCGGCTGATGCTGATCGGCGACGGCCCCGACCGCTCCATTGCCGAACACCTTGCGCTCTCCCATGGCATTGAGGATCGCATCCACTTCCTGGGCAAGCAGGACAGCGTGCAGGACCTGCTGCCGCTGGGAGACCTCTTGCTGATGCCGTCCGAGATGGAGAGTTTCGGCCTGGCCGCACTGGAGGGCATGGCCTGCGGCGTCCCCTGCGTCGCCACCCGCGTGGGCGGCGTGCCGGAGTTGGTGGACCACGGCGCGAACGGCCTGCTGTACGCCGTGGGCGATGTGGAGGGCATGGCCGCAGGTGCGATAGAAATCCTCACCGACAGAGCACGCCTCGAAGCACTGGCAACCGCCGCCCGCAAAACCGCACAGGACAAATTCTGCACGACTCGCATCATCCCGCAGTATGAGCAGTACTACGCAAGGGTATCGGTGCAGTGAGCTGCTCGAAGAGTTCTGCGCCACCAGCAGGTGGCAGGCACTCGCCGTTCGTTGGCTGCGATGAGTGCTGTTTACGCCCCTAATGCTGAATGGGATTGTTCGGAGCTGCGTGTGGATCCACCGTTGTATTGTGGGCGTTCGTGATCCACCAACGCCCACTCCGCTTGACCAGTACGAAGGTCAAAATGCTCGTCGAAGGTGGAAAGATACGGCCATCCGACCCGGTAAAGCCGTCTCCTTCTCCGATAGCAGTCGCGATGATGACATCCGGCGTGACTGCCCGAAGATCGACCTGTTTCCAGGGCTTCAGAGTACGAGACTTAAATATTGTCTCGTGGTATTTTTCGTGAGCTCTGTACACGTCATCACGTCCCTGCCACCACATGCCCACGATGTTGACCCAATCTACGTCCGGCGTCATGTCAGCAACATAGGCCTTCATATCGTGATGATTCCAGGAGTCAATCTGACGATCCAGTAAGGCGCGGATCGCAGCGGCGTCCGTCTGCAATACGGGTGCCGTCTGAGCCACAGCAGCAAGGGGTGTCATTGCTAGAACTGCCCCACCAAGCACTAAGCGGATGATTTTCATGGTCGGAGGCTAATCGGTGTGACTGGATTCGTCTAGCAGAATGTTCTTGCTTGCATCCTCATAGTTGGACTGGTGACAATGATGGCTGGAACTCAGTACGATCTGTGGTATCGACCATTGCTGCACCTCCCTTCGCACACTTCCGTGGTGTGCTGCCTGCTACCATCCTCAGAGCGATGGAAGCGGCGGAATCGAATCCGGACCTACGGCATACGGGATCGCTGCTTTCCACCAATGATGTTTCGCTTGAGCACATCACCTCGCTGCTGGCGTTGGCGAACGATTTGGAAGCGGAGCCACACGCCACACGTGTGCAGCGGCTGGCAGGCCGCATTGTCGCGCTGTTGTTCTATGAATCCAGCACGCGCACCCGCACCAGCTTTGAGTTGGCGGCCAAGCTGCTGGGTGCCATCACCACGCTGGTCAGCGACAAGAGTTCCTCCATCGAAAAAGGCGAAAGCCTGCACGACACCGGCCTAACGCTGCGTGCGTTGGGTGCAGAATGCATCATTCTGCGGTCAAACTATAGTGGTGCGCCGGAGCTCCTGGCACGTTCCACCGGCCTGCCCGTGCTGAACGCGGGAGACGGCATGCACGAGCACCCGTCGCAGGCCTTGCTGGACCTGCGCACCATGCTCCTGCGACTCGGCCTGCCGCAGCAATTGAGCAGCACGACACTGCGTGGCCTCACCGTGGTAATCACTGGAGATGTGCGGCACTCGCGTGTAGCCCGCAGCAACGCACTGTTGTTGCCCCGGCTGGGCGCGCGCGTCATCCTGTGTGGGCCGCCGGAGTTGTGCCCGGTAGAGGCACTCGCGATCGCGCCCGGTGTGGAAATTGAACGTAACTTCGAGCATGCGTTACAGCAGGCTGACGCGGTCATGATGCTGCGCATCCAGCGCGAGCGGCTCGCCGGCCTTGCGATCGACACAGCGGACTACATCCTGCGCTACCAGCTCTCGGCGGAGCGCTTGCAGCGGTGCGCTCCAAAGGCGCTGGTCATGCATCCCGGACCCATGGTGCGCGGCCTGGAGATCGACTCCGCCGCCGCAGACGGGCCGCAGTCCGCCATTGAGGAACAGGTGCGGCACGGGCTGGCCATCCGCATGGCACTGCTGCACCGCGCGCTGCGCCCTGCTATCGAACCTGGGCTGTGATGCGGTCGACGCACACGACCTTGTTCCAGTAGTCAGGGCTGCTGTGCCACGGCCCAGCGTAGACCCGCAGCACGTGCAGGTCTGCCAGGGGCAGGCACCGCCACATACCGCCGTGCGGCAGGCCGGAGTTACTGCCGCCCGCGAACTGGAAGAACAGGCACTGCTCCCGCCCATCTTTCCAGCCGATGGCGTGTGGGCACATCTCGCGCACAAAGCCGCCGTACGTGGCGCTTACCGAGTGTCTCTCACTGATGGCTGCTGCAACTGCTTTGTAGGTGTCCAACATCGCGTAGTCCGACTCCGTTCCTGGATAGGATGAGCGGCATATAGAGTCAGTAGTGATGAGTTCACTGCTTCTAAAACATGGGCGGATCGTCGATCCGGCGAGCGGCCACGACGCCATCCAGGATGTGCTGCTTGAGGGCGGCAGCATTCGCGAGCTGCGAACAGCGGGTTCGGCCCCGGATGCGGACAAGGTTCTCGACTGCACCGGCCTGGTGGTAGCGCCCGGCTTGATCGACATGCATGTACACCTGCGCGAGCCGGGCCAAACGCACAAGGAAACCATTGCGACCGGTACGCGCGCGGCGGCGGCGGGCGGCGTGACCACGGTGGTCGCCATGCCCAACACCGTGCCCGTGACCGACAGTGT
>CALMOM010000085.1 GCA_937873305.1 uncultured Terriglobus sp.
AGTGATGATCGACGAGACTACCAAGAAACCATCCGACAACGCAGCCCAAGGGCAACGCAAGGGCCAGCTGAATCATGGATTCAGCTTTCACTAAATCGCCCAAGGTTCCTCTTGGTTTGCCGGGCGTATTTGGTCTCTCGCTCACTGCCACCATTACACCATGTGCAACGCTGGCGTCAGTTTAGCTCTGCAGGGGCATTGCAGTTGGTTACTCGACGAGCCATGCTTTCCACGCCGAGTGGAGAGGCGATACACTCGGTGCAGGCCGCGGGGGCAGATTGCCGCGCGAAGGACAGGCGATGAGCACAGAAGGAACAGTACCGCAAAAGCCGCGCATGGGTGGGCTTGGCCCAAAGGCGCAGAAGCTGCAGGCGATGCGCGACAAGCTGGAACAACAGAAGACGGGTGGCGGCAAGCAGGCCTTTAACGGAGCGGCTGGCAGTAAAGGCATGGCGAGCGCCGGGCACAAGAAGACGAATTTTCAGCGCAAAGCGACCTAACGACGGCCCGCAGAGCCGACAGCTGTATGACGGCTTCTATACTGGCACTACTCGCCAGGAAAGAGGCCGTTCGTTGTTTGCATCGGAGTTTGAAGAAGAGCAGTACAGGCTGCGACAGGAGAAGCTGCAGCGCATCCAGCAGCTGGGCGTCGAAGCTGGACTGAAGCCGCTGGAAGCCACTTACCCCAATAGCTTCCGCGTCACGCATGAGGTCCCCGCAATCCTCCGCGAATACACCGAGGTCTCTGGTGAGGCACTCGATGCGGATCGCGTGGAGGCAGCAGTTGCAGGGCGCGTGATGGCTCATCGGCGACAGGGCAAGGCTGGATTTGCGGTGCTGCAGGCGAATGGTGCACGGCTGCAGATTTATGTTCGCAAGGACGATGTGGGTGAGCGTGCGTTTGAACTGTACAAACTGCTCGACTTAGGCGACCACATTGGTGTGAGCGGTTATCTCTTCCGCACGCGCACCGGCGAACTGACGCTGCATGTGCGCGAACTGACCTTTCTGGCAAAAGCCATGCTCGCACTGCCTGATAAGTTCCATGGCCTAACAGACATTGAACTGCGCTACCGGCAGCGGTATGTCGACTTGTTCATGGACGATGGCGAAGAGATCGAATCGACAGGCGTGTCCGCAAGCGAACCGATTCCTTCTGATTTGTCAACCGGACCGGAGCGCAGCGGAGTGCAGGAACCTGCTTCTCTTCCGGTAGCAGTGACAACGCCCGGGCAAAACCCCGAAGCCATCGCCGCGTCTACGCAGAGCCTGAAGCGGCTCCCCGCACGTGAAGTCTTTCTAAAGCGCGCGCAGGTGTTAAAGGCGCTGCGCACCTTCTTCGACAGCCGGGGCTACATCGAAGTCGAAACTCCCATGATGCAGCCGGTTGCAGGCGGCGCGGCGGCCAAGCCCTTCACCACGCACCACAACAGCATGGACATGGACCTGTTCCTACGCATTGCGCCGGAGCTGTACCTGAAGCGGCTGGTGGTGGGCGGCATGGACCGCGTCTACGAGATCAACCGCAACTTCCGCAACGAAGGCATCAGCACCCAGCATAATCCTGAGTTCACCATGCTGGAGTTCTACCAGGCCTACGCTAACTACCACGACCTGATGGACTTGACGGAAGAGTTGGTGACGTTCGTTGCGAATGAAGTGAACGGGACCACGCTCATCGACTTTCCACTGCCCAAGGGACCACGCGCGGGCGAGATGGTGCAGATCGATCTTGGTAAGTGGGAGCGGCTTTCGATGAAGGAAGCCATTGTTAAGTTTTGGCCTGAAGGCTTCGGCCATCCACCTGCCGAAGAAGATTTTCAATCGGAGCAGGCATTCTCGAGTTTTCTGCTGAATGCCCTACGTGAGCTCAAAAGCCAGTATCCGCAGTTAGAAACTCCCACAGCGGAAGTCTCTGGAGTCGATATTGAGCGTCACCGTTACAGGCGTTCCCTTCTAACTATTTTCAATGGCCATCGCATGCTGTTGACTGCAGATCGTACCGAGCAGGTTCGTGAAGTCGCCAAAATTATGAACTGGCCAGAACCAACAGACAAGGTCTTAGCTGAAGCGGAACCCGTTGGAAAAGCGATAGCGGGCGTGTTTGAGGCTGTAGCAGAGCAGCACCTCATCCAACCAACGATCATCTACGACTTCCCTCTCGCAGTCTCGCCGCTCAGCAAGGTGAAGCCGGACGAGCCGGACTGGGTGGAGCGGTTCGAATTTTACATCGGCGGCTTTGAGGTGGGCAACGCGTTCAGCGAGTTGAATGACCCGGAGGACCAGCGCCGCCGCTTTGAGGCGCAGCTGGGTGAACGCGAGCGGGGCGACGATGAGGCACACCAGATGGACGCTGACTACGTCCGGGCGCTGGCCTATGGCCTACCACCCACCGGTGGCGAAGGTATCGGCATTGACCGACTTACGATGCTGCTGACTGGCTCGCGTTCCATCCGCGACGTCATTCTCTTCCCTCTCCTACGCCCGGCAAAGAAGCCCGTACTGGAGAAGACGGACGAGACTGCCGCGAAAGAGCCGGAGCAAGCGTGAACATTCTTTTTGTCGGCGATGTGTTTGGCTCCGCCGGTCGCCGCATCGTTGCCGAGCATATTGGGCACGTGCTCGAGTCGAACAGCATCGACCTGTGCGTGATGAATGGGGAGAACGCGGCGGGCGGCTTCGGTATTACGCCCGCGATTGCGGATGAATTATTCGACCTCGGGGCGGACGTCATCACCACCGGCAATCACTTTTGGGATAAGAAGGAGCTGCTTGAGTACCTCAAGGTACCCGCCGAATCTCACGAGCGGGCTCGACGCATCCTGCGGCCTGCCAACTTTGCTCCGAAGACGCCAGGCTTTGGCATCTATGAAGGCACCCTAGCGGGCGGGCAGACCTATGCTGTGATGAACCTGCAGGGACGCGTCTTTATGCAGCAGAATGACGACCCGTTTCGCAAAGCAGACGAACTGCTCGGCTCCATTCGCAGTAAGGTCATCCTTGTTGATTTCCACGCGGAGGCCTCCAGTGAGAAGAGCGCGCTGGGCTGGTACCTGGATGGTCGTGTAACGGCTGTGCTGGGAACGCATACGCATGTGCCTACGGCCGATGAGCGGATGCTGCCGATGGGTACTGCGTACCAAACGGACGTTGGTATGAGCGGCCCGTACGATTCGGTCATCGGCGCGGAGCGAGACGCGGTCATACACCGCTTTCTGACAGGTCAGCCAGCCAAGTTCGAGGCAGCCAAGCAGAATCCCAAATTGTGCGGCACGGTCATCGAGTGCGACGCGGTGACTGGGCACGCCTACCGTATCCGGCGGATTATGCTCGGGGAGTAATCGGACACAAGTAGAGGGGCAGCCTTAAGGCTGCCCCTCTATACCATTAATTGTCTAAACTAGCGGGAGCGTGCCGGCGTACGACGCGCTGGTGTCGTGGACTTGGCCGGGATCTTTGCAGCGGACTTTGCCTCCACTTCGCCACCGGTCATCGTGATCATCAACGGTTTCTGTGTGTAGGAGTCGAAAGTAGCGACTACCGCGATTTCCGCACCAACCGCAGGCACAGTCTTGGGCGCTTCCTTCAACGTGACGCTGAAGTCGGCCGTCGCAGGGTTTGCCTGTTTCGCGTCGTCGGACACAGCCAGGGCCAAAGCCGTGTCTGTAATGCTGACCACTTTGCCCTCAACCTTAAGTTCCTTGCCCTTGATTGCGGCGAACTCAGCATCACCCTGCTCTTGGGTGCCGTACGACATGACAAACTCACGGTCCGCAAGTGCCGCCTTTGCCAGCGCCGGATCATCCTTCTTGTCGGCTTCGTACACAGTGGTGGCCTGGTCCGCAGGCGTAGGAGCCGGTTTCACGCTCGCTGCAAAGGTGTCTGGCGGAAACAGGTTGGCCTGTGCAGTGGTTTTGACCGCGTCATAGCCATCCTCGCCACCGTGGTACTTCTTGTAGCAATAGGTGGCCAGCGGCTGGAACTGCGACTTAAACTGATCCGGCGCCAGCATTGCCGTGCGGGTCGTAAAGTAGGCACAGTTCAGGTAATCAGGCGGGGTGGATGTGTAGTACGCCTGGCCTAGGAAGAACGTATCTTGCAAAAACGGGCCTGGCTGCGTCGTCTGAGCCGGATCAACGGCCTTCAACTCCGAGGTGTACGCGGCGATCGCGCCTGCACTGTCCTTCTTCGTAAGCGCGTCGATGCCGATGGCGCTGTAGAAGTAGGGCGTCACCTGCTTCTGGATTGCAGCCCAGTCTGTGTCTGAAACCGCAGACGGCTTGGTGGCTTTCAGTCCACGCGATGCCGCGTCGGCGGCCTTGTCGTACGCAGCCTGCTTTGCGGCCGTGTCAGTTGCAGGCGCATTGTCGCCCTGCGTCTTCAACAAGCTGGTTTCGAGAGCCAACGCACGGATATTGTTGGGATCCACCTGCAGGAGCCGGTCTGCGGCGTCAAGTGCTTTGGGCGCGTTGTTCGCCTGAGCATAGGCTGCCAGCAATTGCTCCAGAACCGTGCTCTTCACTGTCGATTGTGGATACTTTGTGAGGAAAGCTTCTGCAGCTGTCGCTTTCGCGGCCGGGTCAGTTGCAGTAATGACTGAGTTATAGGCCGTGTACTCCTCTTGCGATAGCTGTGGCCCTTGCTGTGCAGCAGGTGCCGCAGCGGCCTGGGGTGTTTCCGCTACCGCATACGCCGCCAGAACACATGTGGCTGCCAGCATTGGGGCGAGAATTGCCTTCTTCATCAAACACTCCCTATCTCTTGTCTTATTCCGGTCCCAGAAGGTACATCTCTGGATGCCCCGCGCAGACACTGTAGATGCAAGCACTGTAACAGGTGTGGCTTACATCCCCCAAAAGCCAACAGGCTGATCAGCGAAGGTGCACACTTCCATCAGCCACCCATGGCATCTTTTTGACTGCTCGGCTCTCGGCATCCACAACGCAGGACCAGGAGCCGCGGTGGAATGTCAACACCTTTGTGAGAGTCAACCATCCTTCTTGCGGCTGGTACCCACAGATAGCGTTCAGGACAGCTTATCCACAATCCGTAGCTATCGATGTTGCTGTGTCTCACGCACCACCATAGTCTGAACACAGGCCGTTCTATTCAAGGCGTCGAGTTCTCACGTTGGAGTTGCCGTGCTCAAACTTAAGCGAGTTCAGATACTCGGTTTCAAATCCTTCTGTGACAGGACGGATGTGCAGCTTTCGGGCGCAGGTATCGCAGCAGTCGTT
>CALMOM010000086.1 GCA_937873305.1 uncultured Terriglobus sp.
CCATGACCGGCGAGACGGAGTGGCAGGAGCGCAGCATGCAGGACGACGCGGACGCGACCACCTGGGGCGGCCAGAACGTCTTCGATGTGCACAGCAAAAGCCAGGGTACCGCGCTAGACGGTAGCAAGTACTCCGAGTGGTAGAGGGAATCTCGATGGTTAGGAAACCTACGCAAGAGCATGACGGCGGTTTCACGCTGCTGGAGTTGATCGTCGTCATGCTCATCATCGGCGTTCTGGCCGCCATGGCCGTACCCGCCTTCACCCACCACATCAAGGTGGCGCGCGAGGCCGCATTAAAAGAAGACCTGCACACCATGCGGCAGGCCATCGACAGCTACACCGTGGACAAGCAAAAGGCACCGCAAACCTTGGATGAAGTGGTTCAATCGGGCTACCTGAAGCGCATGCCCATGGACCCCATGACCAATCGCTCCGACACCTGGATCGGCGACCGCTCTGATAGCTACGTGAACGTGGACGAGACGCAGACCGGCATCAACGACGTGCATAGTGGATCACAGGCGCTTTCCACCGAGGGCACGCTGTACAGCACGTGGTAGCCAAAGACCCGCCGAACGGAACGCATGACTTACAGGAGCAGACGCTCCGGCTGTTTCTCGCGCTGCGGCTTCAGCGTCCGATTTGGGCACAGACGCTGCTGCTGGGTATCGGCCTCGGTGGCCCAGGTCGAGCGTTTGCGCTGGCCTCGCTTGCGGCCGGATCGGCGAGCCTCTTCCTTGAGGACGATCCAGCTCTGCTGCGGCAGGCGCAACGCGAGGGCGGCACGACCTTCACCGTAACCGCGTTGGAAGAGGCTATTCGCATCCTCAAAAATGAAGTGCGGCAGGGCCGCGCCATTGCCGTAGCCCTCCGGCAAACTCCCGCAACGGCCATGGCAGAAATGTTGCGGCGCGGCCTGCAGCCTCAGGCGCTCGCGTTCAGCCGACCGGCCAGCGAGGCGGAGGCAGCCCACGCGACCGTGTTGCAGCAGCGTGGTGCTGTGCCCCTGACCGGATTTGGGTTAGTGGCCAGCGCGAACGCGGAGGACCTCAGCGCATCCTTGGCTACCGCGCTCGGCACTAGCTGGCGCATCCACACAGAGCCCGCGACTACGCCGCAGCAGCGCCGCAATCGTGATGCTGAGTTGCTGGTATCGGCGGAGTCATGCATCAGCAGCTTTGGCCAACCACTCGCCGCGCTGGCGGTGGATTGGCTGAGGGTTGCGCCGCTCCTGCTGCCGCGTGCGCTCGGCAGGTCGGTGTTACAGCCAAGTGCTCTGTCACCAGAGGAGTCGTCACAGGACGATTGCTGACAGATCCGGACTCGGTTTGAGTGGACTCTGCCGTAAGGTTTAGCGCACCTGAGCTGGAACAGCGTCCTAGCGTACAAAAGCAGGATCCGAAGCACGATTTCGTGCCGGTGAGCGTGTGATCGGCAGCAGAAATGCACCTTGAACGGACGCTTTTAGCGCTCAAAATGCAGCACAGGTTCGCACTGTCAGCCGTAGTTGCACGTCATGAACGCACGTTTGCGCTGCGTTTAGGCCTCGTGCCGCAGCGCCAGCAACCGGCTCCAAAGTTCCTTCAGGCCGCGGTCGGCCTTGCCCAATTTTGCGGAACAAGCCAGCACCTCGGCGACCCCATGTTCGCTGCGCAGCGCGGCCAGCGACTTGGCCAGGGTGTTGCCGGACAGCCGGTCGCTTTTGGTGCCAACCACCAGGAACGGCTTGCGATGCTGCTGCATGTACCGGATGAGTTGCCCATCGCTTTCCTGCGGTGGAATGTTGGTGTCGACCAGGCAGCAGGACAGGGCAAGTGCCTCCCGGTCAGCCAAGTACGGATCGACGAAACCAGACCACTCCGCGGAGATCGACTTGGAGATTTTGGCGTAGCCGTATCCAGGCAGATCGGCAAATACCAGTTCCGGCAGGGGCCGCATCTGGCCGCTGGCCAATACCTCGTTCAGTCCAAAAAAGTTGATCGAGCGCGTTCGGCCGGGAGTGGATGAAACCTTTGCCTGAGCGTCGCCCAGCAAACCGTTGATCAGGCTCGATTTACCTACGTTGGATCGTCCAAGGAACGCGATCTCCGGCGCGCCGCCCGTCCGCGCAGGTCCGGGAAAGTGCTCCTGGGCAAAGGCGGACAGCAGGAAATTCGCGCGCAGCTTCATAGGTCGAGTGTACTGTCGACGGGTGCGGAAGGCCTGTGCTGGAAAGGGGAGCGCCAGGACTTTGCAGCCACCGGGATGTCCCACCCCCCACCCCCACGTGAGCCGAGCTCCGCACTGTGTAAGTTTGGTCGAATGGGAGAGTTGTCGCCGCGAATGGCCTGAAGCGGCTGGCTGCGGCCAAGGGGGTGCACGTTGACCAGATTGGGAACAGCCTTGAGTCGGTGGATCAGCTGGGAGGGGTCTGAGCGCAAGTGTCTGATGCGTGACACAGCCGCAGGGGCGGCTCTCGTGGTAGAACCGTTACGAGAGTAACAGCGACGTCTCCATGCGAACGGCCACACCCGATCAGAATCGACAGGAGCTGCCCCACCCGATGCGTAACTCGGTGCGATTTCCCATACGTCTGCTGGCTCGGATCGACACGATGGACGGCCCAGCCGATGCGGTTACCGAAGATATTTCCTCCACGGGAGTGCTCTTTACTATGCCCTTTGCACCAGCGGTAAACAGTCGGCTGACGTGGACGCTGCAGCTGCCTGCGGACATGATCGGTTCTCGTCACGACGTGACTGTCACCTGTGTTGGCAGGGTGGTGTGGCACAAACCCGTAGCACAGGGCAGCCAGGTGGGAGCGATGATCGACGACTACCGCATGGGGGATAGCCATGCCTGATATGGCGCTCGAAGAAACGGTCTCCGAGGAGATGCACGAAGGCATCCGGGTGGTGCTGGCGGATTCCCAGGCGATCTACCGGGTGGGTATCCGCAAGATCTTCGCGCTGGAAGATGACATTCGCGTGGTGGCGCAGGCGGAGACGTTGGAAAACCTTTCGGCGGCGCTTCAACACTTTCCCGCGGACGTGGTGATTTTGGAAGGGCAGCTCATCTCCGGCATCGTGGATGCGATTCCGGAGCTGGTGCGCCGGGCACCTGACGCAAAGCTGATTGTGCAAGTTCTGGAAGCGGACGAGGTGAACACAGTAGAACTGTATCGCCGAGGGGTACGGGGTGTGGTGCCCCGGTCCATCGCGCCGGATCTACTCATCAAGTGCGTGCGGAAGATCGCTGCCGGGGAGACTTGGATCGACAATCAGTCGGTCAGCTGGGTCATCGAGGCTTACCGTGCCCAGGCGTCCGCGCTGGTCAACCCACGTTCCAGGCCACACCTGACCACCAAGGAAATCGCGATTATCACCTGCATCACGCGGGGCATGCGCAACAAGGAGATTGCTTACCAGGTGGGTACCACAGAGCAGGTTATTAAAAACTACCTGCGCAAAATCTACGACAAGCTGGGCGTTTCCGACCGGCTCGAGC
>CALMOM010000087.1:0-6237 GCA_937873305.1 uncultured Terriglobus sp.
GTGCAAAAACGCATCCACCGGCGGCGCAGCGCGGAGTCCTTCCAGAAGCATGAGTACTTGCCGGCATTCACGTCGTTTGCCCGGTATGGTGCGGACGCGGGTGCGGAGTGGCTTTGCGATTACGGCGACAGCCTGGTGCGCGTCCTACGTGCGATGCTCACAATCCTGGTCCTGTTTGCGCTTGCGTATTGGTTCACCGGCAGCCTGACCTTACGCGAAGGCGCGCCGGGCGTGCACAACGCCCGTTGGATCAACTACCTTCTGTTCAGCCTTGATTCCATGACCACGGTCGGCACGTCAGAGGTTGCGCTGCGGCCTGCGGGAGAGCTTGGAGTCCTGCTCTCCGGTTTGCAGACAGCGGTCGGCACCATGCTACTCGGTCTCTTCGGCTTTGTGCTGGGCGGTCGGATCCGCAGCTAGAGCGCAATCACACATCGCTCGAGCGGCCCCATCGTGTCACCAGCGCCCTGCTGCGGAGATCAAGATTGCACCAACACACATGGACCCCGTCTGGTTTGCATGTGCCGCAAAAGTGCAAGGAGTTGTCACGAGCAATGTCGGGTTCCTGTCATCCTAGCTGCGATGGAACCCTTTGACGGTGCAGTTTACGACCCCTGGAACGTATTTGAGCACTGGATGGCAGATGCTGAGAAGTCCGAGCCAAACGACCCCAACGCGGCGGCGCTGGCCACTGCCACGCCAGATGGCACACCCAGCGTGCGCATGGTGCTGATCAAAGGGATCGACCGGCGTGGCGTACGCTTTTTTACCAATGAAGACAGTCAAAAGGGCACCGAGCTGCTGCTGAACCCGCGTGCCGCGATGGTGCTGCACTGGAAGAGCCTGCGTCGTCAGGTGCGTTTTCAGGGTGATGTGTCGCTGCTCAGTCGCGAAGAAACGGACGCGTATTTTCACAGCCGCGGCCGGCGCAGTCAGATTGCGGCTGCTGTCTCAATGCAGAGCCGTCCGCTGGAGTCACGCGAGAAGATGGAGCACGAAGCAGCGGAGCTGGCAGAGAGGCTGAGCGACGCCCCCGTGCCGCTGCCTGAGCGCTGGAGCGGCTTCTTGCTGGCACCGCGTGTGATCGAACTATGGGCCGACGGGCCAGACCGCATGCACGACCGCATACAGTTCCGTCGCGAGGGCGAGGGATGGCGCGGGCAACGGTTGTACCCGTAACCCGCACGCGCCCGGGGTGCGCCGCCTACTTACTCTGAGGCCTGCTTACTCTTAAGCTGCGCGGTGCGCACCGGCTCAGGCAGCACAAACCCGTACAAGGTATCACCCGCTGCGGCAACCAGGTACTGCTGGCCGTCCAGCACGTAGGTGATGGGGCCGTTAGTCACAGGATTGCCCAGACCGGCGTGCCACAGGATGTTGCCCGTCGACGCGTTGAAGGCGACAAGGCTTGAGACTGGGTCCCCTGTAAACAGGACGCCGCCAGCGGTGTTCAGGATGCCGGACCGGGCGCTGCCGCTGGGCCACTCATGCTGCCATTTCAGCTTGCCCGTGCGATAGTCCAGCGCGCGCAAGGCCAGTTGTGCATAGCCGCCGCGGTCGTTGCCCGCCCATCCCTCGGGCTTCTTGCTGTTGTCGTAGACGTAGTACATGCTGAACGCGTCCTGCGCGGGCACGTAAAACAGGCCGGTCTGCGGGTTGTAGCTGGGCGGAAACCAGTTGGCCGCGCCACCCTGGTTGGGTGAGACCAGCGTACCGTTGGGCTCGGCATACTTCTCCGGGTTGGGAATAGGCTGCCCGTTGCTATTCACGCCGGTCGTCCAGTTCTGGCTGGCAAAGGGCGTGGTAACAACGGCTTTGCCGGTGGTACGGTCCAGCAGAAAATACCAGCCATTACGGCTGGCTTGCGCCAGCAGCTTGCGCTTTTGCCCGTTCACCGTTCCGTCGATCAGAATGGGCGTCTCCACCGCGTCCCAGTCGTGGGTGTCGTGCGGATTTGGCTGAAAATACCAGACCAGCTTGCCCGTATCCGGATTCAGGGCGCAGATGGTGCCCGTATACAGGTTGTCGCCGGGGCGCGCCTCGCCGTTGATCACGGGTTGCGCGTTGCCGGTGCCGAAGAAATACAGGTTCAGGTCCGGGTCGTAAGTGCCGGGAATCCAGGTGGTACCGCCGCCGTGCATCATGGCTTCCGTGCTGGGCCAGGTCTTGGCCTCAGGGTCGCCGGGGTTGGGGTGCGTATACCAGCGCCACTGCAGCGCGCCGGTATCTGGATCGTGTGCTTCCACAAAGCCGGGCTGGTCGAAGTCGTCGCCGGAAATACCGACCATGACGTGGTTTTTGACTATAGTGGGTGGCACGCTGCCAAAGTTAAACTTGTCGCGCGCCGCCGGATCGCCGATGTCCACATGCCACCGTTCTTTGCCCGTGGCGATATCGATGGCGATCAGATGGCAATCTTCGGTCTCAAAGTAGAGCGTGTTGCCGCGAATGGCAGCGCCGCGGTTGCCAATGGTCTCACCACCCGCGCTCTTCCAGTCGAACTGCCACAGCTTTGTGCCGGTACGCGCGTCCACCGCCCAGGCGTGGCTGGGCACGGTGAAGTACAGCACACCATCCAGTTCCAGCGGCGTGGCGGAGATGCGGCGGCCGCCGCCCGTGGTGGTGTCGATGCGGAAGGTCCAGGCAAGCTGCAGCTTGTCTACCGATTGCGTATTGATCTTGGTGAGCGGGCTGAAGCGCCGCCCGGTGAGGTCGCCGTTGTAGGTGGGCCATTGGCCCTCGGCAAGCCCCGCAGGCACCGTCGAGGCAGAGGTGGGAGCTGCCTGTTGAAGTGGCGGCCGGACCGCAGACGGTGCGGGCTTGGTGGTGTCGTGCGGGTCGTTGCTGTTGATGGGCGTCTGCGCGAGGAGGCAGGTGGCAGACAGCAGCAGGGCAGCGGTCGAGATCAGTCGCTTCATTTCAGCGTCTCCAGGTATGCCGTCACGTTGTGGATGTCGGCATCGGTGTACTTACGCAGCAGCGCATTGTGGCCGGCAAATGGGTCGGTTACCGCGACCTTTGTCCCCGGGGTGCGGCTAAAGGTGCGGGACACGCCATCCTTCCCGCGGACCGTGACGTTGAAGTCGTCGATTCGCACGACGTCACCGGCATAGGTCTGGCCACCCGGCGTGGTGACACTGGCCTGCCTGCGCAGCTTGACGCCGAACCCGACACCGGGGAAGATCCATTTTTGCTGCAGGGCGGCGACGGTGTACTTGGACGCAACGCCCTTCAGGTTGCCAGTGGGCGAGTGGCACTGGGTGCAGGTGCCGGCACCATTGAAGTAAGCCTCGCCCGCCTTGGCGTTGCCGCTCAGCAGATCCTGCGGCTGGTCGTTGTAGCCGCTGCGCAGAACCTTGCCGATTTGGAAGTCGAGAAAATTGGAGAGGTCGTTCAGCTGCGCATCGCTGAAGTGGTAGCTGTGCCCCGGCAGCGTGTACAGCAGCGGCCCCAGTTCTTTGCCGTGCAGGGACTCGCGGCGGTCGTGCAGCACAGCCTCTGACCGCGTCATATCCGGTCCGTTGGGCGTACCGCGCGCATCGTCGCCGTGGCAGCGGGCGCAGTTGGTGCTGTAGAGTTTGGCTCCGCGGTCTGCCGCCGCCTGGTCCACCGTGGACAGGGGGAACTGCGCATGTGCCGGTGTCGCCAGCCAGCACAGGCATGCCCCTGCCACTATCGAGAACACTTGTTTCATCACGTGCTGCACTCCCCCTGCGGAGCAGGTAACCAGAATCTTATCTTGCCCGCGCGAAACTCTTCGCAAGCTGGGTGCTGCCCAGAGCTACCAGATGCCTTCAAAATGCGAACTCTGCTCGCTGCGACTATACGTGAGCACTACCACCACTAGCTTCCGTTACCCGGGCGTGTTTCCATCCTGTGGCAAGAAAGCCTTCTGTCTGGCGACTTGCCCACTGCACTCGATCTACCGAAGCGGGGAACCGCGGTCACCTGCAAATGGAGCTCACCAGGCTGGCGCGGGGCCGAATGCGCGTTCGAGCAAGCCCTCTCCACATCGTTCCGCAGCAAACTTCTACCAATTTGTGACGCGCAGCGCAGATACGCTGTCAGCCGCTCAGGGCCATGTCTAGCAGTGCCTGCACCGTCACCGGTGACTTCGACTCTGCGCCACGTACCGTTGCGGGGCCAATAGCAACGGCCTGTTTGTGACCTTCGAACCATGCAATAAAGACGGATTGATCGTGGCCGGAGAGCCGCTGGAGATTGATCCACTGGTACCAGGCAGCCATGTCCGCATCGATCAGCGAACCTGCCGGATCCAGCTCTGCCGGGGCTGACTCCCTGGCCAGCAGTTCGTACATGGGCCGTTGCCGCTGCCGCGGTGCAAAGCGCACCAGCAGCGTGAGCGGTGCGGCACGGCGCAGTACCTCCCGTCCGGCCCACTGGGCAAAGGTGGTGCTGTAGATCTGCGTGCCGGAGCCCTCGGTCAGCAGCTTGAGCCTGAAGCGATCCAGAACTTTGTCGTCGCGCAGGCCCAGCTGCTCTGGCCGCAGGTGCGCCAGGTAGTTGCGCAGGCTTTCCGGTCCGGCACCGGGACGGCTGGTCTCACGCTGAATGCTGTCGAGCAGCGCACTGCGAACAGGTTGGAGCCCCGCGTAGGAGAGCGTGGTGACACGCTCTTGGCTGGCCGTGTCCAAGGGCAGGGACTCGCCGCCATCGACGTACCAGTGCGCGTACGGACCCGGGTTCCGTTGGGCGCGCTGCTGCACTGTGCCCAGCAGTGTCCGAAGGCCGCCCGCGGGCTCTACATGGCTGAAGAAGGTGCCATGCGGCCGCAGCCGAGCGAACAGGGCATCGCTGTACGACGTAACACCCGCACCCACCACTGCAATATTGAGACGCGGCACGGCGGGTGCCGGTGCGGGTAGCGCCGTTTGCAGGTGTTCGCCGTATGCAGCCGCAGCCTCCTGAAAGCGATCCATCTGATGGCTGCTCCACAAATAGGCAGAGAACTGCTCGTTGAAAGCGAGCGGCTGTTCCACCCAGTTCGATTTGTCGCCTTCCGCCGCAAGCTCTATGCCGCGGAACTCATGGAATAGTGCCGCCAGCTGCTGCGCGGAGAAGGTCTGCAGGTAGTTCAGTTCGCCCTCAAGAGCGGCCCGTTCCGCCGGAAATTTGTAATCGTACGCAATGAGTTCCTGCAGCAGGCTGGCCAGAAAGGCGGGCGGCAACTGCCGCAACAGGGCGAGGTGCTGCACGGCCAGGGCGCGTGCCTCTGGCGGGTACTGCGCAAAGTGTGTCGCTGTAAGTGCAGAGGGCTGCATGGCTATAGCAGCTCCGCAATGGGGCGGCCCTGCGCGCGGCTGGCGGCAAAGCCCATCATGCTGCCGAGCGTGGGCACCAGGTCGATGGGCTGCACCGGATTGTCGTAGACCACGCCCTGCCGCACGCCCGCACCCAGCGCCATCATCCACGTGGTGCGGCTGGCAGCATCGCCGGTGCGGTGGTGCTGAAAGCCATTGCCGCCCGTGGCGAAATCCGCGTCGCGGCCAAAATCCGGCAGGATAAACATCGTCGTATTGCCCCGGTACTCCGGCTCGCCCTGCACAAAATTCCATAGCTCGGCGCACAGGCGATCGGTGCGCTGAATGGCTTGAAGATAGAGCGAAAACGCACCCGTGTGGGCGACATCGATGTCGTGCAGCGTAAGCCACAGCAGACTCGGGGCTTGCTGCCGCATCAATTGCTTGACCACATAGACCGACAGCTCGTCCGGGCTGGACAACGTGCGCGCGTGGGACGAGAAGTCGTCCACGGATAGTTTTAGCACGCGCTCCAGCTGCTGCAGTTCCACCTCGCCGCCGCCCAGCACGGGGGTGAACAGCGGTGTCTCGTAGTTGTCGCGGAGCAGGTGGTTCAGGTCGCCGAAGCGGCCCGAAGTCGCTGCCTGCAGCAGGTGTTTCGGCAGAATGACGCGCGCCCCCAGGCCGGGGCCGTACCCCTGGCTGCTGCTCTCACCGATGCGGTTGAAGCCGTTGCTGGGTGCGACGACCCAGGCGTTCGAGACCGGCTGCCGCAGGTCCTTGCGGAAGTACTCGAAGGCTGTGGGATGCGCGGGCGGTGTGGCAGAAAAGTTGTTCAGCGTCTCGTAGACACCGGTGACCAGGCTGGCCGTTGCGACATAGTGGCCCAAAATGCCGCGGTTGGTCATGTGGGTGAAGAAGGTGGACTGCGGCGCCAGTTCGCCCAGCAGGTGCGGGATGTTGCCCTGGCCTTCCG
>CALMOM010000087.1:6247-33885 GCA_937873305.1 uncultured Terriglobus sp.
GCCTTCCGGTGCAAAGGTCTCCTGGTCACGCGCACCACCGCCAAAGGTGACTACGATCATTTTGCGTTTGTTCTGCACCGCTTGCCCGTGCAGGAATGGGCTGCCGCCCACCAGCGCGGAACCGAGCGCCATGCCCGCCGTGTCGCGCAAGAAGTCGCGGCGGCTGCGGCTGAGCAGGCCCGGTACGTCACGGTATGGTGTGAAGCGGGGAAGCATCGTCGCACAGAAGGGTACAGCACGGGCCGCTGGCTTCGGAAGCCCTCCCGTAGAGTTCTGCAGAAACAGCGATGCCCGGTGCACCTGGCCATTTGCTGGCCGCAGCGCACCGGGCATGCGTGACGTGGTTGCCTAGTAGTACAGCTTCAGGGCGAACTGAATCTGCCGTGGGTCGTTGGGAGCGTCACGCGTGGAGCCAATGCGCCCAAAGTTGGCTGCGCTGTTGAAGTTGAGCGAGTTGCCGATGGCGACAACGCCGTTGCCACCGAAGCCGGGTGCGTTGAAGTTGGGGTGGTTCAGGATGTTGAAGAACTCCGACCGGAACTGCAGGTTGTACCGTTCGTTGAAGTGGAAGTTCTTGAAGAGCGACAGGTCGAACCGCTTGAACGGCGGACCGTAGGTGGTGGAACCGGTGGCACCCAGTGCCTGCAGGCCGGTGAGCGGCACGCAGCCCGTTGGAGAGTTCAGGATAGGACCGTTGAAGCCATAGCCGCATGGCTGCTGGAACGCGGCAGGGTTGTTCAACCAGTAGAGGTTTGCAGCCTGGCCAGGTACGGCCACACGCCTGATGCCACGCTCCTGGTCTTGCCCGGGGACCTTGACTGAGTTGCAACCGCTGCCGTCGGCGACTGCCGTGGGGCAGGCGATCGACACGGGCTGGCCGTTCTGCAACGTAACGATATATTGCAGGCTCCACTCGCCGAGAGCAGTATTCAGAGCGTGGCCCGCATTTGAGCCGAACATCTTGCCTTTACCGTACGGCAGTTCGTACCCGCCGCTGAAGTGGAAAACGTTGCGGATATCGAACGCCGCCAGCTGCCAGTCGGCACGCGTACCCCATCCTGGAACATAGGGTGCACGGAAGCCGCTGACGCTGCCACCGTTCAGCAGGTCACCTGCGTCTGTCATGGTTTTCGAGTAGGTGTAGGTCGCCAGGTAGGAGAGGCCGTGGTTCAGCCGCTGCTCCAGCTTGGTCTGCAGGCCGTTGTACACACTGGCCCCCAGGGTCTGCTGGTAGCTGCTGTTCACAGCAAAGTCCGGGAAGGGCACGTAATTAACAGCGCCCTTCAACGGGGTGGCGGTCGGCAGCAGTTGCGAAGGCCGGTTTGCACCCACGCCTGTCTGCAGGTGGCTGGCATGCGTGTACACGTAGGCCGTGGTGAATGACATGTTGTTCGTGATGGCGTACTGCAGGCTCAGGTTGGTGCTGAGCGTGTCCGGTGTTTTGAAGTTGAACTGCAGGCCAGAGAGGCCGATACCGTTTGCCTTCACCGCCAGTGGCGAGAAGGAAACGCAGCTCAGGCCGGTTTCGATGGTGGCGCTGCCGCCCGGGCCCGCCGTGCCGCAGGAGCCATAGGAGTTGGCACCGCTTGTGAACGGTGAGCGATCGGTGCCGTCGTTGGTCAGGTTGTAGGAGAACGAGAACGGGTAGTTGCGGCCGATGTTAGGACCGTACCCTGCGTTCTCAAACGCGTTGAAGAAGAGACCAATGCCAGAGCGGATCACGAACTTGGGCGAAGCCTGGTAGGCAAAGCCGAAGCGTGGCGCAAAGTTCGACTTCTGCGTCTGCAGCACACCCTTGCCGTACTGGTCGGTGTACTGCAGCGCAATCCCGTCCTTCGCTAGGAGGTCGGCAAAACCTGCGCCGTTCAGCGAGGGGTTGTTGGCAGTGGATGACACCTGGCGCGGGGCTTTGCCACTAGCCGGGATGAGGTACGTTGGGGTGCCGTTGGGCGGGCCACCCTGGACGAAATTCGCCTGCGCACCGTTGGTTTCACCGATGGGGCTGAAGTAGTCCCAGCGCAGGCCCATGTTCAGCGTCAACGTCTCCGACACCTTGAAATCGTCCTGGAAGTAGGCGGCGTAGTACTTCCGCAGATCGTAGGTTTTGCTGATGGTGGAGGCATTGACCGAGTTGGCACCGCCCACGTAGCTGATGCCGCCCGGAACGGTGGCGGCGGTCGGGGTTAGCAGGAGCTGCGCAATACCAGTGTTGTCTCCACCGCCCTGGGGAGCGGGAACACCGGCGTAATTGCCGTTGAAGCTGTAGTCACCGCGGCTTTGCGGCGGCTGCAGGGTGTTGAATCCCACGTCCTGGTACTCAAAGCCCATCTTGAAGCTGTGGCGCCCCACCACCTTGGTAAAGTCGTCCACGAACTGCAATGTTTGGCTGGTTTCGTCCGAGGGCAGGTAGTCGTTGGTGCCCAGGTTGGAAAGGTTGCCGATGAAGATGTTGGGCAGGCCGCCGTTCAGGTTGCCCTGCGGTACACCCTGGATGCCAAACTGCGCGGGAATACCATCCACGCTGCTTTCCGGTCCAGAGCGGGTGGTGTGCAGGTGGTTAAACCCGATGCGTGCCACGTTGATGACGCTGGGCGTGAACACGTGGGTGTACGCAAGCACGGCCTGGGCCGACTTGGCCGTCTGGATGCCCTGCTGGAAGCCGCCACCGTCGGCGATGCCGCCAAAGATGCCGGGGATGAACTGCGGATCGTCCACGTAGGAGAAGCGACCGAAGATCTGGTCCTTGTCCTCGGGGTTGTAATCAAGGCGGACGTCAAAGGAGTTGCGGTGTTCGAACACCTTGGGCCTGTTCGTATAGTTATTTGAGAAGCCACTGGTGCTGGGCGTCGGAAACAGGTTCAGCAGCTTGATTGCGTTCGCGTCGTAACGGTTGGCAGGCAGTTGGTTCAGGTTGCAGCCGGCAAGAGTGAAGGTCTGGGTGCCGGGACCGCACGTGCCGAACGGATCGCGCAAGTAGACCGTCGCGTTGGAGCTGTTGCGAAAGTTGGAGACGGGATCCGTTGCGCCAGCTGCCACGGCGCGCGTGGTGGCCGGGTCCAACACTGTACCGAAGGGGATGATGCGGCCTACGCCGTCCGTTCGGGCCGCGCCGGTCTGGCCAGTAATCAGTTCTGCCAGGTTTGTATAGCCGCTATTGCGCTCCGTCAGCGTGGGGACAGTGCCGTTGAGCACGGTGCCCTGTACGCGGCGGAAGCCCTCGTAGTCGCCAAAGAAGAAGGCCTTGTTCTTCCAGATGGGACCACCGATGGTGGCACCAAACTGATTCTGGCGCAGGCGGCCCTTGGGGCGGCTGGCGTTGTTTTCGAACCAGTCCGCAGCATCCAGCTTGTCATTGCGGAAGAACTCCCACACCGCACCGTGGAGCGAATTGGTGCCAGAGCGGATCGTTGCGTTCAGCACGGCGCCTGCAGAGCGGCCCAGCTCAGCGCTGAAGTCCGCGGTTTGTACCCGGAACTCCTGGATGGCGTCCACCGGCGGCAGAATGACGAAGTTGGTGCCGTTCAAAAAGTCGGCGGCGTTGGAGTTGTTGTCGATACCGTCCAGCAGGTAGTTGTTCTGCGCGGGCTGCAGGCCATTAGCCGTAAAGGCACCAGAGTTGGCGTTGCCGCGCGTGTCAGCCTGCGAGCTGTTGACGCCCGCGCTGAGCTGCGCGAGGAAGGTGAAGTTACGCCCGTTCAGCGGCAGGTTGTTGACCGTTTCGCGGTCGATGGTCTGGCCTACGGAGGATTCGTCGGCCTGCAACTGCGGCGGTGCGGTAGAAACCGTCACCGTTTCAGAGGTGCTGCCAGCCTTCAGCTGAATGTTGGCCTTCAGGTCCAGGCCTACCGTGACCGTCAGGTTCTGCTGCGTGGTGGAGGAAAAGCCCGGGGCAGACACCGTTACGGTGTAGTGCCCAATACGCACGGGCGAAAAGGTATACACGCCGCTATCGCCGGTGTGCGTGTCCAGGGTCAGGCCCTGGTCGGTGTTTAAGAGCTTGACCTCGGCATTGGGCACGGCTGCGCCCGAGCTGTCCAGCACCGTGCCCGTGATGGATCCCTGATCCACCTGGCCAAAGGCGGGCACCCCTGCGAACAGCAAAGCCAGGGCCGCAAACCATGTGACGAGAGAGGTGTGGCGAAGCGTAGATAGAACTCTGCGTACGACTGGCATCCGAAAGCCCCCTTTTAGAGCCAAGCAAACGTGCAAATTGATACGGTTAAAACGCGATTGCGGGTATACGTCTTGCGCGCGCCATACTAGGCAGCCTGAACGAAAGGTGTCAATGGCGAATGCTATGAAATTTGTCTGCGGCATGGTTCGGGGCGGCCGCCGCGGGTGGTATGCAGCCGTGCACCGCCGAGCACCATCATCCCGTCCCGTGCTACGGTTGCACCTGGCGGCATGAGCCTGCGCAAGGTGCCGCATCCTGTGCCATGACACCTTCCACTCGTTCTCAGCGACTCAGCAGGCGGCGACTGCTGCAGGGGCTGATGGCTTCTCCCCTGCTGTACCGCGCAGCGCCGCTGCACGGGGAATGGTACCGGCCGCTCACGCCTCGCACGGACGCTGCTGCGTTTACGGAGGCTCGCTACACCCCCAATTACCCCTCCCGGTCTCCTTTGGAGGACGTGCTTCGCCGCGTTGCGCCGGGGTCTGACGCTTACGTGACCGAGGGCTATGCGTACGAGATTGGCGCAGTGTTAGCGCGCTGGTCCACCAGCATGCTGCAGGGCCGGTTCTCAGATCTTCGGCGGAACTTTGACGCGGCCATGCAGGCTGCGTCCCTGCTGCCCGTGCAAGAGGCGGCGGTGCGCCCGGGCGCACCCATCCAAACGTACCGGCGACAGTTCGATCCAGCGTTCACGCAAACAGCCGGCAGCCTGGCCGCACAGTTGGAAAGCTGGTGGTCCGGCGGCCTTCGCGTTGTGACTGCCGAGTTTGAGATCACGGCGCTTGAAGTGCTGCAGACGGCCCCGCTCGCGGTGCGCACGGCCGTTCGCTTCGACATGGTGGCCGTCGCAGCAGACGACAGGCGTGAGCAGCGCACCGGCTACTGGCAAATGGAATGGAGTCGCAAAACGCCCGCTGCGACGTGGGCGCTGCGGCGCTGGCAGGTAGCAGCAGAGGAGCGCAGCGTCCTGCATGGTGCTGCTTTCGTGGATGTGACGGAGGCAGCGCTGAGCAGCGTGCCGTCATATCGGCAGCAGTTGCTGCGTGGATCCGACGAGTGGCGGACGCAGCTGGACGGCGCCAGCGGCATCGACGTGTACGGCAACAACGGCGTGGCCGCGGGCGACTTCGACGGGGATGGGCTGGACGACCTGTACATCAGCCAGCCCGCCGGACTGCCGAACCGGCTGTATCGCAATCGCGGTGACGGCACCTTTGAGGATGTGACGGAGCGCGCGGGCGTAGGTGTGCTGGACAACACAGCCTGCGCGCTGTTCGCAGACTTTCGCAACCGCGGCTTGCAGGACCTGTTGGTGGTGTGTGGCACAGGGCCGCTCTTGTTTGAGAACCAGGGAGACGGAACCTTTTTAAAGAAGCCGGACGCCTTCCGCTTCGCTACGCCTCCCGCGGGTACCTTCACCAGCGCGGCAGTGGCCGATTACGACCGCGACGGCAGGCTGGACGTGTACTTCTGCGTCTACAGCTACTACCTGGGGCTGGACCAATACCACTACCCCGCGCCGTATTTCGATGCGCGCAACGGGCCGCCGAACTTTCTGTTCCACAACGAGGGTGACGGCATCTTCACCGACCGTACCGCGGCTGCCGGGCTGAACGCGGAGAACGATCGCTACAGCTTTGCGTGCGCCTGGGGCGAGTCGACCGAGACTGGCCTGCCGGACCTGTACGTGGTCAACGACTTCGGTCGCAACAACCTCTACCGCAATCAGGGCGACGGCACCTTCCAGGCCGTGTCGACCGCGGCGCACGTGGAGGACGTGGGCGCGGGCATGAGCGCAGCCTGGGCAGACATGGACAATGACGGACGGGCTGACTTGTATGTAGCAAACATGTGGTCTGCGGCGGGCCAGCGCGTGGCTCAGCAGGCGATATTTCATGCAGACAGCACCCCCGCGGTGCGCGAGCAGTACCAGCGACACGCGCGCGGCAACGCGCTCTATCGCAACGACGGCCAGGGCGGTTTCCAGAACGTCAGCCGTGTGGCGGGTGCAGAAGTGGGGCGCTGGGCGTGGGCGTCGGACTTCCTGGATTTCGACCATAACGGCCTGCAGGACGTGTACGTAACTAACGGCTACATCACGGCACCGGTGCAGGCGCCCACTCGCAACACAGCGGACGATGCCGAACGCGTGGACCTTTCCAGCTTTTTTTGGCGCCAGGTGGTGGCAAAGTCTTCGGACGACGCCACCCCGTCGCAGGCGTACGAGCATGGCTGGAACGCGCTGAATGAGTTGATTCGTACGGATCATTCCTGGAGCGGCAGCGAACGCAACGTGCTCCTGCGCAACAACGGCGATGGTACCTTCTCGGACGTCGCCGGGCTGCTCGGGCTGGACTGCATCGAGGACAGCCGCTCCCTCGCGCTGGCCGACCTCGATGGCGACGGGCGGCTGGAAATCATCCTAAAAAACCGCAGCGCGCCGCAGGTGCGCATCCTGCACAACGCGATGGAGGGCATTGGCGACAGCATTGTGCTGCGCCTGCGCGGTGCCAGGACTGATCGAAACAATCAAGGTAGCAACCGCGACGCCATCGGCGCGGCAGTCACGCTCACGATGGGTGAACTGCGGCAAACGCGCTGGGTGCAGGCGGGCTCGGGGTTTTTGGGGCAGCACTCAAGGGAGCTGCTCTTCGGCCTTGGGAAAGGCGATGCGCCCGTCAAGGCGACGGTGCGCTGGCCCAGCGGTGCGGTGCAGCAGTTCGACGATCTACAACGCAATCGTCGCATCGAGCTGACCGAGGGCTCGAGAGAAACCAAAACGACTGCGTTTCGCGCAACACCTGCGGCATACGCGGCTCGCAAGCCGGTCGAGGCTGTCACCGCATTGCCCACACCGTCACCCGTGCAAACCTGGCTGCTGGACCCGCTCAAAGCGCCCGGTTTCAGCCTCCTCGCGCTCGATGGATCCACACAAACACTCGAGGCAGTGCAGGGCCGCGTGACGCTGCTGCACTTCTGGTCGGTGGATGCTCCAGCCTGCGCAGCGCAACTGCAGCAGTGGCCACAACCGCTTGGCACGCTGACCGCAAACAACATAATTTTGTTAACCATCGATGTTGACCGCGGGGAAAACCTCGCAAAGGCACGCGCCTACGCTGCAGCCCAACGCTTCACCTTCCCGGTGCTGCTGGGCGGCGAGGACGTGCCGGGCATTTACAGCCTGATCTACCGCTACCTGTACGATCGCCGCCGCGACCTGCCGCTGCCGTGCACCTTCTTGCTGGACGCCAACGGCATGATCGTAAAGGTGTACGGCGGTCCGGTCGATCCGCAACAGGTGATGACGGACGCGCGCGCGATCCCCGCAACGCCAGAGCAGCGCATGGTGAAGGCGCTGCCGTTTCCCGGTGTGCAGCACCAGGCGCAGTTCACGCGCAACGACTTTACCTACGGCGTTGCCATGTTCCAGCACGGCTATCTTGACCAGGCAGCGGAGTCGTTCGCGCAGGTGGTGGCGTCGCGACCCGACAACGCGGAGGCGTACTACAACCTGGGCACGCTGAACCTGCGCCGCAACCGCCCGGACGAGGCACGGCAGTACCTGCAAAAGACCCTCGAACTTAAGCCGAACTATCCCGAGGCGTGGAACAATTTGGGCATGCTGGCCGGTCAGCGCGGGCAGATGGCCGAGGCAGTGCAGAGCTTTCAGCAGGCACTCGCGCAGCGGCCCAGCTACGCCACGGCGCTGCTCAACCTGGGCAATGCCTACCGTCGCCAGCGTGACTTTCGCAAGGCCGCAGACGCGCTGCAGCAGGCGCTTGCACTGCAGCCCGACGACCCGGAAGCCAGCTACAGCATGGGCATGCTGTACGCGCAGCAAAACCAGCCCGCGCCCGCGGCAGAATACCTGAACCGGGCCATCGCCCTGCGGCCAGACTACCCCGAAGCACGCAATAACCTGGGCGTGCTGCTGGTCCGCACCAAAGATTACGCTGGAGCCGAAGCGCAGTTCACCACCTGCATCCAACAAATGCCGGACTTCGACGAGTCGTACATCAACCTCGCCCGGTTGTACCTGCTGCAGGGCAACAAGGCAAAGGCGCGCGAAGCCCTGCAATCGCTGTTGCAGCGCAAGCCGGGCAACACCGCTGCAAAGCAGGGCCTCGCCGCGCTGGAAGCCGCACCGTAGAGCAGTAAAACATTCCTCTTCTATTTGTCATCCCGACCGGAGCGAAGCGTAGTGGAAGACCTGCTGTTTGTCAGGTGCGGCGATGAGCCGCGGAGGAAAGCAGGTCCCTCCGCTACGCACTGCGTGCTCCGATCGGGATGACAAGTAGTAGAGAAGTGCTCCCACTTAGTCAGTGGTGCGAGTAGAACTCGTCCGCCTATACTTGCCCCCATGCACCTGCCCCGCCGCCGCTTTCTCGGCTCCACTGCATTCCTGCTCGGCGGCGCGCTGACTGAGGCGCTGGCCACGCCAGTGTGGCAGTGGCGAGACGCAGCACTGCTCCAGGCGGCAAAGTCCACCACACCGTCCGCACCGAACTTTATCGACATCGCCGTGCAGGCAGGCGTAACCGCGCCCAACGTGTGGGGCGGCGTCGACCACAAGACAGCTATCATCGAGGCCAAGGGCAGCGGCTTGGCCTTCTACGATTTCGACCACGACGGCTGGCTCGACATCTACCTGACCAACGGCGACCGCCTCGGCACGGAGTGGCCAGCGGGCAAAGCGCCCACCGCACACCTGTACAAAAACAATCGCGACGGCACCTTTACCGACGTCACGGAGCGCAGCGGCCTCGGCGTCACCGGCTGGCAAACCGGCGTGTGCGTGGGCGACTACAACAACGACGGCCTGGACGACCTGTTCTGCACCTTCTGGGGCCACAACCGCCTCTGGCACAACAATGGCAAGGGCACCTTTACCGACGTGACGAAGGCTGCTGGCTTGCACAGCGAGCAGGTGCGCTGGGGCGCAGGCTGCACCTTTCTGGACTACGACCGCGACGGCCTGCTGGACCTGTTCGTCTGCAACTACCTCAAGCTCGACCCGAACCACGTGCCAATGGCCGATGACAAGCACTTCTGCCAATGGAAGGGCGTGCCCGTGATGTGCGGCCCGCGCGGCCTGCCGCCTGACACCAACCTCTTGTTCCACAACAACGGCGACGGCACATTCACCGATGTGTCGGAGAAGTCCGGCATCCTGAAGCCCGGCCCGCGCTACTCCATCACGTCTGTCTCATACGACTTCGACAATGACGGCTGGCCCGACATTTACGTCGCCGTGGATTCGCAGCCCAGCATCCTCTTTCGCAACAATCACGACGGCACCTTTACCGATGTTGCGGTGCCTGCGGGCTGCGCCTACAGCGACGGCGGCCAGGAGCAGGCGGGCATGGGCGTCGCCGTGGCCGACTACGACGGTGACGGCCACTTCGACATCTTCAAAACCAACTTCGCCGACGACACCAGCAACCTGTACCACGCGAATGGTGACGGCACCTACACCGACCTGAGCGACTCCGCGGGCTTCAATCGCAACAGCCAATACGTGGCCTGGGGTTGCGCCTTCCTCGACTTCGACAACGACGGTTGGCCCGACCTGCTGCAGGTGAACGGGCACGTCTACCCGGAGATCGACAGCTACCACTTCGATCAGTCGTTCAAGAATCCGCGGCTGCTCTACCGCAATCTTGGCAATGGGCATTTTGCCGACGTCTCGGCCATGGCGGGCTCGGGAATTACGGAGCGTTTCTCCAGCCGTGGCGCGGCCTTTGGCGACTTCAGAAACAGCGGCGGCATAGGCGCACTGATCCTCAACATGAACGATCCACCCTCGCTGCTGCAGAACGACACCGTAGGCCGCGACAACTGGCTCAAGCTGAAGCTCATCGGCACGAAGTGCAATCGCACCGCCATCGGCGCGCGCGTCCGCGTGACCGTGGGCAAACACACGCAGATGGATGAGGTGCACAGCGGCGGCAGCGTCATGTCGCAGGACGACCTGCGCTTGCATTTCGGCCTGGGCACTGCTGCTGTTGCCGATGTGGTTGAGGTTATTTGGCCTACCACGCGGCAGGTGGAGCGCTTCCCGCGGCTCGCGGCTAACCAGATCGTGAGCATCCGCGAAGGGCACGGCATCGTGCATCGCATGGCTTCAACACAAAGGGTGTCATAACCACCACCGCACGCGAATCCGAGGCGCTTACCGCGTCGCGGCAGACGCAGGCGACGATTGGAAGGCTACGGAAAACTGCTTCACCTCGCGCCGCTCCGCTTCCACGCGCGATGCGTTGCGGGCGTCTAAATCCGCATGCAATTGGTACTCCGCGGCAGCCTCAGCCGGATGACCGGTGCGGTCCAGCGCGACGCCCAGGCGGTAGTGCGCCTCGCTCAGTTCCGGGTCTGCCAGCAGCGCTTTGCGATAGAACCCGATGGCTGCCGGGTAGTCCTTCGCGGAGGCGGACAGGATGCCCAGCTGCAAATCAGGGGCGCTGCTCTTCGGGTCGAGCGCAGCCGCGTTCAGTAGCAGGTGCCGCGCCCGCTCGCGGTTTGCCGGTGTGCCCACCTTTAGCAGAGACATGGCGACGGCGTGATTGGCCTGGGCATCCTGCGGGTGCGCTGCAAGAAACCGTTCGAGCATCGTTCCGACGCACGGGCTGGTGGCCGGTGCAGCCGCGGCAACCTCCCCGGCAAAGCGGTACGGCTCGCGTGCGGCAGGGTCCAGGGCAGAGGCATGGCAAATGGCTGTTGCGGCATCGTCGTAGCGGGCCCCGGCATACAGCGCCGCGCCCTGCGCGGTCTGCACGGCGGCGGAGTTAGGGTAAGCCGCCGCGGCAGTCGCAAGGACATCCACCGCCTGCCACACGGCGCGGTGCAGCAGCAGTTCCGTGCCCCACAGGAGGTAGTTGGCCTCGCTCGGGTCCAGCTCCACGGCTCGCTGGTATTCGCGCACCGCCAGCAGCGGATTGCCCTGCCGCTCCGCCAGGTCGCCTGCCTGCCGATGGCCGAGGGCTGCCGGATTTCCCGAATCGCCGCTCGCGCCAGCCCTCGCTTTCAGTGCCAGTGCCTCACGGTTCAGTTCTTCGCTGGTGCGCAGCGTGCTGTCGGATCCGTGGCCGCCCACGGCGGTCCAGTCGGTCATACCAGCGACGCTGTATGCTGGTTTGTCTGAGAACTCCATGCCGCCATCGGCTGTGTCTAACTTCTGTGTAGCCGATGCAGGCGTTGCCGTGGGCGTACCGGTCGTTCCCTGTGCCGCGGTGTCACGCGCGGAGAGAACCACGAGAACACCGAGTAGAAGTAGACCCGCACAGTGAGCCATGCGGCAGGGCGCGTGTGCAAATCTGAGGCGTCGGCATGGCAGGGTGAGAACCATCCCAGAGAGTGTACGCAGCCGCTTGCGCAGCATTCAAGCGAATGCCGGCCTATTTGCCGATGCAGAAGCTGGAGAATATGAGGTGGAGCACGTCGTCTGGCGTGGTGGCCCCGGTCAGCTCGTCCAGGGCGTGCAGGCCCTCGTACAGGTCCAGCAGCACCATTTCATGCGGTATGCCGCTGTGGGCGGCTTGTTCCGCCCGCTGCAGGCCTGCGAGTGCCCGCGCCGTCGCGTCGCGCTGACGCAGGTTGGTCAGGGTTGCGGCGCCGGTAGTACCACCGTCGGTGCCTCGGGCCAAAGTCAGGATCGCGTTCTTGAGTTGGTCGATGCCGAGACCGGTCACAGCGGAAGTCGGCACGACGGGCCATGCGAAACCAGCGAAGCTGATCGCCGAAGCCGAGGCTTCTGCCGCCTGCACGTCCGCGGTTGCAGCGGGGACGCCGAGAGAGCCTTCCGGATGGAGTGCCGAGGGGGCGAGGTCGGCTTTATTGAGGGCCAGCACCACCGGGCGTCCGCGCAGGGCGTCTGCAAGGTCGGACGGTAGGACTGGGCGGCTGGCGGCCTCGGAGCCATCCAGGACCAGCAGGACCGCGTCAGCATCGGCCAGGGCCTGCCGTGAGCGCAGGATGCCAAGGCGCTCGGCCTCGTCGGCTGTCTCGCGCAGGCCCGCTGTGTCTAGCAGTTCGACCGGCACGCCGTCCAGCGCGAGGCGCTCGGCGATGACGTCGCGCGTGGTGCCGGGCGTCGCGGTAACGATGGCGCGTTCCTGCTGCAGCAGGCGGTTGAACAGCGAGCTTTTGCCCACGTTGGGCTCACCTACGATGGCCATCCGCAGCCCCTCGCGCAGGAGGCGGCCCTGCTGAAAGCTGCGGAGCAGCCCGGCCAGCGACGGCGTGAGCGTCTCTAACGCGGTCGTCACGCTGCTGTTGGTCACGGCGTCCAGGTCATCCTCGGCAAAGTCGATGCCTGCCTCCAGCGTGGCGATCAGGTGCAGCAGGGCCTGCTTGGCTGGGCGGACAGCCTCCGCAATGGCCCCCCCCATCTGCTGCGCCGCCAGCTGCGCCTGACCCAGGGTTTGTGCGTCAATCAGGTCGCGCACCGCTTCCGCGCCAGTCAGGTCGAGCCGCCCGTTCAGGAAGGCCCGCTCGGTAAACTCACCGGGCCGCGCCGGGGTTGCGCCGTGCTCCACGCAGGCCCGTACCAGCCAGTCCAGCACCACGGGCGAACCGTGCGTCGCGATCTCCAGGACGTCTTCGCCGGTATAGCTGGCTGGGGCAGGGAAAAGGGTGAGCAATGCGTCGTCGATGCGGGTGCCGTCCGCATCCCGCAGCAGGCGGTACGTGGCTTGGCGCGGCTGCGGGGTAGCGCCGCCGGGAAACAAGGCGCGGCAGACCCGGCTGGCGTCAGGTCCTGAGAGCCGGACAATGCCGACTCCGCCGCGACCGGGAGGCGTGGCGAGGGCAACAATCGTCGTCGTTTCCAGCTGTGCGTCGCTCATCATTTGTTTGATCCGCGAAGGCGCCGCAAAACTGTCACGTAGACGCGCAATACCGCACTTTCTACGTGACAAAGGCGCTGCCACGCGCACACTTATGCGCAAAAGTGCACGCAGAATAAGCGCTTCTGTGCCTCAGAAACGCGTTATCTCCGACGAAAACGCTGGCGAATGTCGTCCGCGCGCGAATCGCGCTCGCGGGAGCGCCAACCCTCCGGGTACAGCACCACAAACCGTGACGGACCCTCGCCGCTGGACTCCGTCTTCAGACCGTCCTCGCGCTTCAGAATCAGGTGCAGCAACCGGCGTTCGCGCGACGTCATGGGATCGAACGAGTACGGGCGCTTGCTCTCGCGCACGGCGGCGGTGCCTTCCTGCGCGGTCTCGATCAGCTCGCGATTGCGGGCAGCCTTGAAGCCGTCCGCGTCGAACGAGAGCCGGTCGCGCTCGTCCGACTGCAGCCGCAGGATTTCTGCGCAGACGTGCTCGAGCGCACGCAGCAACTCACCGTCGCGAGCCAGCAGCAGCCCGGTGTCGGGGCCGCTCATTTCCACGTAGATCAGCCGGTCTTCCAGGCCGTCCGGGTCCGCCGCGCCGGCACCCGCGGTAATGCGGTACTTCAGCCGGAAGCCGCCAGTGGTGGTCAGCAGCTTGAGAAAGTCCGATGTCTTTTGCGCGGCAGTTTTCAAGTCCTGCATGTTAGCGCTTCCCCTGGATGGTTTTGGCCTGCGGTGCACCCACCTTGCGACGGGCGCGCTTGGCCGCAATTTCCCGCATTTCGCGGCCTTCCTTGGTCTGGTTCATGCCGTACTGCGCGGCAATCATCAGGAGGTTGCCGACGCACCAGTACAGCGCTAGGCCCGACGAGTAGTTCCACGTAATGTAGCCAGAAAAGACCGGCATCATGAACGCCATCATCTTTTGCTGCTGCGGGTCAACGCCCGGCGCGGGCATGTAGAACTGCACCAAAAACTGCGATAGCACCATCGTAATGGGCAGGATGTGGTACGGGTCCGCCGCGGTCAGGTCGTGCAGCCAGAACCAATGCGCCTCGCGCAACTCCACCACCTTGGGCAGCATGCCCAGCATGGCAAACAAGAGTGGAAACGTGAGAAGCGTGGGGATGCAGCCGCCAAACATGTTGACCCCGTTGTCCTTCTGCAGCTGCATGATCTCGCCGTTCATGTCGGCACGCTTGGGGTCGGTGACCTTGTATTTGGCGTACCTTGCCTTGATGGCATCCATCTGCGGCTGGATGCGCTGCATCTTCAGACCGCTGCGCATGGTCTGGTAGCGGAAAGGCAGCATCACCACGTTCAGCAGGACTGTCAGCACCACGATGGCCCAGCCCCAGTTGCTGGCGATGTGGTCGTGAATTGAGTTCAGCAGCCAGAAGAGGAACTTGGCAATGGGTCCCCAAAACCCGAAATCCACCACCGGTTCCAGCGTGTCGTTTGTGCCCGTTAATGGGATCGTCTTCAGTACATCCACCGACTTGGGTCCGGCGTAGATGCGAGTCTGGGTGGTGCCGCCGGTGTCGCCCAACGCTACGCCGACCACGGGCACGTCGATGGGCTTGCCTGTAACCTTACCCTTGTCGCTGCCCGCGCGTGCCAGCTTTTGCACGTCGATAGTGTTGTGCAGCGTCACCGCGGTGGCCGAGGCGGGATCTTCCGGCAGGAACATCGCGGCAAAGTAGCCGTCCGAGGTTCCGGCGTAGTTCAGCGGGCCGTCCAGGGTACTGCCACCGCTCACCTTCTTGAATTCCGTGTGCTCGGCCTTACCGCTGCGCATGGTCTCGATGCGGCTGCCGTTATAGTCCAGCACCTGGTCCTGGTCACCAAAGCCGGCGGGCCAGCTCAGCAGGCTGCGGACGGGCACGCCATTGCGCAGCACGCTGGTTTCCCCGCGCACGACATAGGTACGGTCGAAGCGGAAAGTCTTGGACACCTCCACGCCGCCCTGCTGCAGATGGAACTTCAGTTCGGCAGGCGCGGTGAGATGGCCTGTAGTGTCGGTGGGCACGTACAGCGCAGTGCGCAGGCCATCCGTCATCGTCTTGTCGTAGGTGTAGAGCGACAGCGGATACCCGAACTGCTTGGCCGCGGCGGCGTTGACGAGGTCCAGCGGTGCGCCGTAGCGATCCTTGAACTTCTTCACCACCCAGCTGCGTACCTCCGCGCCACGGTTGCTGAAGGTGATCCTGTACAGGTCGTTTTCGACGGTAGTGGTCTGCTCAGCCGTGGCCGCGATGGTGGGCGTAACGGCGGCGCTTACCGCTGGCTGCTGCACCGCGTTGGCGTTGAAGGCGGCGGTGCTGCCGGTGGGCCCGCTCTGCGGCGCAGCGTTGTTCAGCTGCGGCGTGGTCTGCGTTTGCGCAGTGGGCGACTGCAGCGGCTGTGTCTTTTTGCTGCGGAAATACTGCAGCCCGGCAAACACGCCAAGCATAACGACCATCATGATGAGAAACGACGTATTGCTGCTGTTGCCGCCGCCGCCCTGGTTGGGGTTCTTTATCTCTGGCACAAAGTCCTGTCTGTCGGGTGCCGATACACGCGTTTACGCAGCGCGATTTCGAGTGCACCGCACCCTATGGTAAATGGCAAGGGGAAGAGGGCAAGCCGAGGACACTTAGTGCACCACGGTGCGCCGCTGGGCACCATGCCATACGCGTACGACGTTGACAGTGTTACTCGAATCTACGGAGTAGACAATGACGTAGGCAGGTACGTCCGGCACAACCACTTCGCGAGTGCCAGCCTGCTCCCCCGGTCTGCCGCTGCCCGGAAACGCCTTAAGAGTTGTGCCTGGTTGTAAATAGAGCTACAGACACGTTGGCGACGTCAATGCTGCCTTGCAGTTTTAGGTACTGTGACATGGCTGATAATCCCCAACGGCGTCATTCGACCAGCGTAGGCGGCTCAACGGCGATGCTGCTGTTCCAGCCACTCGCGAACGACATCGTCGTCCACGGTCTCACCCGCTTCGACTTGGGCCAAGCCCTCACGAACAGCCGCCAGGAATCGGGATCTTTCGTCCACCAGCTCAGGCGCAGCATCCCGTACAAGAGATGCGCTGTCTGTGCCTGCGCGCGCCGCGATTGCTGCCAGCTCCGCTTCCTGCTCCGGAGAAAAGTGAACTTCCGTGGGATGAGCGTAGGCAGGCTTCTGAACCCTGTCAACCTGTGATCTGTTCTGTGCTCATGGCGTCCGGCGCGGCTAACGTGGCATAGCTCAGCGCTCCCAGCAGCGTAACGGCGCTGCACGTGGCAAAGGCTAGCTTGAACGAATGCGTGCGATCCACGATGGCACCAGTCACTACCGGCGCGGCTGAGGCGATGAGGAAGCTCGCGAAGTTCTGCAGCGCAGTCAGTGCAGACGTTAGGTGCGGCGGGCTGACGGCCTGCACATAGCCCCAGCCGCTGGTGCCGCCAAACTGAATCCAAAAGAAGGCGAAACTGATGCTGAGAAGGGCACTGCTAGTAGATCCGCTACGCGCTGCCAGGAGCGAGGCTGCGGCACTCAGCACCATGCCCAGCACGATTTGCGTGCGGTGGATGGACGTGAGGCGCAGGCCGCGTGCCACCAGTGCGTCTGCGCAAAAGCCGCTCAGCAGCATGCCTGCCGCGCCCGCCAGGAACGGTACTGCGGCAAACCAGCCGCTGCGGGCCAGCGACAGCCCACGCTGCGACTGGAAATAGCCGGGCAGCCAAGAGGTATACAGCCACGCCGTGTAGTTGACGCCGCCAAAGCCCAGCATCATGCCCCAAACGGTCCGTTGGCGCAGCAGCGTTCCGTACACACCCTCCGTGTCGGTTTCAAAAGTGGCTTCCTCGCGGAAGATTGTGGCACCGCGTGGCCGGTGTAGCCACACCCACAGCAGCGAAACCAGCAACCCCGCCAGCCCAAGTACGGCGAACATGCCGCGCCAGCCGATGTGGAGCATCACCAGCGTAAGCAGTGGCGGAGCGGCAGCCAGGCCGAACGTTTGGGAACTGCTCATGGCTGCCGTGGCGCGGCCACGCGTTTCTGCGGTAAACCACTCGCGCATGCTGCGGATGCCCGCCGGATAAAACGGTGCCTCGCCCATGCCCAGCAGCACGCGAAACGCGACAAACACTGGAAATGTCCGTACCAGCGCTGTGAGCAGCTGCGCCCCCGACCACACGGCCAGCCCCGCACCCAGCACGGTGCGCGTGCCCAGCCGGTCGAGCCAGCCGATGAGCGGCAGCTGCGTCAGTCCGTAGGCAAGTGAAAACGCGGACAGTAGCCCGCCCATTTGCGTGTTGGAGAGGTGTAGCTCCGACCCCACCGATGTGTTCGCGACCGAGAGCGAGGCGCGGTCGAAGAAGTTGACGATGCCCGCAAGAAACAACAGCGAGAGCGTCACGGCCTGGTGGCCGCGCAGCGTGCGTGCTGTGCCTACTTGATCTTGGTTACGCATCTTCGAACCAGCCTCTAAATCGTCATCCTGAGCGTAGCGAAGCAATCCCATGCGTGCCACACGGACGGCGACGCTTCGGGTTTTGCGTCAGGGAAGCCTGACGCACTTGAGCGCGAACGGGAGTCGCACGGATCCTTCGCTTGGCTCAGGATGACTCACGCGCCGGACGCCCGGCGTACAGCGTGGCGACATACCCCGCGCCAAAGCCGTTGTCGATGTTGACCACCGTCACATTCGGCGAGCAGCTGTTGAGCATGCCCAGCAGCGCCGTGACGCCGCCGAAGCTGGCCCCGTAACCGACGCTGGTGGGCACGGCGATCACGGGCACCGCGACCAGCCCGCCCACGACGCTGGGCAGCGCGCCTTCCATGCCCGCGCAGACGACGACGGCATCCGCCTGCCGGATAGCATCGAGCCTTGCCAGTAACCGGTGCAGCCCGGCGACGCCTACGTCGGTGATGCGCGTCACTTCAGAGCCAAAAAATTCTGCCGTGACCGCAGCCTCGTCTGCAACGGGCAGGTCGCTCGTTCCGGCGCACACCACGGCGACTCGTCCGCCGTTCCGCGGTGCTCTGGCACCACAGGTGATGCAGCGTGCTGTTTCGTGATATTTCGCTTCACGCACCACTTTTTGTGTTGCGGTGAACGCGGCTGCGTCGGCACGCGTGGCCAGGGCGGGCGTGCCGCTGCTGTGCAGGCGGCTCAGAATGGTCGCGGTCTGCTCCGGCGTTTTGCCAGCGGCAAACACCACCTCCGGCAGGCCGCTGCGCAGCGGACGATGATGGTCAATGTTGGCGAAGCCCAGGTCTTCAAAGGGCAGGGTGGCGAGCCGGTCCGCCACGCTCTCTGGTGTGCCCTCGCCTGACTGCAAGCCGCGCAGCAGGGCCAGCAGAGCGTCACGCTGCATGGACACCCAGGAGTGCGGAGAGCGGCAGGATCGCATTCATGCTGCCGCTGCGGTAGCCCTCCGTGTCTAGCGCGACGAAGGTAAACCCGGCGGCCTTTACGGCAGCGGTGATGCGGGCCAGCATGTCCAGCGAAAGGGCCTGCTGCAACTCGCCGCGCTCGAGTTCCACGCGCGCAACTTCGCCATGGTGGCGCACGCGCAGTTGACGAAAGCCGAGCGCGAGTAGCGCCTCCTCAGCTTCCTCCACCTGGCGCAGTGCTTCCACGGTCACTGGGCGGCCGTACTCCAAACGTGAGGAAAGGCATGCCGATGCCGGGCGATCCCACACGCTAAGCCCGGCGGCCTGCGCCAGCGCGCGAATTTCCACCTTACCCAGACCGGCGTCGTTCAAGGGAGCGACCGCGTGGTGCTGTGCCGCGGCGCGCTGGCCGGGGCGAAAGTCGCCGCTGTCGTCGCGGTTGCGGCCATACGCCATGGTCGTGATGCCCGTCTCGCGCAAGACACGGGCCATGGTGCGAAACAGCTCGTCCTTGCAGTGAAAGCAGCGCGCGCTGTCGTTGCGGCGGTACGCCTCGCTGTCCATCTCTGCGGTCTGCACCACGCGCAGCGGGATACCGTGCTCTTCCGCAAAGCTGATGGCGAAGGCCAGGTGCGTGCGCGGCAGGCTGGGCGAATCGGCGATGACGGCCAGCATGTTCGCCCCGAGCACTTGGTGCGCCTCCCATGCGAGGTAAGCGGAGTCCACACCGCCGGAGTAGGCGACGGCGAGCCGATCATAGCGACGAAGCTCCATGTGAAGTTCCGCTCGGAAGGCTTCTAGTTGCTCCTCACCTACCGGCGTCAACATAGTTGTCATGCCGACCGAAGCGAAGCGAAGTGGAGGAACCTGCTTCTCGCGCGCGACGCGCGCGTGTGCGCCCGCGGCTCACAGAGAAGCAGCTCCTTCGACTGCGCGCGTTGCGCTCCGCTCAGGATGACGAATGATAAGGAAGCAGTGGGTAAAGTCACAGTTACACCACGTCGCCCGCGGCAACTTGCTCACGCGAGAGATCCTTGCGCGAGGGATTGTCGAGCTTCTCCCTGGTGGACCAAAGCCCGGCGGAGGGCGTGCTGATGTAGAACACTTCTTCGCCATCCGGCATAGTGTTCCAGCCCTCGCGCATCACCGCTGGGTTGTAGCGCGCCTGCACCGCGAGGCAGTCGGCGTATTTGTAGCCGACCTGCTCGATCTCCTGCTGCGACAGCTTGCCCGGCGCATACGTGATGGTGAAGCGGCCCTCGCTGGAGCCGTGAATCAGGTGCGCCACGCCGTGCGGAATCTCCTGCATGTCGGCCTCGGTTTTGTACAGGTCCAGCGTGCGTGGCGTGCCCTTGTATCCGTATTTGCGGATGAGAGCATCCACTTCCGGCTGCTCTCCAAAGCGCTCCACACCTGGTGCGATGATGAGCAATTCACCGTCATCGGCCAGGGCCATCCGCGTGCGGTATACCGCCTTGTTGGCCACCCACGTGGCGCGGAACTCGTCCGCCTGCATTACGGCGACGATCTTCTTTACCGGCTGGTCGAACAGCGTAATGTTTTGCTCTTTACTGGCGCGCGCGGCGTCCAGGTACGTGTCCAGATCGTCGCCCACGTAGATGCCGCTGGTTACCAGCTTGTTCTCCGCGTCACGCTGCATGACGATTTGGAAGTACACGTCGGGTAGGTGCTTCAGGTGCTCGTCTTCGCTCCAGTTGTAGCAGGCGCGTAGCGGCGTCACCAGGCAGCCCAGGTTGTTCTCAATGCCATACACGGCAGCGGCAATGTGCGAGGCACAGATGGTGTCTTTGCCGCCCAGGCCGATGTAGTAGTTTTTGTTGTGATTCGCGAAGCCCAGCACCTCGTGCGGCACCACGTGGCCCACGTTGATGATCAGGTCCCACTGCTCATCCATGAGCTTGCTGTTCAGGTCGACGGGAATCTCCCAGTCGGCCGCGCCGCCCGTGGTTTCTTTCACCAATTCCGCCGGAATCGTGCCGACGCGGGTGCAGCCGTTGCGCCAGTCGTGCTCGAAGATGCGCTCCTCCGGAATGGAGCCGAACATCCACTTGTTCTCCGCCTCAGTGTGCGGCAGGTGCTGGCCCAGCGTCGGGATGACCTCGATAAACGCGTCGGGCAGCGCGTTATACAGGTACTCCGTGATCCAGCCGGAGCCCGAGTGGGCGCGCGTCAGGTCGGGCGGCAGCAGCAGCACGCGCTTCAGGTCTTTATTGATGCGGATACGCGCTTCAGCCAGCATGCGGTCACAGGCATCTTTGATCTGCGCGTCGGATACGTGGGGGGCTTCAATCTTGAACCAGGGCACGCCAACATTTTAGCCCTGCGCATGCACGATTAGCTCAGAAACAATGGATGAATGTGTCGCTCGAACAAGTTTGCTGTCACGTTGCGGGCGATCACCGCCTCGTTCCGCATTAACGCGTCTGTGTACCGAGTGCCCATCTTCGCCGCCACCTTGAAGCCGACGTGCAGCAGTTGCCGGAAGTCCGGGTTGTAGTCCGGATCGGCGTCGTTGTGGCGTAGCGCGCGGACATACTGCTCGCCCGTCCACGCCTCGACTTCCGAAGGTAGCGGCAGCTTCGCGCGGTCGATGTCGATGACCGTGGCGTACGGCGCGCACAGGTCGTCGGCGTGCGCGTAAGCTTCGGCGTACACGTCGCAGGCAAGCTCCAGTGCGCTGCCGCCCGCTTCTGCCAAGCCAATCAGCTCTTCCAGCCACGTGGTCCCCGCTGTTTTTACGTGCACGCCCGCGCCGGTATCGCGCAGCGCCTGCCGTATGGCCGGGTAGATGGAGAACTTGTCCGAGCCCGAGTGCACGCTGAGCTTCAGGTTCGCGGGCAGACCGTAGCGCTCGACAGCGTAGGCGATGGTTGCGATGTCGTCGCGGAACTCCTTGGCAAACTGCGGGACATCACCCACATAGTCCACACCCTTGTTGAAGCGGCCGGTGAACTTGGGCGCAATGGTCTGGATGGGCAGCCGCTCGTCCGCCACCGCTGCCAGGATGACCAGCAACTCCGGCGGCGTCTGCGGCCGGTCGGTCTCGTCCATGCTGATTTCCGCGACAAAGTCCTCCGAACCCTTGCTGGCCACGATGGCGCGGTAGATCGCCGCGGCGTGCTGGACCGCAGCCAGAAACTGCTTGGCCGTCCGCTCGACAAAGGCGCGGTCGATCTGAAACGGTTCCACGATACCTGGGATAGCAATGCTGCCGACCAACTCCGGATGGCGTTCCACAAACTTCGCGATCTCCGCGTCATCGCTCTTCTGGCCAATGTTGTCGGCCACATCAATGGTGAAGAAGTCACATGGCGGGACGAAACGCTCGTAGGTGGAAAGATTGATGTGATCGGCATCCAGAAAGTATGGCCTCGTCCAGCGGAGCGCCTGCACCGCTGCATCCGCCGCCGCCCGCGTGCCGCCCGGCTCTGACCCGATGATCAGGTGCTCGCGGTTGCTCTTGTTCCATACCGGCGTGATGTCCACACCGGCCTCGCCCGACAGCACGCACGCCTGCAACTGAGCCTTCGCCTGGTGCGCAAACCGGTCGCCCATGCCGAGCGAGTATTTGGGAAGCTGCATCGTGTCTCCTGCCGCCGCAGCGTGCAACCGCTGAGCCAACCCTGCCACGATACCGTGTTTTACCATCTGTTTTCCACCGCGCCCGCGAGTTGTAATTACGACCGGAGAGAAGCGTAGCGAAGAAACCCTGCTGTTGCCCAGAGCAGCAGGCAGGTCGAGCTTATCCTTCGTGAGTGTGACGTAGCTCTACATATCGAAGGAGAGCTTGTTCGTATTGACTGGTTCAGTTTCCAGCCGCCTGTCGTCCGCGTCCCAATAGATGTGTTTCACTTTCATGCCAAAGGCCACGGGAGGCGTATGCGTGAGTTTGTATTGACCTCCACTGCCTAAACAAAGATCAATGTTGGGTCCCGAAGGGATATTTGCGTCTGCCGTGTTTTCATCCTTTGCGGGGCCAGGTTTCGGTTGTACGGACGAGGAGGCAGCGTTCCCGGTTGCAGCATCGGTCGGTGCCGTTTGCGGAGAACCGGCTTGATCTCCAGCCTTGGGCAAAGAAGGTGCCTTGCATTTTGAATCAGCGGACTTTCCCTTTAGAAGAGCGAGACCGTTGCTCGTGGTTGCGGTGATGTCCAGGTTGCCGCCTCTGTACACCGCTTCCACAAGGTAAAGGTCGTACTTTGCTGAGAAGGCAGGATGTGTCGGCGTTCCATCATTGGACTGCATGGTGTAACGAAGCACCTGCTTGTAGGTCGCGCTGTTGCTTGTTGCATCCAGAAGGTCGTCCAAGTCACCTTCAAACTCCTCCGTTGGAGCGTCCTCTGGCTTGTAATTAAGGTCATTGGAATGGTTAAACATGCCCGCAATGTCGACACCATAAATGGAAGCGCCGCCACTTATCCTCAGAGAGCTTGTGACGATTTGCTGCGGCAAGGTTATGCTGTCCTGCTTGGATGCTGGAAGATCTTTTTTCGCCCAAAGAAAATCGGGCTGCAGCATCTTGTTACCGTCATATTGCACAACGATGATCGAGCCGGGACTGGGACGATTTTGATCGATCTCAGGCACATGGATCATCTGTTTGGACCGAAGGTAATCTCTCAATGTGTGATCGTTCTTTTGAGCGGACGCCTTTGGCAACGTACACAGAGAAAAGCAGAAAAAGGCGCACAACGCTGGTTTGTTCATGAACTGCTCCTGTTGTAGGGGTCTGAAACAGACGGCAGTGTAGACTCGCCCCTTTGGGGTGGCAACAGATATTTTGCTGGTGGATGTCCGGTGGCGTTGGGGTCGCGGCTTGTAGGATGGGCCTTGTCGATGGAGAGGATCATGAGTGAGCCGGAAGCGCGTTTGCAGCCCAAGCAGCACTTCCAGGTTCTAGACGGCTTGCGCGGCGTGGCGGCCATGATGGTCGTGCTGTTCCACATCTGCGAGACGTGGAACGGCGGCGATCACCGCATGCAGATCATCAACCACGGCTACCTGGCCGTGGACTTCTTTTTTCTTCTTTCGGGCTTTGTCATTGCCTACGCGTATGACGACCGCTGGCAGCCAGCCCATGGCCGCCCCAGGATGACGCTGGGTGACTTCTTCAAACGCCGCATTATCCGGCTGCAGCCCATGGTGGTGGCGGGCACGGTGCTGGGTGCGCTGCTGTTTTACCGGAGCGCCAGCCCCAACATCTTTCCGCTGGTGGCGACCACACCGGTGTGGCGGCTGTTGCTCGTAGCGCTGATCGGGTGCACGGTGCTGCCCATCACGGTAGGCATGGACATTCGCGGCTGGCAGGAGATGCAGCCGCTGGCTGGCACTGCGTGGTCGCTGTTCTTTGAGTACCTCGCCAACATCGCGTATGCGCTGGGCCTGCGCAAGGCGTCGAACCGCGTGCTTGGGATGCTGGCTATCGTTGCTGGGGCCGGATTAACGCACTACCTGGTGACCACGCCGCGCGGCGACATTACAGGCGGCTGGACACTCAACCCGCTGGAGTTGAAGATTGGCTTTCTGCGCCTCTGCTATCCGTTTTTCGCAGGCATGTTGCTGCAGCGGATGCATGGCCGCATCCGCGTGCGGCACAACTTTTTGTGGTGCAGCCTGTTGCTGGTGCTCACGCTGGTGCTGCCGCGCTTTGGCATGCATGGAACGGGCTGGCGCAATGGGCTGTACGAGGCGGCGATCATCCTCGTGGTCTTCCCGATCATCGTGGCCACGGGCGCGGGCGAGCAGATCCGTGGGCGTCTTGCCACGGGTGTGTGCAGCTTTTTGGGCGGCATCTCGTACCCGCTTTACATCACGCACTATTCGCTCATCTACATCTACACAGCCTGGGTGTACGACGGAAAGCTGACTCCGCGACAAGGTGTGCTGTGGGGCGCGGCACTCTTTATCACGGCAGTCGCTATCGCCTACGCCTGCCTGAAGCTCTACGACGAGCCGGTGCGCCGCTGGCTGAACCGCCGCTTCCTGGTTACAGGCACCAACACACCGTAGCCCGCCCCTGCTGCATGGTCCCGCGGCTAAGCCCGGATTTGCGGGTTGTGTACCATCACGCGCAGGCTCGTCGCGCGAGGGCTCCATCGTGCGCAAAAGCGTGCCACGCCGTTACGCATGAACCCGCGAACCCGGGTATACAGGGAGTGTGGCGAACATCGAATGAGGCAGGTACCCATGACCGCAACACGAAGTTTGGCGTGCCCGCTGGCTGTATGCTTCGCGCTGTGCGCCGCCTCGGCTGCCGCTCAGGCATTTGAGACGGTGTCCATCCGTCCAGCACACATGAGCGCGGGTTGCTTCAGCATGGCACCGCCCGGTGGAACACAGTACGCGGTCACCTGCGCCACGCTGCGGCTGCTTGTCAGCTTTGCGTACAGCCCCAGCGAGATCGAAGGCAAACAAAGCGCCCTGGACAACGCTTACGATGTGCGCGCAAGCACGCCTAATGGCCAACCCTGGACGACGGACACCGTCCGCCCGATGCTCCGCCAGCTTCTGGCGGAGCGCTTCCATCTGCAGACCCATGCCGGCAAGCGCGAAGTATCTGGCTATGGCCTGACGGTGGCAAAGGGCGGCTCGCAGTTGCACGCGATTGCTGCGGAAGAGGTGCCGCAGGGCATAGCGGCAGGCGTGCCCGCCCGTAACAGCTACTACCCCGGCCATATAAGCAGCAGCGGAGGCACGATGGCTACGGTCGCAGCCCTGTTGACCCTGGCTGCAGGTGCTCCCGTGATCGACCACACCAGACTACCCGGCACCTTCACCCTCGACTTGCGCTATGCGCCAAATGACGATCCAAACCCGACCTTATCCTCGTTGCCCAGCGCCGTGGAAGAGCAACTCGGCCTCAAGCTGAAGGCGGAACGAGTCACCCTTGACACGCTGGTGGTCGACGCCGTGGACGCGGGACCCACTTCCAATTGACAGGGCGCAGCTCTGTCGTGCAGCACGGTGGTGTTCCAGAGTGGTGCCGGTACTACTCCGTACCCCGACTTGCTGTGCAACTCATCCTCTAGGTTCGTGTCAGAGAGAAACGTGACCCGCAGAGGGCCGCTTCAGACTCGAGCCTGTCTGGGGTTTGCAAGGGAGATCGACATGCGTTTGTACAAGGGAGTTCGCACCATTGCCATGGCTGCCGCAGTTGCGGCGCCCGTTACGGCCACCGTGCCGCTGGCCCATGCTGGGGTATTTGTTGGCATTTCCGTCGGCTTTGCGCCGCCCGTGCTGCCCGTGTATGCGCAGCCGCCGCTACCCGCGCCGGGCTACCTGTGGACGCCGGGCTACTGGGCGTACGGCCCCGCAGGCTACTACTGGGTGCCGGGTGTATGGGTGCAACCGCCCTCGCCGGGCCTGCTGTGGACGCCCGCATACTGGGGCTTTGCCGGTGATGCGTATGGATTTCATCCGGGCTACTGGGGACCGCACGTCGGCTTTTATGGTGGTGTGAACTACGGCTTTGGCTACGGCGGTATCGGGTTCGCCGGTGGCGAGTGGCGTGGCGGCGGCTTCTTCTACAACAGCGCCGTGTCAAACTTTGGAGGCGCGCGCATCACCAACGTGTATGAGAACCGCACGATCATCAACAACACGACGATCATCAACAACAACCACGTCTCGTACAACGGTGGTCCAGGCGGCATCAATCGCGGCGCTACCCTGCAAGAGCAGCAGTTTGCCAATGAGCGCCACGTGGACGCCACGGCGAACCAGGTGCAACACCAAAACTTTGCGCAGAATGACCGCTCGCAGCTGGCGGCGTTCAATCACGGCCGGCCGGGCACCATGGCCATGACCAACAACGCGGCCTACCACCAGGTGGCGCAGCAGCACGCGCAGACCCAGCCCATCACGGCGCAGGATCGCGCGCAGGGCCACGCCTTCCAGCCTAACGGGCGCGAGGCCAACCAGGACCAGCGCATTGCCAACGGCCTGAAGACTGGCCAGATGACCAGTGGCGAGGCGGCGCGCGCTACGGCCCAGCAGTCTCGCATCGATGGACAAGTAGCTGCAGACCGTGCCGCAAACGGCGGACGGCTAAACAATCAGCAGCGGCAGCAGATCAACAACGAGCAGAACAATGCCAGCCGCAACATCTACAAGGACAACCACAACGGCAACCGCATCGCCCCGAATGCCGTGGATAACCGCGAGGCCAACCAGCAGCAGCGCATGGCAAACGGCCTGCGCAGTGGGCAAATGACCTCCGCCGAAGCGGCCCGCGCCAACAATCGGCAGGGCTTTGTGGACCAGGGTGTGCACAACGACCGCGTGGCCAACGGCGGTGGGTTGAACCAGCAGCAGCGGCAACAGATCAACCGGCAGCAGAACGCGGACAGCCGGCAGGTCTACAACCAGAACCACAACGGTGCCACGCGTCAGCCACCACCTTCTCGTCCTGAGGGTGCGCCGCATGAAGCACCAGGATCCGGCGGCGAACGGCGTCGGTAGTCTCATGTTGTATGGCGGCCAGCCCTGCTCCTGTACTAAGGCAGGGCTGGTTGTTAGACCACGCAAGAAGACGCTATTTACAGCCTGTCGCTTCTTTGCAGACGCTACGCGCGCCCAGCAATCAAGGTGCGGTATAGAGCGACTGTCTGCTCGGCTATGGCAGTCCACGAGAAGGTTTGCTCTACCCGGATGCGGCCCGCCTCGCCCATGCGCCTTGCCCTGACCGGATCGGCCAGCAAGTCAGTGAGCTTTGCGGCCAGGCTCCGAGCGAACTGCTCGGGGTGCAGGGGAAAGGTTGTCACCGGATCCGCCTCAAACGGCACCAGATAGCCGGTTTCACCTTCCACCACCACCTCCAGAATGCCGCCGGTGGCGCTGGCCACCACGGGCGCGCGGCAGGCCATGGCTTCCAGATTGATGATGCCGAACGGCTCGTAGACCGAGGGGCAGCAGAAGACAGCGCAGTGGCTGTAGAGCTGGATGGCGTCTTCCTTGGTGACCATCTTTTCGATCCAGAGAATGTCTGCCCCGGCGGCGCGTGCCGCGGCGACTTTGTCGCGCATCTCCTGAGCGATCTCCGGCGTGTCCGGCGCGCCCGCGCACAGCACCACCTGCGTTCCCGCGGGCAGGTGCGGGATGGCCTCGACCAGATGTGTGACGCCCTTTTGCCGGGTGATGCGGCCCACGAACAGTACGTAGGGGCGGCTGGTGTCCACGCCGTACTTAACCAGCGCGTCTGTTGCGGAGGTCTGCTGGTACTGCTGCAGGTCGATG
>CALMOM010000087.1:33895-40989 GCA_937873305.1 uncultured Terriglobus sp.
GCCGGCTCGGTCGCCGGGCCGCCCCGCAGCGATTGCTCGGCCTTCCAGGCGCGCAGTGGCTCCAGGCTATGTGTGGTCAGCACAAACGGGACGCCAAATAGCTTCTTGGCAAGGAACCCGGCCATCGAGACGTACCAGGTGTGTGTGTGCACGATGTCGATGCCCGCAAGCGGCTTCATCTGTGCCAGGTTCAGGCTGAAGGTTTCGAGTGCGGTCTGGAACTTGGCGGGCGGACCCTCTGCCAGCAGCGGCCACGGCTCCTGCCCGCGCACATGGAGGTTGCCCGCGTCGGAGTGCTGTGTGCCCCAGCAGTGCACTTCAACCTCAATGGACTTCGCCAACTCGCGGCTCAGGTACTCCACGTGGACACCCGCGCCCCCATAGACGTTAGGCGGGTACTCCCGGGTCATCAGTCCAACTCGCATCTGGCTCTCCTTGCTGGCTTTCTTCGATGGCGCAACGCGGCTACTGGTTGACGCCACTGGCCAGCACGCCACCATCCACCACGATGGTGTGGCCGTTGGTGAAGCTGGCTGCGTCGCTAGCGAGATAGATCGCAGCACCCACTAACTCCTCCGTTTTGCCGAAGCGGCCCATGGGGTTGCGCATCTTCAGCTCCGCGCCGCGGGGTGAGCCATCCAGCAGGGCTGCGTTCAGATCGGTGCGGAAGACGCCGGGTGCGATGCCGTTGACGACCACGCCATGCTTGGACCACTCCACCGCGAGCGAACGCGTCAGCGAGACAACACCTGCCTTGCTGGCGGCGTAGGCGGCCACCTCAGCCAGTGCCACAAAGCTGTTGAGCGAGGCGATGTTGATAATGCGTCCGTAGCCACGCTCGATCATGTGCGCACCGAAGACCTGGCAGGCGCGCAGCATACCGGTCAGGTTGGTGTCCATGATGTCGGTCCACTCGGCCTCGGGCACGGTCAGCGTGGGGGTCCGCTTGATCTTGCCAGCGCAGTTCACCAGGATGTCGACCTTGCCAAGAGCCTCGACGGTCTTCGCCAGCAGCGCTTCAATTTGTGAGCGATCGGTCTGGTCGGTAGGCTGGCGCAGGGATCGGCGTCCCAGAGCCTCGATCGCCGTGGCGACCTCGTCTACCTGCTCGGCACGGCGGCCCGTGCTCGCCACGTCCGCGCCTGCTGCTGCCAAACCGAGTGCCATGGCGCGCCCAATGCCGCTGGTACCGCCAATCACGACCGCCACCCGGCCCTCAAGACTCAAAGGATGTTTCTGCACTTACACCGTCTCCACTGCTGCGGGAAGTTGGGCCCGGCGCAACCCCGGGGCGAAGACTTGCAGGCAAACAAACGCAATCATGTACACCGAGCCAGCCAGGATGAACAGCGTGTTGTAGCTGCCTGTGACCTGCAGGATGCGGCCCGCGAACAGCGACAGCAGCGTGCCCATGACGGAACCCGCCATGCCTGCGATGCCGATTACGCTGCCTACCACGCTGCCAGGAAAGACGTCAGACGCCGTAGTGTACATGTTGGCGCTCCAGCCTTGGTGCCCGGCGGTGGCCAGGCTCAGCAGCGCCACGGCCAGCCACATGCTGGTGACCCTTCCCGCGAACAGCATGGGTAATGAAAAGCAGGCGCACACAAACATGGCACCGTAGCGCGCTTTATATCCGGTCATTCCCGCGCGCTCAAACAGGCTGGGCAGCCAGCCACCGGCAATGCCGCCAAGGGTGGAGCAGGTGTATACCACGATGAGCGGCAGGCCCAGGTGCGACAGGTCCACGTGAAAGCGCGAGTCCAAAAACCCCGGGATCCAGAAGAGATAGAACCACCAGATGGGATCGGTAATTCCTTTACCCAGCGTGATGCCCCACGTTTGGCGGTAGGTCAGCAGGCGCGACCACGGGATGCTGGCACCCGCCATCTGCTCCGCGTTTTCCTCGTAGATGTGGCGCAGTTCCGCGCCCGTCAGCGTGGGATGGTCGGTGGGTTTGCGGTAGTTCAGGCCCCACCAAATGATCCACGGCACACCTAGCAGGCCGGTGAACAAGAAGGCCGCGTGCCAGCCGTAATGAATGGTGATCCACGGAATGGTGAGCGGACAGATAATGGCACCGGCTGTGGCACCCGCATTAAAGATGCCCGTGGCCAGCGAGCGTTCGCGCCGCGGAAACCAGTCCGCCACGGTCTTGATGGCGGCAGGGAAGTTACCGGACTCACCCAGGCCCAGCAGTACACGCGCCACGCCGAAGCCGAAGACGGTGCTGACAACGGCATGGCCGAGTGCGGCAAGGCTCCACAGAGCCATGATGACGCTGTACCCGACGCGCGAACCCAGCTTGTCGATCAGCCGTCCCGCCGCCAGCAGGCCAATGGCGTAGGACACCTGGAACAGCGCGATCACGTTGCCGTAGCCCTGCTCGCTGAGCCCGATGCTGTGCTGCAGCGTAGGCTTCAGGATACTGAGGACCTGCCGGTCCATGTAGTTGATGGTGGTCGCGACGAACAGGAGCGCGCAGATGGTCCAGCGCACATTGCCAACGCGGCTGGGCGACGTGCCGGCAGGGATTTCAGCAGTGGGCGACAGACTCGGCACAGCGGACTCCGGGCCTACAGCTTGTAGGCAGACCGGACAAGATTACACGTCAGGTCCTGCGCTAGTACAAACGCCTCGTCCTCCTCCAGCACGTGTTCGGCCACTTTGCGCGCCAGAAACGCGCAATCTGTGCGGCGTGCCACGTCATGCCGGGCCGGGATGGAGAGAAAGGCGCGTGTGTCGTCATTGAAGCCGACCGTGTTGTAGAAGCCCGCAGTCTCGGTCGCCGTTTCGCGGAAGCGCATCATGCCCTCCGGGCTGTCATGGAACCACCACGGCGGCCCCAGGCGCAAGCAGGGATAGTGTCCGGCCAATGGTGCCAGTTCGCGGCTGAAAGTGCTCTCGTCCAGCGTGAACAGAATGATCATCAACGCGGGCTCGTTGCCGACGACGTCGAGCATCGGCTTCAACGCGTGCACGTAGTTGGTGGGCGTTGGGATGTCCGCGCCCATGTCGCGACCAAACCGTTCAAACAGCGCCTGATTGTGGTTGCGCAGGCTGCCTGGATGAATCTGCATGACAAGGCCGTCGTCCACGCTCATGCGAGCCATCTCCGTCAGCATCTGCGCGCGGAAGATCTCGCAGTCCTCATCATCGGCCTCGTTCTCGCGGACCGCTGCGAAGAGCTGCTCGCACACCTCGGGCGAAAGGTTTTCTGTGCGTGCCGTGGGATGGCCGTGGTCGGTGGCGGTGGCGCCCAGGGCTTTGAATCGCTCACGCTGCTTGCGCTGGGCTGCAAGGTAGCCTGCCCAGGTGTCTGTGTCTTCGCCCGTCTGCTCGCCCAGCACGACGATGTTTTCCGCGAAGCCGGGGAAGTCGGGATCGACAACAGAATCCGGGCGGAAGGTGGGGATGACGCGACCCTGCCAGCCGGAGTCGCGAATAGCCTGATGGTCCTGGAGCGGGTCGTTCGCCGCGTCCGTCGTGGCCAGCACCTCCATGCGGAAGCGCTCGAACAGTACGCGCGGCCTGAACTCGGGCGTCTGCAGTTTTTCCGCGATGGTGTCGTAGTACAGATCTGCGTTCTGCGCGCCAAGGCGCTCGGTCAGGCCGAACTGCTCCTGGAAGGCGTAGTCGAGCCACAGGCGCGAGGGCGTGCCCCGGAACAGGAAATAGTGCTCGGCGAAGATGCGCCACACCTTGCGCGGATCGCTGATGACCGGCTTGCCGATTTCCAGGTCTTCCAGCCGCACGCCCTGGCTGTAAAGCATGCGGTGCACATAATGGTCGGGCTGGATGAACAGCTTGGCCGGGTCGGGGAAGGGCTCATTCGAGGCGAACCAGCCCGCGTTGGTGTGGCCGTGCGGGCTGATGATGGGCAGGTCGCGCACGGTGGCGTACAGGCGGCGGGCAATGGCCCGGGTGTCCGGGTCGGCGGGAAACAGGCGATCATCGTGCAGCAGCGGCATTCGGAACCTCGAGGCGTTGCAGCCTGGTTGCTTTGGCCCTGCGCCGAGACCCTACGCTGCCGTATCATCATGCGCGTTTGCCACGACCTGAGGCAAATTGCCCGCGAGGCCTGCGCCGGGCCGGAGCGAAGGCACGCCCGCGCACCGAAGCGGTGAAAACCGCCGCAAGCCTTCGGCGGGTAACTCAGGCACCCTCGTCGGTGCGAGCGTCATCGAGCCTAATTGTGGCAATGGCAGAGGTTAGGTAGGGGACCTAAGTACTTGCACAGTCACCTGTGCAGAAAAGTTCGAAGTAACTTTCTTCCATGAATTTTCGTTGACAGTGCAACCGCCCACTGTTACGTTCGTTGAAACAACTACATCCAGCCGCCTCCCGGCTTACCAGTCGAGAGTGCGAACCGGTTCCAGTGGACATGTCGTTACAGCATGTGCCCAGACGTCTCACTGCAGTCAGTCTCACCTGATCCGCCGCCATTCAGCCGTTCTGGGATGGTTTCGCAGCGTACACGTAGGCCATCGTTCGTAGTTTCGTTTCAGCGCCGCAGTCACAGCAAAGCACTTTTCGTTTCGTAACCAGCAGTGGTCCCCGCGCGTAGCAGCGTGCTGGAGACGTGTCCCCGCATCCACGCGTCGCAGTGTTGCCGGTCTCCAGAGCCGTGCGCACGCGGTGTGCGCGGCGTTGTGTCTTGACCCACTTGGCTCGTTTTCAGGAGGCTGTAGATGAAGTATTCACTTTCCAGGCTGTATGCCTTCCCGGTCGCCGCTGCCGCGACTCTTTCGCTGGCGAGTGCGCCGGCAGCGCTGGCGCAGGCCAACACTGGCGCGGTGCGTGGTGAAGTGAAGGACGCGCAGGGTGCCACGGTGCGAGACGCAACCGTCACACTGACCAGCCTTGCGACCAAAATCGCACGAACGGCTACCACAAACGAAGCTGGTATCTACCAGTTTGGTGCGGTGGACCCCGGTGACTACAAAATTGTCGTCACGCTTTCCGGTTTCAAGACGTTCGAGGTGGAACATACCGACGTGACGCTGGCCGCCACGTCTACCGTCGATATTGCGCTGCAGGTGGGGGGATCTGGCGAAACTGTGGAAGTCACCGCCGCGGAGCCGCTGCTGGACACCGCCAGCGCGTCCGGCGGGCAACTGTTCAACAAGCAGCAGATCCAAGACCTGCCAAATCTGGGCCGCAATCCCTTTATCTTCGAAAAGCTCGACAGTAATGTGACCACCACCGGTGACCCCCGCTACGTGCGTGCCGAAGATCAGACCGGGCTGTCCCAGGTTTCTGTTGCGGGCGCTCCCATCGGAGCGAACAACTACGTGGTTGACGGCATCCCCATTTCACGTTCCGACGGTGGTGTTACGTTCATCCCCTCCCCTGAGGCCGTTTCCGATGCCAAGGTCCAGGCGAACGCGTATGACGCTGAGGTGGGCCGCACCGGCGGCGCGGTGTTCAACACGTCGCTGCAGTCCGGGTCAGCGCAGTACCATGGCGTGCTGTACGGCGAAACGCGACAGACACCATGGACCGCCAACAGCTGGTTCAACGCACCCAACCGCACCACAGGGTTGAAGTCTGCGACGCCCGACGCCACCACCTACTTGTACGCCGGTGCCTTCGGCGGCCCACTGCCTTTCATGAACAAGGTGAAGTACCTTGACAAGACCTTCTTCTGGGTAACGGAAGAGGGCTACCGCCAGGCGCAGTTCTATCCCAGCTCTTCCGCGACCACCTACGTGCCTACGGCGGCAGAGCGCGCTGGTGACTTTTCTGGCGATCTCGTCACAGGCAGCCTTGACCCAACCAGCGCAAACTACGGCAAGTTCGTCGTGTGGGATCCGCGCTCCCCATTGGTCAATGGCCGCCGCACGATACCCATCTCAGATGGGGGTGTCGTTAATAAGATTCCTGCGTCGCTCATCAGCCCAGTTGGCCAAGGCATCTTGAATGCGTATCCCGCGGCGAATCTCAACAGCAGCTCCTACTCCGCACAGGTGTCCAATTTCTCGCAGCTGAACACGTTCAAGACTCGCTCCGACATATACAGCGGCAAGCTGGAGCACACCTTTGCGCCCTGGTGGACGGCAGGCATCTCGTATGTGCACCTAGCCACGCAGGAGCCCAGCGGCTTCTTGCTGGGCGGCACCGTGGCAGAGAACGCGACCAAGCTGCTGCGCTACAACGACGCGACAGCGATCAACAACACTTTCACCATCAATCCCACCACGCTGCTTACAGTGGGCTATGGGTTCAATCGTTATTACAGCGCCTCGTTTCAGTACTCCAATGGCTTTAACCTAACCGGCCTTGGATTACCGGCCGGCTTCGTCAGCCAACTGCAATCGAGAACCTTTCCTGCTGTCACGGTGAATAATCTCACTAATGGCCGGGCCCTTGGCGGTGCGAACGGCACGGTACAGGAGCAGGCCTCGAAGAATCTAGTTGCCGTGGTCACCAAGACACTGAATCGTCAGAACATCAAAGTGGGGTATGTCTACCGCCTGTTGAAGTTCAACAATGGTCCCAACTCAGTGCCGTCGTTTACCTTCAACGGGCAGTACACAAGTCTGAACCCCGGTTCGCCCAACGCGACCACGTCGCTAACATTTGCAGACGTGTTGCTGGGCACACCCTCCGCTGCGTCCTATACGTTGAACAGCGGCAACTTTCTGCAAATTGCCAACTACCATTCCGTATTTCTGCAGGATGATTTCCGTGTGACCGCAAAGCTGACCTTGAACCTGGGCCTGCGCTACGAGTATGAGCTGGGGCAGCGCGAAGCCAGCAATCGCTATAACGTGGGCTTTGATCGCGGCGTCCAGTACACGCTGCAGGCGGACGGCGGGCCAAGAACGCTGACCGGTGGCATTCGCTTTGCCGGGCAGAACGGCGCACCCATTCACTGTTGCTCGCAGGGACATGAAAAGTTCTCCCCGCGCGTCGGCGTTGCTTACCAGATCACGCCGAAGATGGTGTTTCATGGCGGCTTCGGTGTGTTCTACGCGCCGGTTGGCCTGGCCTTTGCCGGTTCTGGCTATTCGCAGGCCACCACCTATGCGCCTCCGACACCAACTCCTGGCGACGGCTTTTCGACGCCGGGTGCCGGATCGTTCCTATCC
>CALMOM010000087.1:40999-46298 GCA_937873305.1 uncultured Terriglobus sp.
CCCCAGTGGTCTGGTCGCGCCGTCGGGCAATTCGCTCGGCACCTTTACCGGCCTGGGCAGTTCATTGCCATTGGCAGGCACGCTGTATGACTTTGGCCGCCGTTACCCGCTGGTGCAGCAATACTCGGCTGACCTGCAGCAGGATCTGCCGCTCGGCATCAATTTTCGGCTTAGCTATGTGGGTGCGCACTCTCGCAACATCGCTAACACTGGCAACATCAACCAGCTGCCGGATGGAGTCCTGGCGCAATATGCCAGCAGTGGGACGGCACTCAATGGCAACATTCCGAATCCGTACTACACCAGCTCAAAAATCAACGGCTACTCCACCACCGGTATTCTGGCGCAGAAGAATGTTGCCTTAGGCCAGACACTGCTGCCGTTTCCGCAGTTTGGCGCGGTGAATGTAAGCTCCACCAACGGCTTTTCGCGTTACAACTCGCTGGCAGTCAAGGTGCAGAAGCGACTTGCCAGCGGCCTGACGCTGCTGAGCACTTACACGTGGTCGGCCAACTGGGACAACCTTTGGAGCGCGGGTTCACAGGTCTACGCGACCTACGGTCCACAAGACATTTACAACCCCAAGGCCGAGCGCTCGCGCGCACTGAACAATGTGCCCAATCGCTTCACCATGGCGATCAGCTACAACCTGCCGTTCGGCAGGGGGCAGCGCTTCATGGGGAGCGCTCCTTGGTACGTCAACGAACTGATTGGCGGGTGGCAGATCAATGACGAATGGACGCTCCAAAACGGTGTGCCGCTTTCCATTCAGCAGACTGATCTGAGCACGCAGTATGGCCCCACCGGCATCGGCGGAACGTATCAGCGGCCCAACCTGGTGGGCGACGCACACGCGGCGTGTCTCAGCGGTCGCCCGCAAAGCCGTCTTGGTTCTGCCACGGTTTATGGCAACATCGGCCAGCCACAGTACTTGAACGCGGCAGCCTTTACCCCGGCCCGTCCCTACACCTTTGGCAATGCACCCCGTATGTTGCCCTGCCAGGGGCCGGGCAGCAATAATTCCGACATTTCTATCAACAAAAACTTCAAGGTCACCGAGCGGGTGAACGCACAATTTCGCGCAGAAGCGCTCAATGCCTTCAATACACCGCAGTTCGGCAACCCAACGCTGACCTATGTGGTCACTGGTAACGGCGCGGCAAACGCCGGTACCGCTGCCAGCGGGACCGCACAGACATTGGGCAACGTGAGCACACAAATTAACTACTCGCGCATTATCCAGCTCGGCGGACGTATCTCCTTTTAGCTGCGAAGCATTCATAAAAGGGTCCCGTGCATGCGGGGCCTCTTCAACAGAGAGCCCGGTTGATTAGACTCGCCCTGAGCTCTGGGTAGGACGCGTTTCCGCGTGTAGCTCTGGGGCGTTTCGTGGGACGTCAGCTTGTATCCAGTCGCGGGCGTCTCTCCCGTGGTCATCTATGCACCTTTGCCCTCCCGGCTATGACCACGCGCGGCGCGGCGATGTGCCGCTCGGCGGCCACACCACCAGCAGGCGGGTTTGCAAAGAACAATACAGAAGTCTCAGCTGACATCGCACTCGCTTTGCTTAAGAGGCTACATCTCCTACAAGCCGCCTGAGCCGGGAGCGTAAACTTAATGCAGGGCGCGAGCCAAGGTTTGCGCGGGCGGGTGGCGCAGGCTGCCTTGCGTTCTGGAGAAGGTTCTGTGGCAGAGACACTGTTTGATGTGGCCGTAATAGGCGGCGGCCCGGCTGGGTATTCCTGCGCGTTTCGCGCGGCGCAGTATGGATTGAAGGTTGCACTGATCGAGGCGAGCGACAAGCTGGGTGGCACCTGCCTGCATGTGGGCTGCGTGCCGACCAAGGCGATGCTGTTTTCCGCCGAGATTTTTGATCACGCCAATGAAGGCGGCATGTACGGCATCGACAACATCGGCGGCGGCACAGTCAACTGGCCGCAGGTGCTAAAGCGCAAGAACGACATCATCAATAAGCACACGGCGGGCCTGCAGTACCTGGTGAAGAAAAACAAGGTCACGCTGTGCCGCGGCTACGGCAAGCTGACCGGTCCGGCGAAGAACGGCGTGCACACCGTGGACGTCGAGTTCGAGGGCAAGAAGCAGCAGGTAACAGCGAAGAAGCTGGTGCTGGCCAGCGGGTCCGACGCACGCATGATCCCGGGCTACAAGCCCAGCGACAAGATCCTGACCAACATCGAAATCCTGTCGCTCGAAAAGCTGCCGAAGTCGCTCATCGTCATCGGCTCGGGCGCGGTGGGCGTGGAGTTTGCGTCGGTCTTCAACAGCTTCAAGGTGCCGGTGACCATTATCGAGATGGCCGACCGCGTGGTGCCTGCCGAGGACGCCGATGTGTCTAAGGAGTTTTTGCGGCAGTACAAGAAGAAGGGCATCACCTGCCACACTTCCGCCAAGATGAACAAGATTGAGGAGACGGCGGACGGTGTGCGCGTGCACTACACCACGAGCGACGGCAAGGACAACATCCAGGACGGTGACAAGGTGCTGATCGCCATCGGCCGCGCGCCGCGCACGGCGAACCTGAACCTTGAATCCACCAAGATTGAGGTGGACAAGACCTCCATCAAGGTCGACCAGTATCAGCAGACCGCCGAGCCGGGCATCTACGCCATCGGCGACATTGTCGCGGGGCTGCCGCTGCTGGCGCACGGCGGTGCCATGTGCGGTGCAGTGGCCGCAGCGCACATCGCGGGCAAGTACGCAAAGCCAGTCAGCCGCAACCGCATCCCGGCCTGCACCTACTGCGAGCCGCAGATCGGCAGCGTGGGCCTGACGGATGCGATGGCGCGCGAGCAGGGCCGCAAGATCAAGCTGGGTAAGTTCCCACTGGCTGGTAACTCAAAGGCCACCATCCTGAACGCGCATGATGGGTTCGTGAAGGTGATTGCCGACGAGCAGTACGGCGAGGTGCTGGGCGTCCACATCATCGGGCCGTACGCGACAGAGTTAATTGCAGAAGCAGTGGTCGCCATCGAGGCGGAGATGACCATCGAGGAACTGATGTTCACGCAGCACGCCCACCCCACGCTCAGCGAGAGCCTCTTGGACGGCTACTCGTCGGTGTACGGCATGTCGCTGAACGCCTGAGAGAGTCGCAGGTAACAACAACAAAGCCCACATCTGCACGATGCGGGCTTTGCTCTTGTTACCTATGCCTCAGTTGGTCTGCAGCTAACGGCAGAGTACATCGCTGAACTTGTCGAACGATTGATTCATGGCTTCCAGCTGACCGCTCTCGGCTGCGTCCTCCATCGTCTCGTTGCCTATGTAGGTGACCTTTGTGCGCCCTTCGCCAGCATCCTCAAACAGCACGATGTCGTGGGTGTTCTCATCGGCCTCGTGCTCAATGCCGATGTCCTCAGGCTGCACCTTGTTGCCGTCTTTGTCGGCGAAGTACATCGAGAAGACGATCTTCTCGTACGGCACAATCTCGTGGTACTCGCCGCCGGTCCAGCCCTCCCAGTTGTTGGGTCCTCGCATGCAGAGGAGGAACTTGCCTCCAACGCGAAAGTCCATGGTGCATTCCGGGATATCAAAGCCCTTTGGCCCCCACCACTGGGTGACGTACTTCGGGTCGGTCCACGCCTTCCAAACCAAATCGCGTGGTGCGTCGAAGGTTCTTGTTATCGTCAATAGCTGCGTTTCGTTCCCCATGCTTTTCCTCTTTCTTTAGCTGCTCGAGTACCCCATCCAACTTGTCGAAGCTTTCTTCCCAGAACTGCCGGTAGCTCATGGCCCAGTCACTCACCGTCTTAAGGGCTTGTGGCCGAAGCGTGCACACGCTTTCGCGTCCCTGCTTCTTCTTGACGACGAGCCGTGCGCGCACCAGCACGGCGATGTGCTTGGACACCATCTGCTGTGAAAGCGCGAACGGTTCAGTCAGAACGTGCACGGAAGCCGGCCCGCGGGCGAGTTGCTTGACCATGGCCCTCCGTGTCGGATCGGCAAGTGCCGCGAGTGTCGTTCCCAGTCTATCCACAACCAAAAAGTAGTGAATAGTGGGTACGCTGTCAACCCTTTCACTGCACGTTGTGCTTAGAACTAAAATCACCTTGGTTGTACCGGGAGGTATGCTCAGGAGAGCGCCACAGATGTTCGTGCATCTTCTTCAACTCGGCCGGGTGGGTTTCGCCGAGGGCCTGCGCATTCAGGCGGAGTTGGTGGCCGCCCGCAAGGCCGGTTTGGTCGCAGACACGCTGGTGCTGCTGGAGCATCCGCCCGTGCTCACACTGGGGCGCAATGCGCACCGCGGCAACATTCTCGCGTCAGACGAGCTCCTGACAAGCAAGGGCGTCGAGGTGCATGAGATTAATCGCGGCGGCGATGTGACCTATCACGGTCCCGGTCAGCTGGTGGGCTACCCGATTGTGGATCTGCGCGGCGATCTGCCCGGTAAGAAAGGGCCGCACCTGGGGCCCGTGGACTTCGTGCGACAGCTCGAAGATGTGCTGATCCGCACGTGCCGCGTCTTCGGCGTACCTGCGCAGCGCATTGCAAAGCGCACGGGCGTGTGGACGCTAGCGGGTGGGTCCATCCAGGAGAAGAAGCTGGCCGCCATCGGCGTGCATGTCTCGGGCGGCGTCACCTCGCACGGCTTCGCTCTGAATGTGACCACGGATCTGCGTGACTTTCAGTGGATCGTGCCGTGCGGCCTTACGGACCGTGTTCCCACCAGCCTGGAGCTTGAGGTGGACGACCCACCCGCACTTGCCCCCACCATGGAGAATGCTCGCAATACTGCGGCGCGGATGTTTGGCGGGGTGTTCGAGCGGCAGATGCTCCATGCCAACTCGCTGGAGGAACTGCTCGTACCGGTGGCAGCTGCGGCGCGGTAAACGCACTTGGCTACAGCCCTGCACCCAGCAGCCTATAATTTCAACGTCTGCACCTGCGTCCCTGCGGCGTTTCTGCACCAACTTTGCTCGAAGGATTTCTATGCCAACCGACGTCGTTATGCCCCAGATGGGCGAATCCATCACCGAAGGCACCCTTACCAAGTGGCTCAAGCAGGTGGGCGAAAGCATCGCGCGCGATGAGCCGTTGTTTGAGATCTCGACCGACAAGGTGGATGCGGAGATCCCATCGCCGTCGGCCGGCGGGGTGAAGGAAATTAAAGCGAAAGAAGGTGAGACAGTCGCCATCAACACGGTGGTGGCTGTGATTGGCGGTTCAGCGTCCGCGCCCGCTGCAGCGCCGGCGGCCAGTGCACCCGCAGCCCAGGCAGCTGAGCCTGTGGTACCAGCAAAGGGGGGCGCGGCCACGGAAGTCACCATGCCACAGA
>CALMOM010000088.1:0-8479 GCA_937873305.1 uncultured Terriglobus sp.
ATGCCCACCTTCTTGCCGGGCCCTGCGCCCCAGTGGTGCAGCGGCGAGTAGAGGGTGATACCTGCGCACAGCAGCGGCGCAGCAGCATCCAACGGCAGGTTTTCCGGAATGCGTAGGACGTAGTTCTCATCGACGACGATGTGGTCTGAGTAGCCACCATAGGTCGGCGAACCATCCTTTTCACGGCCATTGTAGGTGGCGTTCATACCCACCAGGCAGTAGTTGTTTTCGCCTTCGACACACTCATGGCACTGGCGGCAGCTATCGACAAAACAGCCCACGCCCACGTGGTCGCCTACCTTGTACTTGGCTACGCCGCTGCCAATGTCGGTCACTACGCCGGCAATCTCGTGCCCGGGCACCATGGGGAAGATGCCGTCGCCCCACTCGTCGCGCGCCTGGTGCACGTCCGAATGGCAAATGCCGCAGAATTTGATCTCAATGCGTACGTCGTTCTCTTTCAGGTCGCGCCGGTCAAACGAAAACGGGCCAAGCGGTGCCTTTGCCGTCTGTGCGGCGTATCCAGATGCCTGAGGCATGGGTATTGCTCCTTATTGTTCTTCAGAAGTGAAGGTAGAGCCGGCGCGGGTCCTCAGCGGCTACGGGTAGCTATAAGATGCACGGTGGAAAGGTGGGATGCACCTACGCGGCGCGCCCGCTCCAAAGTCCGGCGACGCCAAACAGGTATGGCTGCCATCGCACTTCCGCAAACCCTGCCTCGCGCATCATGCCGCAGAAGACGTCCGGGGCAGGGAAGCGTTCCACACTGGCTGGCAGATAGCGGTACGACGCGCCACTGCCTGAAATCAGGCCGCCCACCCGCGGCAGCACATGCCGAAAGTACACCCTGTACGCGCTGCCCAGCAGGCCCGGCGGCTCGCTGAAGTCGAGGATGCCGATGCTGCCGCCCGGCTGCAGCACACGCCGAATCTCCAAGAGACCGGCGGTGTAATCGGCGAGGTTGCGAAAGCCAAAGGCACTCACCACCAGGTCCTGCGAGGCCTCCTGCAGTGGCAGCGCGAGCGCGTCCGCTTCTACAAACTCCACCGGCCTGCCTGCAAGTTTCTGCCGGCCGCGCTCGACCATTTCATGCGAGAAGTCGATTGCCAGCATGGTTACCGCACCCGTAGCAGGCCTGCGCCGCAGCAGGGCCGCGGTCATGTCGGCGGTGCCGCAGCACAGGTCCAGCACGCGCGCCCCGGGCTGCTTCAGCACCGCGTCAAACTGCCGCGACGCACGGTACCACCACACGCGGTCCATGCCGAAGCTCAGGATGTGGTTCAGCCGATCGTAACGCGGCGCGATGCCGTCGAACATGCGCTGCACAGCAAGGGAAGCCTCTGCCGCATTTGCCGTTCCTACCGGCCTGGAACCGCTTACTGGCTCCCGTTGGCTGTCGCTCATGCGTGCACCGGCTGCGCAGGCGCGAGCGGTGCCGAGGGCCTGCCAAAGTGCATCTCCAGTAGCATCGCGTTCACGGCACCGGTAAGCTCCACTTCCATGACATCGCGCGCAATCTCGACCGAGCCGATCGCGGTGGGCAGCACAAAGTTCAGTGTGCCACTGCGCCTCTTCTTGTCGCCGCCGGTCAGCGCGAGTAACTGCTCTGCGTCTGCCTGGAAGCGCGGCAGGTCGGCATAGCGGTGTACCAGCGCGGTAATGCGGTCCGCGTCGCTGTCCGCCAGCATCGCGCGGCTCTGGGCCAGCCGCGTCGCGGCAATCATGCCCCAGCCGATGGCTTCGCCGTGCAGCAGCGCGCGGTACTCCGTGGCGGCCTCAATCGCGTGGCCCACCGTATGGCCAAAGTTCAGGATCATGCGCAGGCCGTGCTCACGCTCGTCCTCCCCCACGACTGATGCCTTCATGCGGACACTGGCCTCCACCACATGCTGCAGCGCGTCTGCGTCGCCGCGCAGGATAGCGTCCGCGTGCGACTCCATGTAGCTGAACAGCTCTGGGTCGCGGATCACGCCCGCCTTTACGCTCTCCTGCAATCCGGCGCGCAGTTCACGCTCCGGCAGGGTGCTCAGCGCATCAATGTCGGCGATCACGACCAACGGATGATAAAAGCTGCCCACCAGGTTCTTGCCCGCGCGCAGGTTCACGCCCGTCTTGCCGCCAACCGAGGAGTCCACCTGTGCCAGCAGCGTCGTCGGCACCTGCACAAAGCGAATGCCGCGCATGTACACCGCTGCCAGAAACCCGGTGAGATCGCCAATGACACCGCCACCCAGCGCCACCAGCAGGCTGTCGCGGTCGGCACGGTGCGCGGCCAGTTCCTCGCACAGGCGCTCCAGCGTGCCAAGACGCTTCTCTCCCTCGCCCGCAGACACCAACAGCGTTTCAACCGGTACGCCCAGCGCGGAAAAGCCGTCGCGCACCGGTGCCGCCCACAGCCGCTCGATCTCCGGCGAGGTAACGATAAAGACACGCGACACCGTGTCCGTAAGCCGCATCGACACTTCGCCCACGGCGCTCAGCAGGCCGCGTCCGATGTGCACCTGGTAGTCGGCAGAATCAGTCTTCACCGGAACGGACGTCACACCGTCATTATCGCAGCCCGGCCCGCTACTCTAGCCTCCCGCTAACATCCATCGATCCAGTTATGCGTGCTGCGTAGCCCGCTGCCGTTGCAGCAGCAGTGACACCACCACCGTGATCGCAAGCAGCACGAAGATCACCGCAAGCGACGCAAGCGCCGACACCTCAAACCACGGTGCCACCAGCATCTTGCCTGCGGCAAAAGCCAGCACCGCCGCCAGGCCGTAATGCAGGTACGCCAGCTTGCCCAGCGCGTGCGTCAGCACGAAGAACAGCGACCGCAGCCCCATGACCGCGAAGATGTTGGAGGTGTACGCGATAAACGTGTGTCGCGTGATCGACAGCACAGCCGGAATGGAGTCCAGCGCGAAGACAAAGTCTGCAAAGGCAACACCGACCAGCGCCAACACCAGCACCGTCGGAATACGGCGACCATTCTCAACCGCGGTAAAGCCGTCCTGGTTCAGCGAAATGGGCTGGCGCTCCTCCAGCCAGGCCTGCCACTTCGGTTTCCTGGGATTCTCGTGGTCTGCCGGCAGCACCAGTCGCACCGCCGCAATCAGCAGGATCACGGCAAACACATACGTAACCCACTCGAACTTATTCAGGAGCCGCACACCCGCCACGATGAACGCCGCACGCATGACCACCGCGCCCAGGATGCCCCAGAACAGCACCCTCCGCTGCTTCGCCTCCGCAATCTTGAATGACTGAAACAGCAAGAGGAAGACAAACAGGTTGTCAATGGAAAGCGCTTCCTCAAGCCCGTAACCCGCCAGGAATTCCTGCCCAAGCTGCGGGTGCAGGCGAAGGTACACCCATCCAGCAAACGCGACGGCACCGGTGATCCACATGCCGGTCGCAATGTAACTTCGCTTCGGTGCGGACAGAGGTGTCGTCTTGTGCAGCAACGCAATTTCGGCCAGCAGCAGCAGGAGCAGCAGCGCGTGAAAGACGACCCAGTCTAAAGTGTGCGCGTGCGGCATGGGCGTTGGATGCCCCGCTCCGAACACACGTCACTCACGATGCGCAAGAGCGTCCGCAAAGACAAAGAGCGTCCGCAAAGTACGCGAAGGTTGCGCAAAGTTCGCAGTAGACTTCTGCATACCTTGCGGTGACTCTGCGCCCTCTGCGGACGCTCTTTTGCCCCTAGGTGGCCGCCGTCAGCTTGGGTTTGCGACGCGCCGGATGCACCAGGAACGCCACGCCGACGCTGAGCGCATACAACACCAGCATGGGCGCGGCAAACAGGCACATGCTCAATGGGTCGGGCAGTGGGCAGATGATCGCCGCAATCACAAAGATGATGAGAATGGCATAGCGCATGTGGCGGATTAGGAACTTGCCATCCACAATGCCGAACAGCGCCAGGAAGAAGATCAGGATCGGCAGCTCAAACGTGATGCCCAGGCCAAAGATAATGCTGGTGAAAAAACCCGTGTACTCGTCGATTGTGATGATGGCGTTGAACCGGTGGCCGAACTCACCGATGAGCATGTGCAGCGCCGACGGCAACACCCAGCGATACCCGAAGTACGCGCCCGCAAAAAACAGCGAGATGGTCGCACCCATGAAGGGCACCACATACTTCTTCTCGTTCGCGTACATGCCCGGTGAAATGAACAGCCAGATCTGGTACAGGATGTAAGGCGCAGCCAGGATGCCACCGCCATACAGCGCTGTCTTCAAATAGATGTTCAGGCCGTCGGTGGGGTGGGTGATGTTGAGCTGGTAGTGCAGCTGGTCCATGGGGCGCTGCACGATGTTGAACAGCTGCTCATGGAAGTAGTACGCCACGCAGAAGCCGATGAGCAGCGCCACCACAGACCGGATCAGCCGCGACCGCAGCTCCGTCAGGTGCTCCATCAGGCTCATGCCCGGCAGCTCGGCGCGCTCCGTCACGGCCTCGCGAACATTGTCCAGAACATCAGGCACTGTGCACCGCCTCGTGCGTTGTTGCGGGCTGCGCCTCTTCGACGGGCTCTTCACTGCTCATGCCGACAGCGGGCGGCAGAATGCTGTGCTCCGGCATGTCATGGTGCCCGTTGCTTGCGGCGCTCTCGTGCGGTGCATCGCCATCATGATAGGTAAAGTCCGCCTCGCGTCCAGTCGTATGGGACCCATTCGCCACCGGCAAGCCGGTTGAGGGCGGCATCATGCGCAGGCTGCCTGACTCTGCGATGGGCGTCGGCTCAGCGACACTCGTCCCAGCTTCGTGATTCGTAGTTTCTGCCGCGTTGTCCGATGCTGAGGTAGTTGAGGGCAAATGCGGATGTTCCGGCTCTGGCAGCGTTGACGGTGGACCGGCCATGGCGTCCACCTTCTTCTGGTGCTCTTTCTGCTCCTCGATCCGCAACTCGTCTTCCATCTGCATGCGGAACTCGTTGGAGGCTCGGCGGAACTCCGCCATCAGCTTGCCCAGTTGCCGGGCAAGCTGCGGCAGCTTCTTCGGCCCGAAGAGGATCAGCGCCAGGATGAAGATAACCGCGGAATCCGCAAAGCTCGGCATCGCCCTTCATCATAGCGGACAGCGTCGAGATTGCGACTTACTGGGGACGCTCACCGCCGGAGAAGCGATCATCCAGGGGCTGGCGCTCGTCCCAGCCTGCCTCGGCCGTATGCCAGGCGGTGATCTTCGCTTCGCCCTGCAGCCAGCACAGCATCACGATGTCCTCGTCCAACTGGAACGGGAACTCCAGAAGGCCTGTCATCAGATCCCGCACCTCCACACCGATGCTGCTGATCTCCTCCAGCGCGTCCTTGGCCTGGCTGACGGCTGCATTGTGCTCGCCCTTCAGGCGCGCCACCTCTGCGAGGTCTACGCGCAGACCGCCGGACAGGAAGATGGCCTGCGACAGTGCCTGGAGCGCGTGTTCGCGCGCTGCACCCACGGCAGCAGCCGCCTGAGCACGCTGCAACAGCGAATCCAGCACGGGAAGCAGCCGCTGTGCCTCGTCGACGGTGAATGTGCGCATCTGCTCCTCCTCTTCCATGGTGCAGCCTCCTCTATGGATAGACGCCCCAGCACCCTGGGAGGTGCATACCTTGACACCGCCACGACGCTCTTATCTACTACAAGGTGTCATGGTGGAATCCTCCAGGCCGTTTCGCGAACTGTGTGCCGAACATGGCATCGCGGTGACGCATCAGCGCCAGGTGCTGTATGAGACCATGCAGGGCATGCCCGGCCACCCGTCGCCGGAAGAGGTGTTTGCCGCCGTCAAACAGCGCGTCCCCTCCATCTCGTTGGCCACTGTATACAAGAACATTCACCTTTTCGTCGGAAGTGGCGTGTTTCGTGAGCTCAGCATCCACCACGGCACTCTCCGCGTCGAGATGAACCGCGAGCCACACCATCACATGGTCTGCTCTGTGTGCAAGCGCGTGGCCGACCTCCCTGACGATGAGGACCACGGCCTTTCCCTAGAGGCCGCACCGGTTCGTCTGCGCGGCGGATTCCTGGTGGAGCGCGTATCCATGGACGTAATTGGTGTTTGCCCTGAATGTCAGAGTCGCGTTAACTAAGCACGGCAGCTTTCATCGGTCTTGTAGCCTCTCTCCTCCGCAACCATCTTTCTGACTCGTCATCCACACTTCCCCCTTGTGGAAAGGAGGCAGTGGAGATGGCTCGGTGAACCACCCACAGCGCCGGTCTCCACGGCAAAGCAACTTAGATTGCACTGTATCGTCTCAACAGACGACTGCACCTGCCATTGGAACCCGAGAGCACCATGCCCCGCACCCTTGCTGCCATCCCGCTGACTCTCTCACTGTTGTTGAGCGGCTGTAACGGTTTCTTCTTCAAGGAAACTTCGACCAGCACAGGAACAGGCACGGGTACCAGCGCCGTGAACTACGCCTTTGTGGCCAACGCGGGGGCCAACTCCGTCACCGGGTTCGGCATTTCCACAACCGGCGCGCTGTCTGCCCTGTCCGGCTCACCCATCAATCTGTCCACGGCACCGCTTGCCCTAACGGTCAGCCGTGACAACAAGTACCTGTGGGTGGGTACGGTCTCGCAGATTTTTGGATTCAGCATCTCCAGCACCGGCACGCTCACCGCACTGAACGGTGGCGCTGCCATTGCCAACGCCTTTTGTGCGGACATGCAGACCACACCAGATGGCAAGTGGCTGATGGTGCTGGACGGCACCGGAGTCAGCATTGACCTGTTTGCCATCAATAGCGACGGCACGCTCAGCCCAACGGGTGGCGCGCCATTTAATCCATCCGGCACGGTGGTGCCGCGGCAGGTGCGCATTGCGCCCAGCGGCACGTTTGTGGTGGCGGCCATGGGTACGGCGGGCGACCTAGTATTTGCATTCAACACCACGACTGGCGCTTTTACCGAACTCACTCAGACGTTACCTCCCAGCCTCACCAGCAGCAACGGCATCGCCATCGACAGCACGGGCACGTACCTCTATGAGGCGCGCTCCGGCAGCTCCGCGGGCCTGGTGGTCAGCACCATTGCAGCGAACGGTACGCTCACGCCCACCACGTCCACCGTGTACCCCACCGGCGCGCAGCCGTTTGCCGTCACACTCGACAGCACGGGCAAGTATGTCTACGTGGCCAACCGGGGCGACAGCACCATCACTGGCTACAGCATCGGCACGGGCGCGGCGCTCACCGCCGTCGCTGGCTCACCCTTTTCGGCGGGCGTCGCTGTTACCTCGCTGGGCACGGACTCTACCGGCATGTGGCTGTTAGCCGCCTCGTACTCCGGCTCGCCCGACCTGGCGCTCTACGGCTTCGACGCTGTCAATGCCGGGCGGCTGTACACCGTAAGCTCCACGGCGACCGGGACAAATGCGAGCGTGGTGACGTTGTCGCACTAAGAGCGGATTGTGAAAGAAGTGCACGTGAGCGCCGCTAAGGTAAAACCTTCCTTCGCGGCCTCTGCGAAAACCTCTGCGGACTTCGCGTTCCGTTTGATAGTGGGGTCCGCCACGCAGTGCTATCCTCAAGCCTGCCGCTGATGCTCCCTTGCTCGACCATGCGTTCTCGCCGTTGCGCCTCTTTCGCACTCCTGCCGCTGCTACTTACCGGGTGTAGCCGGTTCAAACCGCCTATGCTGCGGCATTATGTCTATGTCACCCAGAAGGCGACCTTTCTGCGCGACCGCATTGCCGCCGTCTCCAACCGGACGGGCAACGTAAGCAACGGTCAGCGGCTCGAGATTCTGGAAAGTAACAAGCGCTTTTTCCGCGTCAGGACCGACAAGGGCGAGGTTGGCTGGATCGACCAGCGAGAAGCCGGTCACCACCGGCTCTGTGCGCGACGATGTCTACCTGCACACTACGCCGGGGCGCGACACGGACAAGCTCTTCCGGCTGGAAGAGGGCGACAAGCTCAAGCTGCTGCAGCGGGCGAGCACGGTAAAGCCGCTGCCGCCGGGCACGCCACCGCCCACCACGCAGCCGCTCGGGCCTGACGGCAAACCCGATCTGAAGGCCAGGCCGGTGCCCCTGCCGCCCTCCATGGAGGACTGGTGGCTGGTTACCGACCAGAACGGTCATACCGGCTGGATGCTGAGCCGCATGCTCGACACCGACGCGCCGGACGCGGTGGCAAAATATGCCGAAGGCCAGCGCATCGTGGGCACCTACGTGCTGAACAAGGTCGTTGACCCGGAGCTGCAGGGCGCCAGCCAGGAAGTCCCCAATTACGTCATGGTGTTGAGCCCCTACCAGGCCGGCCTGCCGTACGACTTCAACCAGTTGCGCGTCTTCTATTGGAACCTGAAAAAGCACCGCTACGAGGGCGCAAACCGCGACAAGAACATCCTGGGCTACCTGCCGGTGAAGATTGGCGTGGACCCAGGCGCGGCAAATCCGGGCCGCGGCGTGCCGTCCACCGGTCCTGCTCCCTCGTACACCTACACGGTGCTGGCTGCGGGTGTGCCGGTACCCGCGACGACCAGTGGCCAGGTGCA
>CALMOM010000088.1:8489-20657 GCA_937873305.1 uncultured Terriglobus sp.
GCCAGCCACTTGATCAGCAAGACCTACCGTCTCGAGGGCAACAACACGCGGCGCGTGCTGCCGCCGGGTGCGATGCCTCCGTCAGAGGCACGGCTGGAACCGGAGCCGGACAAGAGGGCCAAGAAGCATCGCTAAAATAGCGTCGCAAGACGGGCTTTCTACGTGCAAGAAGGTGTATTTTGCGGGAGTACAGCGGCAAATACAGTGTTCAACTTGCTTCTTTTTGTGGTGTTGATACTGCAACCAGCTGCCTTGTTCGCACGCTTTGCGCGACAAATTTGGTGAATTTTGTCACTTAGGGGTGCCTGGAGAAAACTCTGCCGTTGCTTCTCCGTCTACCACCCTATGCGGCAGCTGTTTTCTCTCACGAGCTTCGGGTTCTTTGCATGCGCATGCCTTGCCACGGGCCGCGCGCAAGAGGCGGAGCTGCCAGACGCGCCGGTTGCCGCTCAGAGGCACCCGCAAGCCGATGGAGGCTCCATTACCGTCACGGCGTCTGTACAAGAGGTGGCGGCGGCAGAAGTGGCCCAGGAGGAAAAGCAGCGGGTGCTGGGCATCGTCCCCAACTTCTACGTCGTGTACTCCCCCAATCCCGCGCCTCTCGCCTCCCGGCAGAAGTTCCACCTGGCGTGGCGCTCCACGCTAGACCCATTTACCTTCGTAGGCGCGGGCATTGCCGCCGGTGTGGAACAGGCAAACGGCACATTTTCAGGCTATGGCCAGGGCGCGGCCGGGTATGGCAAGCGCTACGGAGCGGCTTTTGCGGATGGTGCGGTCAGCACGTTTCTGGGCGGCGCCATTCTGCCCAGTGTCTTTCGGCAGGATCCGCGCTACTTCTACCAGGGCACCGGCAGCACAGGGTCGCGGGCACGCCATGCCGTGGCCAGCGTGTTTGTGTGTCGCGGTGACAACGGCAAGCGTGAGTTCAACTACAGCAATATCCTGGGCAATCTGGCTTCGGCGGGCATTTCAAACGCTTACTATCCGGCTACCGACCGCCATGGCGTCGGGCTCACGTTTCAGAATCTAGGCACTGGAACAGCCTTTGGCATGTTTGGCGCCCTGATGCAGGAGTTTGTGGTGCCCCACCTTACGCCGCACCTGCCGGGCCGCGGCAATGCCTCCCTGCACAAATAGGCGCGCCCAGCGCTAGGCAACGCCTGCCCGCAAAAGGTCGTGAATGTGCAGAATGCCCTGTATCTGCTTCTGTTCTACGACAAACAGGCTGGTAATCCCCTCGGTGTTCATGCGCTGGAGGGCAGCGACAGCCAAGGCGTCCGGCGCGATAATTCGAGGGCTTTGACTCATGACCTCGCGCACCGGACGGTCCTGAAAGCCGGCGGCAAAGGCGCGGCGCAGGTCGCCATCGGTCACCACGCCGACCAGCAGATTTGCCCTGTCGAGGACGCCGGTGATGCCAAAGCGTCCGCCCGTCATGCACACGATGGCCTCGGCCATGCTTGCCGTGTCGGGCAGCAGCGGCACTTCGTCGCCGGTGTGCATCAGGGCGCTCACACGCAACAGGCGCGCGCCCAGCCTGCCGCCCGGGTGCAGGTGCTGGAAGTCTTCGCGGCCAAAGCTGCCGCGCCGCAGCAGGGCTACGGCCAGTGCGTCACCCAGGGCCAGCTGCATGGCCGTGCTGGTGGTGGGCGCATGTAGATCAGTGCAGGCCTCGTCGCAGCTAGGCAGCAGCAGCACGATGTCTGCCGCGCGCGCCAGTGCGCTGTTCTCAGCAGCAGTGCTGGCGATGAGCGTGATGCCGAAGCGGCGGGTGTAGGCCACCAAATCTGACAACTCCGCCGACTCGCCTGACCACGACAACGCCAGTACCACATCGCCCGGCTGAATGGCGCCAAGGTCGCCGTGGCTCGCGTCGGAGGGATGGATGAAATGCGCGGGCTTGCCCGTGGAGGCCAGCGTGCCCGCCAGTTTGCGGGCAATGTGGCCGCTTTTGCCCACACCCGTTACCATCACGCGGCCAGCAGACGCTGCCACGGCTTCTACTGCCGCGTGGAGGTGGGGTCCAAGATCTCCGGCGAGCGCGTTGCGCAGCCGTTCCAGCCCGCGCAGTTCGCAGTCGACCGTGTCAAGGGCGGCGGACACATCCGCTTGTTCTTGCGAATTCATAACGTCTGCTCGCGAGCAGGAGACTTTGCCAACCGGTCAAAGGCAATCAGTTCGCGCAGCAGCGGCTCCATGGCGCGTAGCGGCAGCATGTTTGGGCCGTCACTTGGGGCGCAGTCGGGGTCTGGGTGGGTTTCAACAAAGACGCCCGCCACGCCGACGGCAACTGCGGCACGCGCCAGCACCGGCACAAACTCCCGCTGGCCACCGCTGCTGCCACCCAGCCCGCCGGGCTGCTGCACGGAGTGTGTGGCATCAAAGATGACCGGCGCACCGGTCGCAGCCATCACCGGCAGCGCCCGCATGTCCGTGACCAGCGTGTTGTAGCCAAAGGTGGTGCCGCGCTCTGTGAGCAGGACGCCGCCCGCCGCGCCGGAAAGCTTTTGTACGACGTTGCTCATGTCATAGGGCGACAGGAACTGGCCTTTTTTTACATTGACCGCGCGGCCGGTTGCGGCGGCGGCCAGCAAGAGGTCCGTTTGGCGACACAAAAATGCTGGGATCTGTAAGACATCGACTGCTTCGGCCACTGGGCCGCACTGCCAGCTTTCGTGCACGTCGGTCAGCACGGGCAGATCCAGCGTCTCGCGGATCTCGGCAAAGACGGGCAGTGCAGCCTTCATACCGATGCCGCGCTGGCTGGTGGCGCTAGTGCGGTTTGCCTTGTCAAAGCTCGATTTATAGACCAGCCCGATGCCGACGGCTGCGGCAATCTCCTTCAGCGCCGCCGCCGTCTCCAGTGCGTGGGCGCGGCTTTCCATCTGGCACGGGCCTGCGATCAGGATGAGCGGAGCGGTGTTGGAAAAGCGGACCGGTCCGACTCGGACCTCTTGCTGCTCTGCGGCCATAGTCACCATCTTACGAGTGGTCACAAAAGCCGCGCGGCTGCTATGTAACTTCGTATAAGGCGTACAAGGAGCCAGTCATGCCAGCAGAGCAGATTCGTCAGGAAGCGCACACATTGATCGACACCATGCCGTCGTATCAGGTCGCTACTGTTGTGGGTTTGTTGCAGTCCATGCTCGATCCGGTGAGCCGCGCCCTTGCGAATGCGCCGTTTGATGATGAGCCGGAGAGCGAAGCGGAGCGCCTAGAGATGGCTGAACAGGATCAGTGGTTAGCAGACCATCCTGAGGACACCGTTGATCATGCGGACGTACTCGCAGACTTCGGCCTGTCGACAACCATGGAGCCACTGGTCCGTACCAGTCACGGTATGCAGCAAGTGGACCTGAACAGCAGCCGTGCTGACGATCAAGCCATAGCACTGCGCTGACATGAAGCGGATACGCTAGACCTCAACCGCAAAGACTGACGTGCGCCGCATACACCAGATGGAAGCAATGCACATTCTGCACGCATTAGACCGCTTGCGCAGAACGGGAGAGGGTGATGTGTGCAAGCTGAAGGGCACACTGGATGAATACCGTTTACGTATGGGTGATTACCGCCAGCGTTTTCGCGTTGAGCAACCCAACATACTGGTGATACGCATGGTGCGTCACCGCTCGGAAGCGTATCGCTGACTTCTACCCGTTCAGGAATGCGACAATCGCTGCCACCACGCGCTCCTGCTCGTCTGGGCGTAGTTCCGGGTAGATGGGCAGCGCGAGCACCTCGCGGGCGGCGCGCTCGCTCTCTGGAAAGTCACCCTCGCGGTATCCAAGGTGTTGCAGGGCTGCCTGCAAGTGCAGCGGCACGGGATAGTACACCTCGCTGCCGATGTTTTGGCTGGCCAGGTGCGCTCGCAGGTCATCGCGGCGGGGCGTGCGGATGACGTACTGGTGCCAGACGTGGGTGCCGCGCGGATCTGCCGTAGGCAGCACGATGCCGCCGTCCGCGACGGTGCCGACCAGGCCAGCCTCCGTCAGTAAGGACGTATAGAGGGCGGCCACGCGGGCGCGGTCTTCGTTCCACTGCTGAACGTACTTGAGCTTCACCAGCAGCACGGCGGCCTGTACGGTGTCCAGGCGCGAGTTCCAGCCGACCTCATCGTGAAAGTACCGCTGGCGCATGCCATGGGCGCGCAGGGCGCGGGCGCGCTCGCCGTGAGCGGGATCGCGAAAGGTGGACAGGCCCGCATCGCCCCAGGCGCTCAGGTTTTTGGTGGGGTAGAACGAAAAAGCGGCGGCGTGGCCCAGCGCTCCGGCAGGCACGCCGCGCCAAGTGGCACCAAAGGCTTGTGCAGCGTCTTCAATCAATAGGAGGTCATGGCGCTGGGCGAGCGGTGCAAGCGCGTCCCAGTCAGCGCACTGGCCGTACAGGTGCACGGGCATGACGGCGCGGACGTCAGGATTCGCGGCAAGCGCGTCCGCCGTTGCCGCAGGGCACAGGTTGTAGCTTGCCGGATCGATGTCGGCCAGGACCGGCCGTGCGCCGGCCCGCAGAATGCTGCTGACCGTGGCAAAGAACGAAAACGGCGTGGTGAGGACGGCATCGCCGGGACCGATACCACAGGCCGCCATGGCCAGCCACAGGGCGTCAGTGCCGCTGGCGCAACCAACGGCTGCGGGCGTAGTGGTTTCTGCCTCAACCGCGCGCTCAAGCTCGGTTACTTCGCGGCCCAGGATGAAGCGTCCACCCGCGCATACATCCGCCACGGCACGGCTAATGGCATCGCCTACCGTGGCGTACTGCCGGGCAAGGTCGAGCATGGGGATGACGGGCAGCGGGGTCTCGGACACCCTTTCATCTTAGGCGACCGGCCCGGGGCCATCGGGCGTACCCTGCCGAGCAACTCGGCCAGAGTGGTGCGTCTCACAAGAACCCATTGCGTCTAACAGGTAGCACGGGTAGCATGGCGCAGACATCTCAGGGGTCTCTGCGCAGGTTGCGAATGGAACTGTTCCGTTCACCCTTGGAGCACCGCTCCGTTCTGAATGCCCGAAGGGGCATTCTTGATCGACAGGAACGAAAGGCCGCGCCCCCGCGGCACAGAAAAGGAGATCGGCATTATGGATTCCAAGCCGGCACAAAATATTCAGGACACCTTCCTGAACACGGTTCGCAAGGACAAGAGCCTTGTGACCATTTACCTGGTCAGCGGCGTAAAGCTGACGGGCAAAATTCGCTCATTCGACAAGTATTCGGTCCTGCTGGAAAACAACGCGCAGGAGCAGCTCATCTTTAAGCACGCTATCTCCACGGTGGTGTCCATGCGCGGCGGTTCGGCGATGGATCGCGCGCACGGGATTCATGCTGCGTCACGGCCCGAGGGCGCGCCGGAGGGTTCGGCGTCGGTGGGCGGGACGACCGGCTCCTGAGTACGGGTTCGCTCACCCGCATGTCGGATCGCGCCGTCGAGGGCGGCCATTCCACCGGAAAAGAGGTGGAGCGCGCGGTGCTGGTGGGGGTCGAGTTTACTGGTGAACGGCGCAGGCTCTCGCGCGTCGCCCAGCAGGCGCGTACCGCCGCGGAGTTGCTGCACGAGGGTGACACCCCCACCGCTTCGACCGGCGACTTGGACTTCGACGCCGGTCTGGAAGAGTTTCAGGAACTTGCCCGCTCCGCCGGCGCTGAGGTTACGGGCACGGTGGTGCAGCGGCGCGACCGGCCTGACGCGGCGACGCTGATCGGTCCGGGCAAGGTGGACGAGGTGGCAGGCGTGGTGGCCAGCAGCGAGGCTAACTTGGTGCTGTTTGACCACGATCTGTCGCCCACGCAGTTGCGCAATTTGGGCGAACGTCTGAGCTGCCGCGTCATTGATCGCACGCAGCTGATCCTGGACATCTTTGCGCGGCACGCCCGCACGCGCGAGGGCCACCTGCAGGTAGAGCTGGCACAGCTGGAGTACCAGCTGCCACGGCTGGCGGGGCGCGGCAAGGCCATGTCGCAGCTGGGCGGCGGCATCGGCACGCGCGGTCCTGGTGAAACCAAGCTGGAGACGGACCGCCGCCGCATTCGCGATCGCATCGTCCGACTGAAGGCGCAGCTGGAAACGGTGCGCCGCACCCGTCAGCAGCAGCGGCAGCGGCGGGAGGCCGTCCCGGTGCCCACGGTGGCGCTGGTGGGTTACACCAACGCGGGTAAAAGTACGCTGTTCAACGCGCTGACCGCGGCTGGCGTGGAGGAATCGAGCCGCATGTTTGCCACGCTTGATCCCAAGCTGCGGCAGCTGACCCTGCCTTCGCGGCGCAAGGTGCTCTTGAGCGACACGGTGGGCTTCATCCGCAACCTGCCGCACACGCTGGTGACCAGCTTTCGCGCGACGCTAGAAGAGGTGGAGCGCGCGGAGCTTTTGCTTCACGTGCGCGACAGCAACAGCCCCACGGGTGACGAGCAGAAGGCGCAGGTGGAGGCGGTGCTGGCCGAACTGGACGTGAGCCGGACGCCCACGCTGCAGGTGCTGAACAAGGTCGACCTCTTACCGGAGCGCGACCGCCTGGAGCTTGCCGATTTTGCCGGCGCAGACAGCATTGCTGTGTCCGCCCGCACCGGCGACGGGCTGGACAAGCTGGTTGCCGCCATCGAAGAGCGCATCGGCGGCGCGGAGGCACCGGACCCCACAGCCACGGCAGACTTCCGCATTCCGCAGCGTGAAGGCCGCGCCGTCGCCGCGCTGGAGGGCGGTGCGTTCCTCGAGAACAAACGGTTCGAGGGAAACCTGGTGCTCTTCACCGCGCATGGTCCCACGTCGCTGCTGCAGCGCTACCGGCGTTTTACCGTACGCCCGTTGTAGGGCTGGCGCAGGCTAAGAGCTGGCTATGACGATTGGTTCCGCAGGTTGGGCATGAGCTTGGTAAGTTCCTTCCAGTCGGCTTCGGTTTGGTCGGCGTAGCTCGCCGCAAAGTCTGCGATGGCTTTTTCAAAGCGTGTGCCGCTCCCGATGTAGCCCGCGAGTTCATTCGGGTCTCCAGAGCGGGCGTGACCGCGCGCCAGCAGCTCGCCACACAGGTTGCTGTAGTGCAGCAGTGCCGCCTTTCCCAACACTTCCGTGTTCAGGGACGCTTTGCGGTCATTCAGCTGCCGAACCAGATAGTCGCGGCCATCCATGTGGGTGTAACCAAGGAACGGATCGCTCTGGATCTGCATGGCACGCTGCCCGTTGACCACACGCTCGCCGGGCGAAACCGCCGAGTCCGGTGCGTTGGGCGCATAAGATGCCCACGCAGACGCAATCTCCTGCTTGATCTGCAGAAACAGCGGGTCGTCCGGGCCGTTGCCTTCCAGGTACACCACATAGTCGCGCAGCCCGACACTGCCGGTGCCCACGACTTTGAAGGCGACATCCACGGGGCGGTAGCGCGAGAGCAGGTGACGCCGCTCCGGTTGCAGACCTTCCATGTACGGGGCGAGTGCATTCAGCACGGGTGCCGCCTCTGCCGGTGAAAGCCGCGTCAACAGCGGAGGGTCTGAGCGAAACAGCCGTGGCTGAGCTTCAGGGGCGTGTGTGCCCTTCCGCTTGCGATGGTTCGTCGACGTGGCGGCTGGTTGTGTCAGAGTGTCTCGCAGGTGCAGCGGCGTGCTCCGTTCGGCAAGCGTAAATACCGATTGCATCGTCGCCACTTCCGTCCTGCGATGCACCTGGTAGTGCGCTACGTCCACAATCGGCATGCTCGCAAACACGGCGATGCTTTTTGCATAGCGATGAAGAAAAGCGCGCACGGCATTTCTGCAGTCATGTTCACTCTGTTTTGCCGCGCGTACCGTAAGGTGAATACTGGCGGCCATCCGCTTCACATCCCACTCGAACGGCCCGGCAAGAGTCTCGTCTAAATCGTTGATGTCAAAGACGAGACTTCCATCCGGGGCGGAAAATGATCCCAGGTTCTGGACGTGTGCATCGCCGCACAACTGGCAAACGATGCCGGTGTCGGGCTCGCTGCCAATGTCATGCGCCATGACCGGTGCGGCACCGCGAAAATAGCTGAACGGGGAGAGTGCCATGCGCTGATACTTGAGGGCGATCAGGTGCGGCACGCGGTTGTGCTCGGCTGTACGCAAGATGTCAAACGCGCTCCGTCTGGCATGGCCATGCTTCCAGTGAGCGTGGCCGGAGCGGCCCACCTGCTTGCGCCGTTGCTGCCCGGCTTTGCGGCTCCGCTGCCTGGGAGACTCAAGAGTTTGCATACGCGTACCTCTTCTGCAAGTTGAGAAATGAAGTGCTGCCGATCGGCGATGCCATTCCTTGCACCGGTAGCTTACCGGTAGCACTCCAACTCTGCCAGCAGATGTAGCTTCTGTTCCGGTGGCAGGAAGCTGGCTTCAATGCTGTTGCTGGCCAACTCGCGCATCTGCTCGTTCGTGAACTCCCACTCGCGCTGGACGAGTTCGTACTCATCCAGCAGGTCTGCGCCGAACATGGGCGGGTCGTCGCTGTTGAGCGTGATCATGAGGCCGCGCTCAAAGTAGTGACGCACCGGGTGGCTTTCGAGAGAGCGGCAACAGCCGGTGCGCAGGTTGCTGGTGATGTTGAGTTCCAGTGGGATCTGCCGCTGCGCCAGCATGTCCAGCAGCTCCGGGTCGTCCACGGCGGTAAGGGCGTGGCCGATGCGTTCTGCGCCGATGTTGACTGCAGCCCAAATGCTGTTGGCAGGGACGTTTTCACCGGCGTGGGCAAGCAGATGCAGACCGTTTGCTTTTGCCTCGGCATACAGGTCGCGGAAGTCTGCCGCGGGGCCGCGCGCTTCGTCGCCGCCAATGCCGATGCCGACGATGCTGGGGTACTGCTGCTTGAGTTCCGCCGCCTTGGCGAAGACGACCGCTGCTTCCTCCACGCCGAAGTGGCGGACGGCGTCAATGATCCAGAACACCGTAGTGCCGAACTCCTGTTTGCCGCGCAGGCGCCCGCGCTCAATGGCGGCCGTGACGTCTTCCACGGTGAGGTACGGCTTGAGGCGCAGGATGATGCCGAACGAGATGTACACCTCGGCGTGGCGCACGCCCTGCTGGCTGAGGTGGTGGATCATCTCGTAGGTGATGAGTTCGTAGTCCGCGGTGGTCTGCAGGCGTTCGCTCACCTGCTTGAACGCCATCAGGAAGCCGAGGAAATTTTCGTAGACGTAGATGCCGCGCGCCTGCTCCAGCGTGAGCGGCGCGGTGTCATGCCGGGCAGAGAGCGCGACCAGCGTTTTCGGCTGCACGGTGCCCTCCAGATGGAGGTGCAACTCGCATTTGGGCAGGCCGCGCAGCCACTCGCGGTTAGGTTGGGTGGGGTTCGTCTTGAGCATCGTCAGGGTTCAGCGTAGCAGCCGCGCCACTCGCTCAGCGGGCCGGTACGGTTGTAGCTTCGAGCACCGCTGGTTCGCCCACGGCGGAATCCACCGGCTTGGGAAAGAGCCGGTCACGCAGGGCAACGGCAGGGAACTCGACCAGTTTGGTGGCCACCACACCGACGACGATAGCCAGCGCAAACGGCAGCAGCAGCAGGACGGCGGTCGCCGGTGTGCCGTGCAGATGCCGGGCCAGGGCAATCACCTTAACCAGCACGGCGAGGTGCCACAGGTAAATGCCGTAGGAGTACACACCGATCCAGGCAACGGCCCGGTACAGCCAGCCGTGCCGTACGCCGGTGTGGCGACGGTACAGCAGCAGCAGCACGGCCACGCCGCACGCGTCCATGAGGAGGTATTGCAGCGGGGCGTCCCACCAGGTGTGGAGTTGTAGCCGCAGGTACAGCAGGCCGCCCGAAAGCACTGCCAGCAGCAGCGGCCACCGCTGTTGCAATCGCTGAAAGCGCCCCGGCGCAAAATGGTACACCATGGCGAGCAGCAGGCCGTACAGGATGCCGTCCACACGCGTGTCCGTACGCAGTTGCGTATCGACTCCGCGCGAAGCAAGCAGGAACCGCCAGGCCACCACACCCGCAGCGAGTGCCGCGACCCCGATAAAGGCGCTGCGCACGCGCGCACCGCGGGCCGCTGCAAACGCCAGCAGAAAGACGAGCAGCAGGTAGGCGTGCTCCTCCAGCGCCAGCGTCCAGGTGTGTGGAATGCCGCCGGTATAGTTCTGGATATTCAGGAAGTTGCCCCAGAGCTGCCGCACGGACTCTTTACCCAAGACAAGCGTAAGCAGCAGAAAGACGTAGTACTGAGGCCAGATCTTGAAGCCGCGGCGGACCAGGAAACGCTTGCGCTGGATGCTGCCGCGCACCTTCCATTCCTTGACCAGCAGGCCGCCGACCAGGAAACCGCTGAGCACGAAGAAGATATCCACGCCAGCCCAGCCGAAATGCGGCCATCCCAGCCGGATGAACGGCCACAGCACCAGCGGACGTGAGGCATGGAAGTCGATCACCAGCAGGATGGCGATGCCGCGGATGAAGTCGAGTTCGATCTCGCGCTTGGCTAGTGGCTTAGCGGCTGCTGGCGATGCTGTGGCGGCAATGGGTAGACTCGACTGTCTTCTTAGTTGCAGAACACCGGCTTACAACGTCCAAAAATTACGCAGCCTGCTGCTCCTGCTCAAGTGCACGGTGTAGCAAATCACGAACGTACTCTTCATAGGAGACGCCACGCGAGGCAGCACATTTTCTAGCCACTTCGGCGTCTTCCGGGGGAATCGAGACCACATCCAGGCCGTTATCCTCAAGGGCTTCACGAGCGATTTCATCCTGGTTATTGAACCACCAGGCCGCTTCCTCTGCGTCCGTTTTGAAGTCGGGCATTTTCAGCCTTCCCATGGCTATCGTTCTCCCCGTCGCGAAAGATAATACTCACACAAGGCACGTCCGGCGCGGAATACCGTTACCACGCGAAGCGCGGAGCCCCTCTTGGTTGTGACCAGGAACAGGATACGCCTGGAGACATCTCTGCCAAGATACGAGCGGCGGTCCTCGCCATTACGGAACTCATCACGTACAAAGACGGGCTGGAGTAACGCTGCCTCGGCGTCCTCGCGCGTGATGCCGTGATTGGCGATATGAAACAGATTGTGCTCGTCCCAGTCGAACTCCACGCTACTGCCCGGCGAACTCGCTACGTTTGCGACTGTAAAAGAAATACACGAACAGGCCGATGACCAACCAGATGAAGAAGCGCTCCCAGGTGCGGATGGGCAGGCCCGTCATGAGCAGGACGCAGAAGATGACGCTGAGCGTTGGGATGACCGCGCCGCCCGGCACGCGAAAGCCGCGGTGGCGTTCCGGCTGCTTCCTGCGCAGGACGACCACACCGATGCTCACCAGCACGAAGGCGAAGAGCGTGCCGATGTTGGACAGTTCGGCCAGCGTGCCCACGTCGAACAGACCTGCTGGAATGGCGACCAAAATGCCTGCGACCCACGTGGCAAAGGCGGGCGTGCGGTAGACCGGGTGCACCTTGCTGAAGACATCTGGCAGCAGGCGGTCGCGTGACATGGCGAACCAGACCCGCGCCTGGCCCAGCTGGAAGACCAGGATCGACGAGATCATGCCGACGAGGGCGCCCAGCAGCACTACGAGGCGTACCCAGTGCAGCTTGGCGGAGTGCGTCTCCAGCGAGAGTCGTTTGAGCGCGTTGACGACGGGTGCGCCGTCACCTGCAACAGAGTTCCACGGCACAATGCCGGTCAGCACCAGCGCCACGCCGATGTACAGGATCGTGCAGACGATCAGGGTCGCCACGATGCCGATGGGCACGTCGCGCTGCGGCTGCTTGCACTCTTCACTGGCTGTAGAGACGGAATCGAAGCCGATGTAGGTGAAGAATATGATGGATCCGCCCGCCAGCACGCCGGGCCAGCCATTGGGCGAGAAGGGCACGTAGTTGCCAGGGTGGATGAACGAGATGCCCGCGACGATGAAGACCAGAATCGCCGCAATTTTGACTAGCACCATGATGTTGTTGGTCTTGGCCGACTCGCGGATGCCGCGCACGAGGATGACCGTCAGGAGAATGACGATAAGGAACGCCGGAATGTTGAAGCCGAAGTGCCATCCGGGCTTGAAGATGTCGTGCCCGGCAAGGTCTTGCAGGCCCAGTGGGAGGAACGCGGGTGAAAGCCACGTGGGGCTGAAGTGCAGGCCCAGCCAGTCGAGCAGATCGACTACGTGCGCCGCGAAGCCGACGCTGACGCTCATGTTGCTGAAGGCGTATTCCAGAATGAGGTCCCAGCCGATGATCCACG
>CALMOM010000089.1:0-16515 GCA_937873305.1 uncultured Terriglobus sp.
AAAGTTCAGCGTAGCCGACTGTTCGCCGGTCTCCGTCTCGATCAGCGGCACGTCGGTGTTGACGGTGACTTGGTCGTTGGAGCTGCCGACCTTAAGCGCACCATCGATGGTGACGGTCTGCACGTCGAGGTTCAGGCCGGTCCGGTTCAGGCTCGAGAAGCCGTCCTTGCTAAAGGTGACGCTGTAATTGCCGGTCACGATGGGGCCCGTGTCGTACAGGCCATCCTTGTTCGTGGTCAGCACTTTCTGCACATTGGTGGTGGTGTTCGTAACGGTAACAGTCACATCCGGCAGAAGTGCCCCGGTGCTATCTGTTGCGGTACCGCGAATGTCGCCTGCGTTGGCAGCTTGCCCATGTGCGCTCACAGCGGCGCAAAACAGGGGAATGCCAAGGAGGGCGACGAAAGACTTGTGTCCCATGGGACCTCCAGAAAAAGGTACAGCTTACGGGCGCGGTGCACGGCAAACTCCAGGGATGAACCGCAGACACACGCTTGTCTATGTAAGCACAGCGGACATTGGACCCTATCGGTCGAACCCCTGTCAAATGCAGGAGCGCGGTCCGTGTCATGAACGGACAGTTATCCCCTCGGGGCTGAAGTTTAGGCCCTATGCACGGGACGTATCTGCCACCTTCGCCTGCGGCACGGAGGTGAGTTCAGCATGGCGTAAGTTATGCGCCGTGACCTGCGACCTATGTTGTTGGCCGGCGAACGGCGGCGCAAAAGCAGAACCAGAGATGTGGGTTTGCTGGCGGAGGGAGAGGGATTCGAACCCCCGTTGGACTTTCGCCCAAAGCGGTTTTCAAGACCGCCTGTTTCAACCACTCACACATCCCTCCGCGGGTGGCTGTGACCCTGTAATAGTAGCAGGGGCTGCATAGAGGTAAGCAGGTGCCAAGGCGTACGCCCTCACTCACTCGAAGGCTGCTGATCAAGCCTCATCGCACTCAAATGGCACCCTGCAATGGTTCGTCCGCAATCCCGCGAGGCCATGTTTGTGACGGCTCAGGAGCGGCACGCCAGAACGTTCCGAGCGGGCCAGCGGCGTTGCCGGTTACAAGTGCAACGGCACGTTTTGTCGCAGAGTGGGACAGAACTACCGAAAAGTCAGGTACACGGCCGCTTGACGCGAGCCGATAAACCACTCAGCGCGGCATGCCGCCTCCTTGTCCAGAAAGGCTACATGTTCTCCATCATAGGAATCTTGATTGTGCTGGGCTCCGTTATCGGCGGCTTCCTTATGGAAAAGGGCAAGCTACCGGTCCTTGTACAGCCGGCGGAGTTCCTGACCATCGCAGGCGCAGCAATCGGCACCGTCCTTGTGGCAAATCCCATGCACATACTGAAAGGCATCATTGCTGGCGTGATCGGCGTGATAAAGGGCGGCGTGGTGCCAAAGAAGCGGTATGTCGATTCGTTGAAGATGCTGTTCGACCTCTTTTCAAAGGCACGAAAAGAGGGCATGGTGGCCATTGAAGCCGACATTGAGGAGCCGGACAAAAGCCCGATCTTTTCAAAAAGTCCTGAGTTTCTGAAAGATCACCACGTGATGTCATTCGTGTGCGACACCATGCGCATGGCCGTTACCGGCGGTGTGAAGGCGTTCGATGTCGATCAGATGATGGAGCTCGATCTGGAGGTACACCACCACACCTCCATGGCGCCAACGCTGGCGCTGAACAGCATGGCGGATGCCCTGCCTGGACTCGGAATTGTGGCCGCCGTGCTGGGCATTGTGGTGACCATGGGCGCTCTGGGCGGACCGCCTGCAGAGATTGGGCACAAGGTTGCCGCAGCGCTGGTCGGCACGTTCCTCGGCATCCTGTTGTGCTACGGCGTCATCGGTCCGCTGGCGGCAAATATGACGAAGGCAGTGGAGGCTGAGGCAGCGTTTTACGGTGTTCTGCGCACCACGCTCCTCGCGTTCATTAAGGGCACTGCCCCTATCATGGCGGTCGAGATCGGTCGCCGTGCCATACCCGCATACGTCCGGCCTGCGTTCGCCGAGCTGGAGAAAGCGTGCCGCGACAAGAGCGGGGCGGAAGGGGCATAGCCGTTGTCTGAGCTTAAAGAAGACTCCATCATCGTCATCAAGCGGAAGAAAGCAGGTCATAGCGCGCACCACGGTGGTGCCTGGAAGGTCGCCTACGCTGATTTTGTCACAGCCATGATGAGCCTGTTCATCGTGCTGTGGCTCACCAGCAGCGCGGATGCAGTGAAGAAGTCTGTCGCCCAATACTTCAACGATCCAAAAGGCACTGCGGAGAAAACAGGATCGCTACGGAACGGGTCTGGACAGGGTATGCCACTCGACCCGACCAACCTAGATAAGTTGAAGGACCAACTGCTGCAGGCAGAGCGCCAGATGCCAAACTTCGACAAGCTAAAGAATCAGGTCGAGATCACAGAGGCGCAGGACGGCCTGCGCATTGAGTTGTTGGAGGGCGACAAAGGCACGTTCTTTCAGTCCGGCAGCGCAACGCCAACGGACGCACTGAGCGGCTTTCTCAAGATCATTGCGCCGCAGCTTGGCAAAATGCAGAACCGCATCTCGATCGAGGGGCACACCGACTCTGTGCCTTACAGCGGCCAAGGCATGTATACCAATTGGGAGCTCTCTGCCGACCGAGCGAACGCGGCACGGCGCCTCTTGCAAGGCAACGGCGTTGGCACTGCTCAGGTGGGACAGGTGCGCGGCTTTGCTGACCAGATGTTACGCAAGCCGCAAGCTCCCACCGATGCCTCAAACCGGCGAGTCACCCTGATCGTTGACCCGGGGACGCCTGTAGAAGCGCCGCCCACCGCCGGTGAAGGTGCCGAAGACAAGAAGGAGCACGCGGGCACTGAGATGGCCAAGGCAACGCCGGCCAAAGAGGAATAGCTTCGCATAAAGTTCCCCTACACGGCGACGATAAGGGACTTGACCCATGAAGACGCACCCCTGTCGAGGTTCTAACGCGCGATGACGAACATACCTATACTTTCGCAGTTGGAAAATTACCTCTCAATTACGGATAAGCGGGAGACGGTGCTCGCATCGAATGTCGCCAACGTCGACACGCCCGGATATCACACCCGCGACATCGACTTTCAGCATGAGCTTAGCCGTGCCTTTGCATCGTCCGACACGGCAAAAACGCCCACAGTGCAGGTAAACACCGTCTCCGGGCTGATGGAGCGGCCCGATGGAAACAACGTGGACATCGATCGTGAGTCCGTGCTGCTTTCTGAAGCGCAGCTACAGTACCAGGCAGGCACGCAGTTGATGAAGAGGCAGTTTCATCAGTTGATGTCGGCCATTAACGGCGACAAGTAGAGGAGCGCTCATGAGCATCTTCAATGCACTCAACATCAGCGCCTCTGCCCTGACCGCGGAACGGCAGCGCTCTGAGGTGGCTACCAGCAACCTGGCCAACGCAGATACCACACGCGTCACCGGAGGCACCGGCCCCTACCGCCGCCGTGAAGTCATGCTGCAGAGCACCGGCGGCAACGCCCAGTTTCGCTCCATGCTGACACGTGGCACGGAGACAAACGCGGGAACGGCGGGTGGCGTGCGCCTGACGCAAGTGGTCGAGGACAAGGCCAAGCCCATTCGGCGCTACGATCCAAGCCACGTGGACGCGGACAAGGACGGCTATGTCTCATTTCCTGCCGTCAACCCGACGCAGGAGATGGTTGACCTGATGGGTTCCGTTCGCGCCTACCAACTGAACGCATCGGCTCTCAACGCTTCGAAACAGATGATCCAGCAGTCGATCGACCTGTTGAAGAGCTAGTAGCCGCCTCAACACCATGGATTGGAGAACGCAATGATCGCAGGACTTGGACCTGCACTTGGCACGTACAGCAGCATGTACGGCACAGCACTGAACAGCACTGGTGCGGCGCAGGGCGCAGCAAAGGTGACGGGAGCAGCCGGTGAAGACACGGCCAGCTTTACCGACGCGCTGCAGGCCGCAGTGGGCAGTGTGGATTCGTTGCAGAAGAACGCCGACCAGCAGATCACCAACATGCTGACGGGCTCAGGCGACGCCGATCTGAACAAGGTCACCGTGTCCGTGGAAAAGGCTGATGTTGCATTCCAACTCATGATGCAGGTGCGCAACAAGGTTGTGAACGCCTATCAAGAGATGGAAAAGATGCAGTTCTGAGAGGGGTAGCTGACGGATGCAGATCACAGCCCTGAATCAGGTAAAGCAGCTGTGGGCGCGCATGAGTTCCCGGCAGCGGCTCATTATCGGTGGCGGCACTCTTGTCACCGTACTGGCCATGGGACTCCTGGTGAGGTCCATGGCCTCTCCGGATTACAAACCGCTCATGACGGGATTGGAGCCGGAAGACGCGCAGGCCATTGCGCAACAGCTCACCGCGAAGAAGATCGACTACAAGGCATCAGTCGACGGTAAGGGCATCGATGTGGCAGCGGACCAATTGGATGCTGCCCGCATGGAAGTGGCGAGCCAGGGCACGACGCACAGCGGCAGGCTTGGCTTTGAGCTCTTCGACAAAGCATCGTGGGGGCAAACTGAATTCGATGAGAAGGTGAACTATCAACGCGCCATGGAAGGCGAGCTGGAGCGGACCATCAGCACGCTCAAGGACATCAGAAGCGCACGTGTGCACCTTGTGCTGTCACGCTCGAGCGTGTTCCTGGACCGTGAGCGCGCGGCAAAAGCGTCGGTGACGCTGCGCATGAAGCGCGGGCAGCTGAGCCAGGACGAGTTGGATGCCATCTCGCGGCTGGTCAGCGGTGCCGTGGAAGATTTGTCTCCGGCAGATGTTGTCATTATCGACGCCGACAGTAATGAGCCACTTGGCCGCAGACACGGCGGCACCGAAGGGCGCGAGTTGGAGGAGGAGCTGTCCAAGCGGCTGATGACAACGCTGGGGCCCGCTGTGGGTGCGGATAACCTGCGGACCAGCGTGAATGTGGAGTACGACATGTCTTCCACCGAAGAGAGCCAAGACGAATACGACCCGGCAGTCTCTGCCCTGTTGAGCACGCAAAAGTCGCATGAGCAGGCCGCAGATGGAGCGGGTGCAGGCGGAGTCGCAGGCACCAGTGGCAACCTGGGAGCGGGGACAGCGGCCGATCAGGATGCAGCCACGACCGAGGCAGGCACGCAGCTGACGACGTCAGAAAACTCTATCTACGGTGTAGACAAGACGCAGCGTCACACGACACACCCGGCCGGGCGCATCCGGCGCGTGACAGCCGCCATCCTGGTCAATGACGAGCAGATGCACAAGATGGCCGGCACCAAGATGGTGACAACTCCGGTGCGCCGAACACCTGCACAGCTGAAGCAGCTGGAAACGCTGGCAGGAGCGGTCCTTGGCGTCGATCCACGGCGCGGTGATGTGATTACGGTGGAAAATATCGCCTTCAGCGAAGCCGGGCCTGACGTGCCACCCACGCTGGGTGGACGTGTCCAGCAAGGCATCAACGACTATGCGATGCCACTGCGTTATGCTTCGCTGCTTCTGATGCTGGTGGTGGGCTGGGCTCTGCTCTTCCGCCCGCTTCAGAAGCAATTTACCGCCTCCATGAAGGAACTGCCCGCGCAGGTTACGACCCCGGGCACTGGGTTGTCGGTGGTGGCCGGTGGATTAGCAGAAGACGAGGTGCAGCACCTCGGCGACACGGTGACGCAGGGCGTGGGACTGAAGCGGCACCTTTCGGAGATGGTGCAGGCTGAGCCTGCAGCGATGACACGAACGCTGCAGGCATGGTTGCAGGAGGAACAGGCATGAACGAGGCGTCCGATTACAGCGCTCTGAAAGGCCTGCAGAAGGCGGCGGTGCTGTTGACGGTGCTGCCGGATGATGCTGCGGCGGTGATCTTTCGCAACCTGCAGGAGGATGCCCTGCAACAGCTGACGCGTGAGATTAGCAAGCTCGGCCGTGTCGACCCGCAGGTGAGCGAACAGGTGCTGCGAGAGTACTTCAAACTCACGCGCAAACGGGATTACCTGACCCGCGGCGGCAGCGAAACCGCGACGCGTCTGCTGGTGAAAGCCTTCGGTGAAAACGGCGCCAAGACCATGCAGCACCAGATGATTCGCACGGAGGAACTGAATAGTGGCCGTGCGGAAAGCCTGCAAAAAGCCGATCCCAAACAGCTGGCGCGCCTCCTGGAAGGCGAGCATCCGCAGACGGTCGCACTGGTCCTAGGTCACCTCGAGCCGAAGCAGGCCTCCGCCCTACTGATGCATCTGCCACGCTCCACACGTGCTGAGAGTGTGCGGCGGCTAGCAAATCTGCGGCAGTTCTCACCGGCAATTGCCGAGCGCATCTCCGCTGCGTTCCACCGGCGGTTGCGGTCCGCGGGCGAGATCAACAAACGCACCTACTCCGGATTTCAGAACGTCGCAGCGCTGATGAACAGCATCGACGGAGAGACCTCGCGGGAGATCCTGGAAACCGTGGAGGCGCGCGATGCCAAACTCGCCAGCAGCATTCGCGAACTGATGTTCACCTTTGACGACTTTATTCGGCTGGACGACGCACAGTTGCGCGAGCTGTCCTCAGCCGTAGATCGCAAGCTGTTGGCGCTTGCCTTAAAAGGCACCAACCAGGAGCTACGGGACCGCTTCTTCAAGACCATGAGTCAGCGCGCAGTGGAAATGCTGAAAGAAGACATGGATGCACTGGGGCCAGTACGTGGGAAAGACGTGCTGCGCGCGCACAGCGAAATGGTCGGCGCTGCCCGACAGTTGGAGCAAGAGGGTAAGATGAACCTCCGCAACGATGAAGGAGACACCTTTGTTTAACAACACTCCCGCTTCGCTCGCCGCGCTCGAGTACCGCGACATAACATTCCTGCAGTCCATCGCGCCGCCGGACGATCTACCGCCACTGCTGCCCGGCGTGCCAGAACACGAGGTTGCACAGCGCGTGGCCACCGCGCGTGCCGCGGCAGCAGCGGAGGCGGAACAGAGGTTACGCGCCCACAGCGCCGAGCAACAGCAGCGCGCGCAGCAACAGCTCGTCACGGCGCTCGATGCGTTTACTCGCGAGCGCACGGCGTACTTCGACCATGTGGAAGAAGGCATCGTGCAACTGTCGCTGGCGATCGCTCGGAAGATACTGCAGCGCGAGAGCGAGCTTGATCCCACGCTGCTGGCTGGCCTGGTGCGCATCGCACTGGATCGTATGCAGAGCGGCACGGCTGTTCAGGTGAGGGTCGCGCCTACCGAGGCGGAGCTGTGGCGCTCACTCGCGAAGGAGGGCACCGGTGTGGAGCGCTGGCAAGTCGAGGAGGATCCGCAACTGCAGCCGGGAGACTGCCTGGTGCGGACAGAGATGGGTGAGGCAAATTTCGGCGTGGAAGCGCAGATCTGTGACGTGGAACAGAGCTTTCGGGGCCTGCTGGCACATAAACCTGGAGCGCGATGAGCGCTGTTTTCCAGCAGATGACGCAGTACCTGCGTGGGTGTCAGCCCGTGCGCTGGCACGGCCATGTAGTGCGCGTGACCGGCAACCTCATTGAGTCTGCTGGCCCCTTCGGTTCAATTGGAGAGTCACTTGAGGTGCATGGCACGGACGGGCGGGAATACTCCGGTGAAATCATTGGATTCCGCGGTCAAGCGATTCTTTCGATGATGACGGAATCGCCAGTCGGCATTCGACTGGGCGACACCGTCACGGCTCTTGGACGCAGGCCTTCCGTGGGCGTGGGCCTGCAGATGCTCGGGCGCGTGCTGGATGCAAATGGCCGTCCCATGGACAAGCTGGGGCCGTACCGCTCCACAGCCATGCGGGAGATCAATGCCGACGCTCCCGATCCACTCTCACGCGTTCCCATCCGGGAGCCGCTGGGCTCAGGCATACGCGCACTCGATGCCTTTGTTCTCTGCGGACGCGGTCAGCGCCTTGGCGTGTTTGGCGGCAGCGGTGTCGGTAAAAGCACGCTGCTGGGCATGATGGCGCGGGGCACCGAGGCTGACGTGATCGTCATGGCGCTGGTGGGCGAACGCGGCCGTGAGGTAGGCGAATTTCTGGAGGTACTCGGCGAGGAAGGGCGCAGCCGGGCCGTGATTGTCGTGTCCACGTCGAACGAGCCGCCGCTGCTCCGTCTTCGTGCACCCATGGTCGCCACTGCAATTGCAGAGTCGTTCGCTGCTGAGGGCAAGCACGTGCTGCTGGTTGTCGATTCCCTCACCCGCTTCGCCATGGCACAACGTGAAATTGGACTGGCAGCCGGCGAGCCCCCCACTGCCAAAGGTTACACGCCGTCTGTGCTCAATAAGCTGGCCAGCCTGGTGGAGCGCGCCGGGCGCTTTGCCCGTGGCAGCATCACCGCGTTCTACACCGTTCTGATGGAGGGCGACGATCAGCAGGACCCGGTGGTGGACACGGTGCGTTCTCTACTGGATGGTCACATCATTCTGGACCGCACGCTTGCCACGCGCGGCCACTACCCGCCGATTGCAGTGCTCGAGAGCCTCAGCCGGTTGATGCCCAGCATCGCCACGCCAGAGCACATGGGTAAGGCTGCGGAGGTGCGCAGTCTGCTGTCTGCATGGACCCGATCAGAAGATCTCATCCGCATAGGCGCCTATCAGCGCGGATCGGACGCTTTGCTCGACCGTGCGGTAGACCGGCTGCCTGCCATCCAGCACTTCCTTTGTCAAAGCAGCCATCAGCAGTGCACCTACGCTGAGTCGGTTAGTGGTTTGCTGGCTATACCCGCATGAGTGAGCCTCCATGAAGAAACCTGAGCCTCTGCGAGTGGTGCTTTCGCTGCGGACACGCCACCAGGATGCGGCGGAGAGTTCGCTGCGGGAGGCCCTTGCGCAACAGCAGCAGGCGGAGCAGCTCCTGACAGCCCTGCGAGAAGACCTGCTGCGTACCACGTCAGCGCCGCACGGCGCAGCGGGAGAGTTATTGAACCTGCTAGACATACAGCATCGCGCGCTGCGCATACCACGCCTGGGAGAACTCTGCAAAGACGCAGAAGCCTTGGTGCAAGAACGCAAGAGCTTTGTGACAGAGCGGCAGCAAGCCTACCTGGATGCACGGCGCGCACGCGAGGTGGTGAAGGCCCTCCTCAAGCAGCGCACACTGAAGGATCAGCACCGGCAAAGCAGGCACGAGACCAAGGTGTCGGAGGATCTTTTTCTTGGTCGCATGATCCGTCGCACTAGTGACGATGTATCCGCGATGTAGCAGGGTGAGCATTGTGAGGAACTGCACTCAAGCGCCTGTGGCAACGGACGATATGCTTCTAACGAGGCGATGAGATCCAACGCATGCCGTTCTCCCTCCAGGTAAGCGCAGTAGACCAAGCAGGTGCTGGCACAATGCCCGCGCTAACGGCTGATGGCGCGACAGGTGCACAGGTGACCTCTCGTCTGGCTGATACCTTCGCTGCTCTGATGCAGGCCTTCCTGCCGGGCTCAGAGTGCGTATCGAACGTCGAAGGCGGCATGTTCCATAGCTCCGCGCAATTAGCCGACGAACGCTGCCCACCACCACGCACCCGGAAAGACGCAGCAGAAGTGCCAGACTCAACTGCTGGGCAAATGCTGCTCCCGCAACTTCCAATCACAGTCGTTCTGCCCCCGATCTGCCCTACGCCCTTACAAGCAGCTGATGCGGAGATTGCACATCCCGTTACAAGCGCGCCCTCATTGGGCATTGATGCAGCGCAGCAGGATGCAACGACCACGAATGATAGCTCAGCGACCCAGCTTCCTCTAGAGACAGATACAGCTGAAAGGAGAAGCGAATCCGCTCCTTCGCTTGAGGCGCTGACGGGTACTGGACCTTTGCCTGCAAACATTGTCCATGGAGATGTCGTAACTCGACTTACTCAGCAGTCGCAGGCTCGCTCTGCAAATGCAACTTCTTTTCCTGCGATCTCACAACTACCGCATCCTGCAAGAACACAGGCCGGGATAGCCGCTGATGTCGGCAGCAGTGCTAACTCTCAAACAACTCACACGAGTCGGAGCCAATTCTTAGAAACCACTTCGCGCGAAGGGCCCGCAACGATGACCGCGAGTGGGGCTCCAGCGCTGACGAGTCGTGAAGCAATCATCCGTGGCGACGGTCATGAAGTCGTGGGAGTCGTTGATGCTGCGACCCCTGTCGTACCTGCTGACGGGAACAGTGTGCAGAGTGTCTCCGTGGATTCGATAGTGCAGGCAGGCTACACCAGCCACGGTGCACCCGCAATTGCGTTGGACATGCAGACATCGAGCGGAGACACACTGTCCGATTCGCAGGACGACGCGGAAGGCAGCACGTTCGCCGAGCGGAAGGGCAGCCAAGGCACTATTCGCACGAGCACATCCCTGGTAGAGGGTGACACCCACTTCGGCATGGGTGGTTGGATCGTCTCGACACCGCATTCCAGCAGCCCCGTCACACAGGGGCCAGCCACTAAGACGGCCCCGCTGGGCAGCAGCAGCATGACGAACATGAGCCTGGATCGCATCGCGTCTGAGTCATCGGCGCGACGGCTGACCAACGCACTGCGGTCTGACATGAGCTTCGGCGTGCAGACGGATGCTTTCGGCAAGGTGAACATCCAAGCTGCATTGCATGGCGACCAACTCGCCTCACAAATCTCGCTGGAGCACGGGCAACTGCACGCATCCATGCTGGCCGTGCACTTACCCAACCTTGAACTCAGGCTTGGTGAGAAGTACAACGTGGACGCCACCGTCACGGTTCGGGACGGCAGCACCAATACGAGCACAAATCAGCAATCACCGTCGCAGCAAAACAGCAGACAGAACACACCAGGCTTGCCTGTTAAAAAGGCAAACTCAATCGCCGACACTGCAGGATCAATCTCCATACTTCTGCCAGAGCAACGACACTCTCAACAGCGGCTAACACCTGCCACGGGCAGACTCGACCTCGTCATCTAGGACGTATTTCGTCCAGCCGCCAACTTCAATCCGCTTGCCCGAACCCCGCCAAAAAAGGAATCCGATGCCCGTCTCTCTCGACACGACCACTCTTGGTACGACTGCCGTCAGCCAGTCACCAACATCCGTCAAGGCCCAGGCAACTTCCACCACGTCCAGTTCAGATAACAGCACGGGTAATGTGAAGGACTTGAGCAGCACGTTTCTGCAGCTCTTGACACAGGAACTGCAGAATCAGGATCCGACCGCTCCCATGGACAGCACGCAAATGGTGGGACAGATGATTTCGCTCAACCAGCTTGAGCAATTGACCAGCATCAACCAGACACTCTCAACCAGTGCGGGCCCGAGTACCCCAACCGCAACGGGCAAAGCCGTGAACGCGACGAACAATGCTGCACAGGCAGCGTCAGCCGGTCCAGTACAAGCCGCCCTGCAGGCAGCTTCGCTCGGCAACACGCTGGGCAACACGTCGTCCTTGCTGCAGAATGCTGGGCTTGCCGGGAACTAACGCCATCTCGAAAACCGTTCACAAACGAATCAGGAGCTTCCACCATGTTCTTTTCCACACCGCTCTCCGGTCTGAACGCAAGTTCGTCAGCGCTCAAAACTGTGTCCAACAATCTGGCCAACATGAATACGGACGGCTTCAAGTCGCAGACCACGACCTTCTCCGACCTCTTCTACCAGGATTATGGTGCGAGCGGTAGCGGCGATCCAATTCAGTCGGGACTTGGTGTGCAGGTCTCAGGCAGTACACAAGACTTCACCAACGGCGTGATCTCCTCAAACGGCGTGACTTCAAATATGGCCCTGAACGGCTCCGGATTCTTCGTAACCCAGGGCGCGGACGGTTCGCAGACGTACACGCGCAATGGAGACTTCACCACGAATTCTGCCGGGCAGCTGATCACGCAGGCAGGCGATCAGGTGATGGGGTACCCCGCCAGCGGTGGCGTGGTCTCTACCAACGCAAAGCTGGAGCCGCTTGCAGTGGGTGCCGGCACCACGTCACCGGCAACACCGACCTCCACATTTTCATTAAGCACTAACCTGAACTCAGCCTCTGCGGACGGCACCACCTTTCAGTCGCCCATCAGTGTGTACGATTCTCTGGGCGCGTCGCACGTACTGACCGTGACCTATACCAAGACGACAGCGAATCAATGGCAGTACGACGTGTCGCTTCCGTCGAAAGACATACAGAGTGGCACGGGCATCACAACCAGCGTGGCGAGCGGCACACTTGACTTCAATAGTTCGGGCAGCCTTAGCTCACCGAGCGCTCCCATCTCGATTTCGGTCGGTCCGCTCTCGAACGGTGCGACTACCATGCAGCAGACCTGGAAGCTCTCCGACGCGTCTGGCAACTCGCTGCTGACGCAGACGGCAAGCAACTCCAGCAACAACTCCACGTTGCAGGACGGGTTCGCTGCGGGTGTGCTCAACACTTACACGGTTGAGACGGACGGAACGATCCAGGCGAGCTTTTCCAACGGTCAAACCCGCGCGATTGGCCAGGTAGCCATCGCAAACTTTGCAAATCCCGAGGGTCTTAGCCTTAATGGCAACAACGAGTTCACCAGCAGCACTGCATCTGGCGCAGCCGTCATCGGCGTTGCTGGAACGGGCGGCAGGGGAACGATCGCGGGTGCGTCCGTGGAGCAAAGCAACGTGGACGTTGCCCAGCAGTTCGCATCACTGATCGTGTACCAACGCGCGTATGAGGCGAATGCGAAAGCCATTACCGCGTTCGATCAACTGGAACAGGACACCATCGCCATGAAGAGCTGACCAGGTATTCAGTTGCAGTCAAGGGCGTTATGAGCACAGTCCTTTAAGACTGGGGCTGTGCTTTGTCCTTCGCGCAAGTTGAACATCTAGGCAGGCGCACATTAGACGGTTAGAAGTTTTCATTACTGTGATCAGTACGGTCCGGTCGTGCAACAGGTGCTGTCTGCCGTTCCTAGTAATGCTGTAAGAAAGCCGCTCCTCCTGCTGTCTCAGACTGGCACACGAATTGCTTAACCCCCGTGTGTGACGTATTCACGTGGCCCCGCAAGGTCGCCTTGCGCCACGCCAGGAGAGAGCAGCCATGAATGAGCTAAAGCAATACACGCACGTGACGGCGGCTGATAGCGATGGGTCTCTGCGCCTGCGATTGGCAGAGTTGCAGCACCTACCCATGCGCCTTGTGCTCGAGGTTCAGGTTGCCAACTTTACCGTCGGCACCCTCATGGGCTTGCAACCCGGTGCCATCCTGGCCACTGCGGCTCAGCAAAATGAGGATCTAATGCTGCAGGTGAACGGTCAGCCGGTAGGACCCGTAAAGTTTGACGTGACTGGCGACAACCTTGCGGTTCGGCTGACAGGGATTGCATGACTGCTGAGTGGATCTCACGGGTTGAACAGAGTATCGGCCGGTCGCAGCGCAACCAACCCTTGGCAACCGCCTGGCGGTGGCTTACGGCCAGCAGTAAGAAGATGCTGACGGCAAGGGAAAGTCGCCGCTTGCGAGTGGCCGAGAGCGTATCGCTGGGGGAACGGCGCTTTGTTGTCTTGCTGCAAGCCGACAACGAGCACTATCTGGTAGGAGCCAGTGCAGCTGGTGTCACCCTCCTGACTCGTCTGAGCGGGCCACAGCCGCACCAGGCAGCCGACGTCCCGGCGGCCGACCAAGTGCGATGTGCCCCGGAAGACAGGTCTCAGATTGGCCCGCATAACGTGACCACACCTTCAGCTGATCTTGCGAGCGTTGAGGAGCCGTCAGGCAGTATGCCCCGCGCAGAAGGTCAATCCTTGCCACGCGCACCTGCGGAGCAGGCTTGCAAAGAGCCCACGACGTCTGGAGATCGAGCGGTCAACGCCGCCTTTCCACTCGCGAGTTCCGGGTTGCGGCGGCATGCGTTTCCAATGGGCAGGGCGTTGACTTTGCTGCTTGCTTTTCAGCTACTCGCGCAGGTGCGTCCTATCTGGGGTCAGCAGCAGGGCGCCCGCGCTGCCACAACTGCGACCACAGCCACGACACCGACCACCGACAACTCGCCTGAACGTACAGCTTCCGCTAAAACGCTGCCTTCAGCCAAGAACAACCAGTCCGGCCTCTCCCTGACTGGCCTCGGTGGCAACTCCGCGCCGTGGACCATCGTCGTTCTGCTCACGGTACTCACGCTGATCCCCTCACTAATGATCTGCATGACACCGTTTGCGCGCCTGCTGGTTGTCTTCCACTTTCTGCGTCAGGCACTTGGCTTACAGACAACTCCGTCGAACCAAACACTGATCGGGCTCTCGCTCATTCTCACGTTCTTCATCATGGAGCCGCTTGGCAAACAGATCTACAGCGGCAGTGTCATTCCACTGCAGAACGGGCAGATTACGGCTCTAGAAGCCGTAGACCGCGGTAGCGAGCCGCTGCGTCGCTTTATGGCACATTACGTTCGCGAAAAAGATGCCGCACTCTTCCTCGAGATTGCGCACGCACCGCGGCCAAAGACCATTGAAGACGTTTCATTGCGGGTTCTGATGCCCGCATACATCGTGTCGGAGCTGAAGGCTGGCTTCCAAATCGGCGCTGTGCTCTTTCTGCCGTTTCTCGTTGTCGACATTGTCATCGCCTCCATCACCACGTCAGTTGGCATGATGCAGTTGCCGCCTGTGGTCATCTCTACACCGCTCAAGCTCATGCTGTTCCTCATGGTCGATGGCTGGCACTTACTCATAGGCGCCCTGGTGAGGAGCTTCTATTAATGGGCATCGATCAAGTTGTGACGCTGGGGCGCGCCATGCTGATGGAGGTCGCGTTGTTGCTGGCACCCATCCTGCTGCTGATGGTCCTCGTCAGCTTCGCAATCAACCTGCTGCAGGTACTTACATCGCTGCAAGATCAGACGTTGTCCTCCGTTCCACGCCTGGTCATCATAGGCACTGCCCTCTTTTTGCTCATGCCATGGATGTGGCGGCATGTGGCACTGTATACCGTGCACCTCCTGGGAGACTTCCACGCGGTGCTGCAATGATCGAGCTGCCATTCGACAAGATCATTCTTGGCTTTCTCACCATCACTGTCCGGCTCACAGGGCTGATGCTGTTTGCTCCCTTTTTTGGCAGTGCTTCCGTGTCACCGCAACTGAAAGCAGGTCTGGTGGTAGCACTCTCCATCCTGCTGTACCCCATGCTCAGTCAACAAATGGTGCCGGTTGACCTTGCCGCATGGCCCAAGCTTGTCTTTGGAGAACTGCTGATTGGCGCAGCGATCGGCATTGCAACCAATCTGGTGTTCGATGGAGTCCAGATGGCAGGATCCATCCTGAGCGCACAGATGGGGTTTTCACTCATCAATCTGCTCGATCCGCAGACGGAGGTGGACACCACAGTCATTGCCCAGTTCCACCAGACGCTAGCCATGCTCGTCTTTCTAAGGTTGGATGTTCACCTCTGGATACTGCGTGCACTGGGCCGCAGCTTTCGACTGTTGCCGCCAGGCTCGGCACATGTGTCGCGAGCGTTTACCCTAACTGCGGTCCAGGCAGGCGGGCAAGTTTTTACGCTGGGCTTGCAGATGGCTGCACCCGTGCTGTCTGCCACCTTGATTACCGACGTTGTCCTTGGACTGCTGGGCAAGGCTTCACCGCAATTACCACTGATGGTACTGGGGCCGCCGCTTAAAACATTGCTGGGCCTTGGCGTTCTATTTGCCGCGCTGCGTTACTGGCCGCCGCTGCTGGACCGCTTCTTCTCCAGCTCCATGGAACTATCCACAACCCTTCTGCGCCTGGCGCACTAGAACTCGAGCACACGTTGGCCGAAGCAAACAAAACCGAGAAACCGACAGAATATCGCCGGAAGAAAGCGCGTGAAGAGGGCCAGATTGCCCGGTCTCGTGAATTCGGAAACGTGCTCGCTCTCATTGGCGTGGCAATAACAGCAGCCATGCTTAGCCATGATGCGGCCCAGCACTGGACTTCTTTTTACAATGGCCTACTGATAGCCGCGACGGACGGTGATTTCTCCACAAACGGTCCGATCCTGTTCTGGAGCGCACTTGAGGTGCTTCGCTGGATAGCGCCCGTGTTGCTGGTGGCCATGTTGCTCTCCGTAGGCGCTTCGCTGTCACAGGGCGGCCTCAACTTTGCGCCTGCCGCGCTTGCGCTGAAGCCTGAGCGGCTCAGCCCGGCGAATCGCCTTCGCCAGATCTTTTCCGTCGCCACGGTAGGCACACTGGCCAAGAGCCTGTTGCCTGCAGTTGCCATCGTGCTCTTTGGCGGTTTGGCTGTGCAGTCCCACTGGAGCGAACTGGCGCGCGCATCCGGTTCAGACATTCGACTCATCGCAAACCTTGTGGGCGACATCCTGAAATCGGTGTTGTGGAAGAGCGCCCTTGTGCTGCTCGTCTGGGCCGCAGTGGACTATGTGCTGACGTGGCGGCAGGGAGAAAGCAAGCTGCGCATGAGCCATGACGAGATAAAGCGCGAGCACAAGGAGCACAACGGGAATCCCTTTGTGAAAGGCCATCTCCGCAAGCTGCAGCGGGCCATGCGCCAACGCAAACCGCTTGCTGCCGCATCCACAGCAACCCTGATCGTGACCAACCCTACACACGTTGCTGTCGCCTTGCGCTATGAAAC
>CALMOM010000089.1:16525-28152 GCA_937873305.1 uncultured Terriglobus sp.
CCATGGCAGCACCTGAGGTTGTGGCGAAAGGCCTGGACTTGCTCGCGCAAAAAATTAAAGCCATTGCGCACGAAAACGAAGTACCCATGTTTGAAAACAGGACACTTGCCCGTGCTCTGTACAAGGACGTGGAGGTCGGACAGACGATCCCCGCTGAATTGTATGGTGCTGTGGCCGAAATCCTAGTTACGGTGTTCCGTGCGGAGGCGCGCATGCGCGATGAAGAAAACATGCGAAGCAGACGCAACGCTGCCGGAGACGTGGTGCCGCCCCGATGAAAGCAAAGACACTTCTCACGTTTCTGAATAGTTTTGGCGAATGGGCAGTGCCACTGGCCGCCGTCTGCATGATCTTTGTGCTTCTGGTGCCACTGCCGCCCTTTGTACTGGACTTGCTGCTGACCGGCAGCATTGCGGTCTCAGTGCTGGTGCTTCTCACGGCCATCCAGGTATTGCGGCCGGTACAGTTTTCGGTCTTCCCCAGCGTGATTCTGCTGCTTACACTCACGCGGCTGGCGCTTGACCTGGCCTGTACCCGCCGCAACCTGCTGCACTTCAACGACTGTCGCTCTGCTGCCGGAGCCGTGGTGGAAGCGTTCGGACAGTTTGTAATGGGCGGCAACTATATTGTGGGTTTTGTGCTGTTTGCAGCCCTGGTTGCAATCCAGTTCCTCGTCATTAGCCACGGCGCGGTACGCACAGCCGAGGTGTCTGCACGGTTCACGCTGGACGCAATGCCGGGCAAGCAGATGGCCATCGACGCCGACCTCAACGCTGGGCTGATTAACGAAGAGCAGGCTCGCACACGGCGCGAATTGGTAGCACAGGAGGCCGAGTTCTGCGGCGCAATGGATGGCGCGGCGCGCTTCAGCCAGCGGGACTCGCTGGCGACCATCCTCATCCTTGCCATCAACATCATTGCCGGGTTCATGGTCGGTGTTTTTCAGCAGGGCGTCCCCTTCATGGAGGCGCTTAAGACGTACACCGTGCTGACGGTTGGTGATGGCCTGGTCTCTATCCTGCCGTCGCTGCTGGTGTCTGTGGCGGGTGGCATCGTGGTCACCCGTGCCGCCTCCAAGCAAACGTTAGGCGTGGACATGAGCCGACAGCTCGTCAACTCGTCGTCCCTGCTTTGGATTGCGGGCGGCGTTCTAGTTGCGCTCGGTTTGATACCAGGCCTGCCAAAATTCAGCTTCTTTGCGCTGGGCGCGGGCTTGATGTTCGGCGGCTACAAGCTCAAGGGCTCTGTCGCCAAAGCTTCAGAAGCGAACACAGCAGAGGCGCAGAAAACCATTGCTGGCACAACTGCGTCCGCAGCAGTGGACCCATTTGACGCTGTCTTAAAACTCGATGATCTCACTTTGGAGGTTGGCGCTGGTCTGGTGCCTCTCGTGGACGAGAAGCAAGGTGGACAGCTGCTCAACCGTATTAAGGGCCTGCGAAAGAAGCTAGCGCAGCAGCTTGGATTTCTCGTTCCTCCCATCCATATCACTGACAATCTTGCACTGCGAGAGAACGAATACGTGTTGCTGACGCGCGGCATTGAGGTGGCACGGTGGGAACTGCGCCGTGACCAATTGCTCGCGATCAATTCAGGCCCGGGTCCTGTCGACCTGCCGGGCCTAGAGACGCAGGAACCAGCCTTCAACGTGGCCGCAAAATGGATTGCGCCAGCATTGCAGGCACAGGCCATCGCAAAAGGCTGCGCCGTCGTAGAACCCACGTCGGTCCTGAGTGCGCATCTGGCGGAGGTCATCAAAACCAACGCGCATGAACTGCTGACCCGGCACGAAACGAAACGTCTCATCGATCGCCTGACCGACTCCCATCCCAAGCTGGTGGACGAGTTGATTCCCAAGCTACTGAGCCTTGGTGAAGTACAGCGGGTGCTGCAGGGCTTGCTGCGAGAGGGAGTGAGCATCCGCGATCTCGGCACGATCCTGGAAGGCCTGGTAGAAACTGCCGCCGTCAACAAACATCCTGTGGCGTTGGTGGAGGCATGCCGTCAGTCACTGAGTCGTGCCCTGGTTAAGCCGCTGCTTTCGGAAGACGGCGAACTCAAAGTCATGACGCTGGACGCTTCTATCGAAGAGGAGTGTGCACGTGCAGGCAACTTGCAGCCTGGGCAAATTAGCTCAAGCGGTCTGCAGATTTCCGTGGCGCGCAAAGTGCTGGACGGCTTGCGCTCGGCACTGGGTCCGGATGCTGGGTCAACACCCCCTGTACTGCTGTGTTCTTCACCAGGCAGGTTTTACCTGCGTCGTCTCCTGGAACCTTTTCTGCCCAAGGTGGTTGTAGTTTCTCCCTCGGAAATCCCACCGATGACACCCGTGCGAACGCTGGGTGTTGTGCGCTGAAGCGACGTTTCCGGTGGCGGTCGCCCGATTCACGCTTTCGTGGAGACGTTCCGATAGACCAAGCAAGACGTCGCAGGGACCTGCACACTTGCAGCGTGTCTAGGCGCACTCAAAAGTAGGAGCAATGTTTGCCACCGGCAGAGCAAGAAAACGATTCCTTGATGCACGCCTGTGACTTTCGAACATCAGGTCTGCTGTCGAATGACAGCACACGTCAGCTACGTAGCCTGCATGAAGCCTTTGCACGTTCGTTTGCCCACGCGCTCGATCTATTTCTAGGTTCACCGCTGGAAGTAAGGCTGCAGAAGATAGAGCAACAGGGTGCGCGCGAATTTACTACTTCGCTTCTCTCGAGCAGTTATCTAGTACCACTTGCATTACAGCCCCTGGGCGAGCGTGTGGTGGCTCGCTTTGACAGCGCGTTGTTCTTTCCCCTGCTTGACATTCTGTTGGGTGGGTTGGGTGAGCAATCTGACCAACTGCGCGAACTTACAGAGATAGACGAAGAACTTTTCCGCAGTATGACGGAACTCATGTGCACTCAATTGGAGCGCGCCTGGAAAGCAGTGAATGTCTCAGTAACTCCGCAGCCATCTATCAAGAGTCTTGCGAACAGCCAGATCTTTGCCAACGAAGATCGCGTAGTGGTGTTGCACTTTGAGATTCGTGTCAGCGGCACTTTGTGCACGTTTGCACTTGCGCTACCCGGGCAGTTCGCCGGTGCAGTCATCCGAGGCAGCCAACCAAATGATCAGCACCTCTCAGACCAGGCGCAGGAGCAGGAGCGGCTGCAACAGCGGATGTTGAACTGTTCGATCTCTGTGTCGGCCACGCTGCCCGACCTCTGCGTGCCGCTTGGCGAGCTCGTGACCATGCAGGTGGGCAGCCTGCTTGATTTACGCGCTACTGTGCAGGTCCCTGTGCATCTGCAAGTCGGACATCACTCTATCTTCGATGTGACGCCCGTACGCCGCGGTAACAACAAAGCCGCACAGATCAACGTATCAAAGCAAGTGCAATAACCAAGGAGTACGCATGGATCACTCTGCGAATGAAGCGAACACAGCTGGGAGGAAGCCGATGCTGGATGCACGCACCCTCTCAGGTGAAGCTGCCCTCGTGCATACGCGCCAGCTCGAGCGGGTCGTGGATGTACCGCTGAACGTCACACTCCGTTTCGGTCAGCGGTCCATGCGGCTGCGTGATGTCTTGGAGCTGAGCACGGGTTCTCTGGTCGAACTCGACCGCGGGGTGGAGGAACCGGTGGATCTGATACTGGGCGATAGGGTTATCGCACGTGGAGAGGTTGTCATTCTGGATGGCAACTACGGCCTGCGCGTACAAGAAATCATTGAACGTCTGCCCTCCCATACGGCGGCTCTTGCAATCTAGAGAGCGGCCGTGTGCTGTGTTGGGGCATGACCAACGCTTTCGCGCTGCCGATGATACGCATAAGACCAGGGGCCGGAGTACTGCATGAACAGCGGAATGTATTCAGCTTGCGCTGCTTTAGTAACCCGGATGCAATCACTCGACAGCATCGCGGCGAACGTCGCCAACAGCAGCAGCACAGGCTACCGCGCACAAACAACAAGCTTCGGCACAGCACTGGCGCAGGCCGTACATCACGGCAACCTAAGTTCTTTGAACCAGTCTGCAAACAGCTTTAGTCAGCTCACCAGCTCACAGCTCAACCAGGCACAAGGCATGCTCACCCGCACAGGCAATGAACTGGATGTTGCCCTGCAGGGCAGCGGCTATCTCAAGGTCCAGACTGGCAGCGGGACTACCTACACGCGCAACGGCAATCTGCAGCTGGATAGCACTGGCAAGCTCGTTACGAGCACGGGCGATGCGGTGCTGGGCGAGGCCGGAGCCATCATGCTGGACAAAGGGCCTGTGTCTATTAGTGGAGATGGCACCATCACACAAAACGGGTCCATTGCAGGCAAGCTCGCCATTGTCGATTGGCCATCGAGCAAGAACATGGTGCAACACGGAAGTTCAAACTATGCGGCACCCACTGGCGCCCAGGAGCAGGCGGGCACCGCAACCGTGCAGCAGGGTGCGCTGGAAGGCTCTAATGTAAGTTCCATCGATGGCATGGTACAGCTCATTGGGGCGCAACGCGCGGCCGAATCCATGCGGCACGTGCTGAACATGATTGACACCGACATGAATAAAACCGCGGCAGATCTTGTGCGCGTGAGCTAGAAGCTCTTAGGACTTCCTTTATGATACGAGCGCTTTACACGGCTGCCAGCGGCATGAATGCACAGCAGTTGAATTTGGACAATATCGCCAACAATCTTGCGAACTCCAGCACCACCGGGTTTCAGCAGCGACGCATGCAATTCACGGATCTCATGTACCAGAACCAGACGATGCCCGGCTCAGCGGCCACGGCGTCGACCACTGTGTCCAGCGGCCTGCAGATCGGGCTGGGTGTACGTCCGGGGTCCGCTGAGATCATCCAGACGCAGGGTGACCTGACGACCACGGGCAACCCATTGGATGTAGCTATCAAGGGCTCCGGGTTCTTCCAGGTACAGCTGCCCAGCGGGCAGACCGGCTATACCCGTGCTGGTTCGTTTCATCTGGATTCCCAAGGCAACGTGGTCACGCCCGAGGGCAACCCCCTACAGCCGACTATCAACGTGCCCGCGGATGCGACGGCTGTCTCGATCGGATCGGACGGTACGGTGAGTGTCTCGCTGCCCGGGCAGGCACAGGCCAGCAAGGCAGGTCAGATCGAACTGGCCACCTTTGCAAACCCGGGTGGCCTCAACAGTGTTGGCAACAATGTCTACCTGTCGACAGCCGCATCAGGCGAAGCTATCGTTGGCCAACCTGGTGGCACCGAGTGTATGGGCACCCTGCAACAGAACACCCTGGAACAGTCGAATGTCAGCACGGTGGAGCAGTTCGTCGAAATGATTGTGGCGCAGCGCTCGTACGAGTCCAACTCGCGCGTGGTCAAGGCGGCCGATGAGATGCTTCAGCAACTCAACCAGCTTGCGTCGTGATCCCAGCGCAAAGGTGGAAGTGCGTATGAAGACCGTGGTCGGCTGCATGCTCATCAGTACGCTTTCTATAGCTGCAGGCAGCGCCCCGGCAGGGGCACAGATGAATGCGCATCGCTACCCTTTAAGCACAGAGGCTATTGCCCGTGCCCTGCACAGCGACGGTCTCGATGTGCAAACAGCCGATATGCGCACGCCGATGCTGCTAAGCAGCGCTGTGAGCGATCCCGCGCTTGAGGTGGTTGGCGCGGATCGTATGCCGGACGGCCATTTACGCCTGCGCCTGCGTTGCCACCGTGCTGGCGAGTGCCTCCCGTTTAGCGTCACGCTCATCCACAGTAGTGCTGCACCTGTGCTGCTGACATCAACGTTGCCACCAGTAGCCTCAACGAGGCCAGGCGGCAGCAGCGTGGCATCGGTGCTGCCGGAGGCTACGTCTAGACCCGCTTTGGCTGACACAGTTGCGATCTCGGCAGAGCCGGTCTTTGTGCATGCTGGAGCACGCCTGATCCTGCTGCTGGACGAGGGCCATTTGCATATGCATCTGCCCGTCGTCTCGCTCGACAGTGCAGCCGTCGACCAGTCAATGCGGGTTGCAACACTCGACCGCAAGCACACCTATCGCGCCACCGTGCTGAGCGCAACCACCGTACGAGGAAGCATGGAATGAAATGGCTCACCACGCTTGTGCTGTTAGTACCTGCGGGTTGCTTTGCGCTGCCGTTTGCACATCGCGAACCGAAAAAAAGCACGGAAGAACTGCGCGCTGACTATCTCGCAAGTGTGCAGCAGGCGATCGTCGGTGCTCCCGCGAGTCACACCGTCGGCAGCCTGTGGTCGCCGCAAGGCGTGCTTATCGACCCTAACGCTGACTACAAAGCGCGCACTCTCAACGACACGGTGACAGTACTGGTCGCTGTGCAAACCACAGCCGCGCAGAGTGGCAGTGTTAACAGCGCACGCGCATTCGACACCAGCTCTGCCATCACCGGCTTGGCAGGCGTGTCTACGGCGCACACCAACCCACTGCTTGCCGCGAATTCAAACAGCACCCTAAAAGGGTCTGGCGCCACTGCCTCAAATACGGCCTTCTCCACAAGCCTTACCGGTCAAATCATCGCCGTGCTGCCGAACGGCAACCTGGTGGTGGAGGCACACCGCCAAATCGCCATGAACAACCAACACGAAGAGGTGATCGTACGTGGCATCGCACGCCCTGGCGACATCACTCCCACAAACACCGTCGCCTCCACCAGCCTGAGCGCACTTGAAATCGAGCTCAAAGGCAAGGGCATTATTTCCGACAGCGTACGCTCACCCAACCCCGTGGTGCGCGCCATACTACGGCTTTTCGGCTTTTGACCGATGAACTCCGTTGTGGCCCTTCGATGCAAACACAACCTGCTTCTTCGTGCCGCGCTATTGTTCACGGCAGCGACGCTATCGTTGTTTCAAGCTTCCGGGAGTACTCACCTAGTCAAGGTGCGCGATGTCACAGAGATACAGGGCGTTCGAGAAAACCAGCTCATCGGCTATGGGTTGGTCGTAGGTCTGCAGGGCACGGGGGATCGCCAGCGGACATACTTCACCGTACAGACTCTGGCCAATTTGTTGCAGCGCATGGGCGTGCAGATTCCCACGGGCGCAGCGGTTGTGAAGAACGTCGCTGCTGTTATGGTCACAGCGCAGCTGCCCGCCTTTGCCGAGGCAGGCATGAAGCTCGACGTCACAGTATCGTCGGTAGGCGACGCAAAGAGCATTGAGGGCGGCGTGCTATTGCTGACCGCGCTGCACGCAACGGACGGCCAAGTGTATGCCGAGGCGCAGGGTGCGCTCACCACGGGCGGCTACTCCGAAGGTGCGGCCGGCAATTTACGGCGCGTCAATTATCTGACCGTAGGGCGCATTCCGAATGGCGGCACCATCGAGCGCTCCGCAAGCATCGACCTGCACGGCATGCAGACCGTCACCTTCCTGCTGCGTGACGCCGACTTCACCGCAGCAAGAGACATTGCAGACCTGATCGACAGCGACTTTAAGATACCCGTGGCAACAGCGGTGGACAGCCGCCACATCGTGGTGGATGCCAATGCAATGAAGGGTCTCTCGGTACCGCAGCTCATTTCACGCATACAGAATTTGTCATTGCACATCCAGGCAGCGGCCCGCGTCGTTGTGAACGAGCGAACAGGCTCCATTGTGCTGGGTGGCGATGTTCTGTTGCTACCCGTCTCCGTGCTGCACGGCGGTTTGCAGATCCAAGTGGACACCGTGAACACCGCCGTGCCGGCAGCAGCGATTGCCACAAGCGCCTCGCCCGCAGTCGTCAGCAACACCGAGGTCAACGTGCAGGACAAGGAAGCCCGCTCCATCCGCCTCGGCAACGGCGCCAATGTCGAGGAACTGGTCAAGGGCCTTCACGCGATCGGTGCCACGTCGCACGACATCGTGTCGATTTTGCAGGCCATCAAGGCCGCGGGCGGGCTTGAAGCAGACTTGGAGGTCATCTGATGGTTACAGCAGTAGTTCCATCTGCCGGCTCCGGCAGCACCGCACAGTCTGCCGAAAGCCCAACACTGGCGAACGCAGCCAAAGAGTTCGAAACCGTGCTGCTGAGCCAATGGCTCCAGGATGCGGAGTCCAGCTTTGCATCTGTCCCTGGCGCGGACAGCGATACAGACGCTGGAAGCGACCAGCTCAAGGGTTTCGCGACGCAACAGCTTGCCTCCAGCTTCGCTGCAAGCGGTGGCATTGGCATCTCCAAGCTCGTGCTCCGTGCGCTCACGAAAGCCGGAGCCAAGGAGCAGGGCAACCACAATGACGCAGCTATTGCTGTAACAAGCCCGGGCGGTGCGGCAGCCATGACGGATGCCCTGACAGCGTACAAGGCGGAGGCACGGCGATGAGTTCCCTACCCACACACGACGGTGCCGCCGTGGCGCAGCACTACCTTCAGCAGGCAACGGCGCTGCGCAAGGAGTTGCTGACGGCAGTGGATGCTATCGCGCAAAACTCCCTTCCGGAATTTGAGCAAAGCCTATGGCGGCAGGAGATGCTTTCGAGCGGCATGCGACGCAATCTTCAGCTCTTGCGCAACCTGTACCTTCAGACACCTCTTTTAGAACAGATGCGCTCTGCTAACGCTTCTCTACAGCAGGTAAGCCGCACGTACCAAGGCCTGCTTAGTCAGGTTAGCCAGTCTGCAGCCCTCCTGCGTGGCGTGTGCACTTTGTATGGGCAGGCACCGTCTCCCGCACATCACCAGCAACAGCTTTACTGCGAGGCATAAACCATGCTCAGTCTGAATGGAGCACTTTCCATCGCGTCCAAGGCTCTTCAAGCACAATATGCGGGCCTGGCGGTCACCAATAACAACATTGCGAACGTCAACACACCCGGCTACTCGCGCCAGATTCTCTCATTGAGCGCAGACGCCATGACGCAGAACGGTGTCAGCGTCGACATGGGTGTGGAGTACACCGGGTACACCAGTGTGCGCGACTCCGTACTGAACACGGCCATCAACGACAAGACGTCTAGCCAGGCAAGCCTGACCGCGCAAAACACGCTGACCACACAGATAAACACCGCTTTCTCGAGCACGACGAGTGGAATTGGCAGCAGCCTGTCGGGTCTTTTCTCGAGCATCTCCGCACTGTCCACCACCCCCTCCGACGGTTCGCTGCGGCAAGCAGTGCTGACCGCCGCCAACCAGTTGGCGAACGCATTTCACCAGGGCGCATCTGCACTGTCCACCGCCAGCTCCAATGCCAATCAGCAGGTAACCTCTGCAGTTGCCCAGGTGAACCAGCTAACCGCGCAGATCGCTTCCCTCAACAGGCAACTCGCAGCCGTGCAGAGCGGTACCGACGGTGGCGGAGGACTAGAGGATCAGCGCGACGCGCTGACGACGCAGCTGGCTGCGCTTACCGGCATCGCCACCGTTCAGACCGACGCCTCACCCACCATCACCACAGCATCCGGCTCGCCTCTTGTGGTGGGCGTTTCGGCAAGCTCACTTCAGGTCGCCACCGGAGTGGACGGTCAGGCCCACATCCTGGATGCAACAGGGACCGACATCACCAGCACCTTTACGAGCGGCACACTGGGCGGCCTGCTGACCGCGCGCGACTCAACGCTGCCCGCACTGAGCCACCAGCTCAACACGTTCGCAACCCAATTCGCCGACGCCATAAATACAGCACAGGCCTCCGGTAAAGACGCCAGTGGCAATGCAGGCGGTGCCCTGTTCAGCATTGCTGCAGGTAGTGCCAGTCCGGCAGCAGCGGTCAAGGTTGCCATTACCGACCCGGGCAAAATTGCCGCCAGTTCAGACGGCACAGCTGGCAGCAACGGCAACATAGCAACTCTGCTAGCCGTGCAAACAAGTACGCTTGCATCCGGTTCAACGCCAGCGGCAGCCTACGCCAGCCTGGTCTACAACGTGGGCGCGGCCGGTGCGCAGACGAGCTCCGACCTAACCTCCACGACCGCAGCCCTCACGCAATTGACGTCACAGCGCAGCAGTGAGTCTGGGGTCTCTGTCGACGAAGAGGCGACAAACCTCATCCGCTTTCAGCAGGGCTACCAGGCAGCTGCGCGGGTGATCTCCACCTTGAGCGAGTGCTACACCACACTGATGAATATGGGCGGCAACTGATGCGCGTCGACCCAAACATGTCGGATTTCGTTAACACAGGCATCAGCACTACCTCGCAGGCGCTGGACAAGGCCGTGCAGCAGCTGTCCTCGGGCCTCAGCATCGCCACACCGTCTGACAACCCGTACGCGGCAGCCGCGAACGCGCTCAGCCTCGCAACTTCGTCCAATGTCGACCGTTACACCAAGAACGCAGACGCCGTGCTTGGACAGGTACAGATGGCGGATAGCACGCTTTCAAGCGTAGTTAGCGAATTGACACGCGCCATCTCTCTTGGCACAGAGGGCGCAGACGGCTCCATGAACGCCACGGACCGCGCCGCAGTTGTGACGCAGTTACAGAGCGTTATGCAGCAAGTCGTGTCGCTCGCGAATACCAAATACAACGGCAGCAACCTGTTCGCAGGCACTTCTACAACGGCCTCCGCTTTTGTGGCAGATGCGACCTCAACTACCGGGTACAGCTACCAGGGCAACAGCGGCGTCAACCAGGTGTCGATTGGCGATGGTTTGTCCGTGCCCACGAATATTCCGGGTAATCAGATCTTCTCCAACAGCAAGGGTGACGCACTTGGATCCCTGTCAAAGCTGATCGCCGCGGTCGGTTCTGGCGATAGCAGCGGCGCTGCAAGCGCTCTTGGTGGTATCAACGCCGCACTAAGCCAGGTCAGCCAGCATCGCGCGGTTTACGCAGGTACGGCCACACAGATCAACGCACAGGAGAGCTACCTCTCCCAGGAGTCCATCTCCCTCAGCTCGCAGCAACAGGCGCTGACACGAGTGGACACGACGAGCGCAATCCAGGCCCTTACGCAAGCACAGACTGCGCACACAGCCCTGCTGGCGGCCGCTGCCAAGCTCCTGCCCACGTCGTTGCTGAACTACCTGAACCCCCAGTAGGAAACTGGTGCGCGACTTTGCAACAACTCGCGGTTGTTTGCCCAACTTGGTCGATAAGAGCATCATTGGCGGGGCAGGTTCGCGCTCGGCCTCAACCCAATCAGGAGACTTCCCTTGTCACTCTCTATCTTGAACAGCGTTTCAGCATTGAGCGCGCAGAACTCCCTTTCAAACACGCAGATGAACCTGACCAAGACGTTGACCCAGCTCTCGACAGGCTTGCGCATCAACACCGGTGCGGACGACGCAGCGGGTCTCGCCATCGCCAACGGCATGCAGGCAAACATTGCTGCGCTCACGCAGTCCGCACAGAACGCCACCAACGGCGTTGGCATGCTGCAGACGGCAGATGGCGCCCTATCGCAGGTCACCACCCTACTGAATCGCGCTGTGACGCTGGCGACCGAAGCCGCCAATGGCAACCTCACGACCGGTAGTGGCAGCCAGTCTGACGCGTTGGACAAGGAGTTCCAGTCCATCCTTGCCGAAGTCAACCAGATCGGCCAGACCACGGACTTCAACGGACAGAACGTGTTCAGCTCCACCGTGCCCAATTCCTTCACGTCAACCCAGGCTTCGCTGACAGCAAACACACTCCTGACGGTAGGTTCCAAGACCACCATCCAGCATTCGGCCACGGGCGGAACCTTTGTCTTCACAGCTGCGACCGGCAACAAAGTGTCTGACCT
>CALMOM010000090.1:0-1335 GCA_937873305.1 uncultured Terriglobus sp.
ATGCCGCGAACAGCTTCAGCTCGGGCTGGCGCTCGCCGCGCAGCACGGCGAGCTCGACCTCGACGCAGTCGATCCCCCGAGCGGTGGCCAACACCCGGGCTTGAGGCTTGATCGCCTGGGCCGCCAGCACGCCTCGGCAGACGGCGTCCACCAGTTCCGGGACGCCGCCCACGCGAGTGTAGATCTAAGTTAAACCCCAATCAATAAAAAAAAAAGCCGCCAAACCGAACGACTCCATTTCGCTGGGCATCAGCATCAGGTCGCCCAACGGCAGCAGGTCATGCACGTTGTCCTGCTTGCCCACGAAATGTACTTTGTCGGCGACGCCCAGCCGCATGGCGAGGTACTCGGCAGCAGAGCGGTCCGGCCCGTCGCCGATCAGCATCAGCCGCGCGGGCATGGCCGCGGCGACGCGCCCAAATACCTCGACCGCATCCAGAATGCGCTTTACCGGACGGAAATTCGACAGATGCACCAGCAGCTTTTCGTCGGGCTTTGCGTAGCGTTGACGCATCCGCTGCACATGCGACGGGTTTCGCGTGTACAGATCGCAGTTCACGAAGTTGCGAATCACTTCGATCTCGCGTTTCACGTCGAAGGCCTCATAGGTGCGATCGCGCAGGTGTGCCGAGATTGAGGTGACGCCATCGGATTCTTCGATCCCGAAGCTCGTGATCGGCAGGTACGAGCGATCGAGCCCGACCAGGGTGATGTCGGTGCCGTGCAGGGTGGTGATGAACGGCAGCCGCTTGCCGCGTTTGGCAAGCATCTGCCGCGCCAGCAGCGCGCTTACGCTGTGCGGGATGGCGTAATGCACATGCAGGATGTCGAGCTTGTAGAACTCCGCGACCTCTGCCATGCGCGTCGCCAGCGCCAGGTCATAGGGCGGGTACTCGAACAGCGGGTAATTCGTGACCGGCACTTCGTGGTAGCAGATATTGGCTTCGCGTCCCGTAAGCCGGAACGGCTGCGAATAGGTGATGAAGTGAACTTCATGCCCGCGCGCGGCCAGCTCGATGCCAAGCTCAGTCGCGACAACCCCGGAGCCGCCGTACGTCGGGTAACACGTGATGCCGATTCTCATAGATGTCACTCAGATGCATACCGGGCCTCGCCTACTGCAAAAGCGCTCATGCAAAGAACGCAAAGGCTCTACACGATGTGCTCGTATCCCGTGTGCGGTTTGTGCTGCCCGGCGTCCCGCAAAGCGCCCTGGTTGCCGAGCTGCCCGTAGTGGAGGAGCTGTACGTCCGCGGAGTGTATGCCGTTCCCTCCGAATGTCGCCAGCAGCGCGTCGCGCTCAATCTCGCGGGATGCCCGCAGCCGCGTTGTTAC